>JANQGW010000183.1 GCA_028282905.1 Sedimentisphaerales bacterium | reverse complement strand
TTTTTGGGGAAAAATGCGCAAACCAACCCCGCCACCGCCCTGTCAGCTCGAATTATTCTGAGCTGATTGCGGCACAAGTGCTTGTTGCTGCAGGACTTGAAAAAGATGCATTGTAACTAATCCATGCCTGAGAGCAAGCCACAACATTTTGTTCTAATTCCTCTATTCCTCCAGTATTGTAACTAATCCATGCCTGAGAGCAAGCCACAACCAGTGGTACGTAACCGATCTGCTGTTTACAATTGTAACTAATCCATGCCTGAGAGCAAGCCACAACGATAGTACGGGTATGAGCACGATGCTTTTTATTGTAACTAATCCATGCCTGAGAGCAAGCCACAACGGCGTTGTTCTTCTGTTATGGCTATCACCCATTGTAACTAATCCATGCCTGAGAGCAAGCCACAACACCAGCCATTCAATACTGTTGTTGCTTCGCATTGTAACTAATCCATGCCTGAGAGCAAGCCACAACCGGGCACAGTCATGGTACTGATTGCCACCTTATGTGATAATCCAGTACCAATTTACGAACTTCCATTATATGGTCTGGAAGGTGTCTGTAGCTGGTGCTATCAAGTCAGAATGAAGGACGACTAAAGATAGTAAAAGGCGGTTCTTTAAACATTTATTTCCCTACACCTCTAACAAGATATCCTGGATTCCGTATGGATGCTCCTATATAGCTTATCTACTAGAAGCCATTTCAAAGCTACCATAATCTGCGTTTTAATGCTGATATCGCCGCCATTTTTAGTTTTGAAATGGCTTCTAGGACAATTAAGCCCGACATAACTTGTTGATTTTTTTTAATTAGTACGTATAGTATAGACGTAAATCCAAAAAGGACGTTATTTGAGATTGCATTGAGAGAATACAAGGTCTCCATGGACACATTAAGGCCAAAAATCTATCATATTACACATATTAATAACTTGGATAATATCCTGCGAGACCAAGTTCTGTGGTCAGATGCGAAGCGTTTGGAACTTGATATGGAATGTGAAATCGTGGGCATGTCCGAGATAAAAAGGCGGAGGCTCAAAGAACTCGAAGTCAAATGCCATGAAGGAACCATGGTCGGTGAGTATGTTCCTTTCTATTTTTGCCCTCGTTCAATAATGCTCTATATATTGTACCGAGGAAATCATCCGGATATAAGCTACCGCGGAGGCCAAAGTCCAATATTACATCTACAAGCGGATTTAGGGGCTGTTACTCAATGGGCAAATCAGAACAATGTCCGATGGGCTTTTTCCGATAGAAATGCAGGAGAAAGATTTGCAAATTTCTACAATGACCCTACTGACCTTGATGAAATCAACTGGTCTGCTGTTAACGAAACAGATTTCAGAGATATGCTTGTCAAGGAAGGCAAGCAGGCTGAGTTTTTAATTTATGAATCATTTCCATGGGATTTAGTAGAAAAAATTGGTGCTTGTACCACTCGTATTAAAAACCAAATCCTTGAGATATTAGGGAATGATACTTGCCCTGAAGTAGAAGTTGAGAGAGATTGGTATTATTGAATAATTTTAGACATGAGGGAATGATGTTAAAATTGACTAAAGGCGACATCCTTAAAGCAGACGCTGAAGCTCTCGTAAACACAGTTAATTGTATTGGTGTAATGGGTAGAGGGATTGCTTTGCAATTTAAAAAAGCTTTTCCTGAAAATTTTAAAGCATATAAGTTTGCTTGTGACAAAAAAAAGCTTCATCCAGGCATGATGTTAATCTACGACTTAAATCGCTTTGAAAATCCAAAATACGTTATTAACTTTCCTACTAAAAGACACTGGAAAGGTAAAAGCAAAATTGAAGACATTGAATCTGGATTAGATGCTTTAGTTAAAGAAGTTTCCAGTCGCAATATCCATTCTATCGCGATTCCTCCTTTAGGTTGCGGTCTTGGTGGCTTAAAATGGGAGCAAATACAACCAATGATTCAAAATGCTTTCAAAGCCTTGCCTAATGTGCAAGTTTTGTTATATGAACCTTCTGGGGCTCCTGTTGCAGAAGAGATGGTAAAAGAAAAGAAAAAACCTAATATGACTGTAGGACGAGCAGCATTATTGGGCTTAATGAATCGTTATCTAAAAGCAGTAATGGACCCCTTTGTAAGCTTGCTTGAGATGCATAAACTTATGTATTTCATGCAGGAAACCGGAGAGAATCTTAATTTACATTACTCTAAGGCAATATACGGACCTTATGCCCAAAACTTACGACATGTTCTTAATGTTATTGAGGGATATTTTATTCGAGGCTTCGCCGATGCCGAAGACAAGCCGGACGTGCAAATTGAGTTAATACGTGAAGCTACTGAAAAAGCCGATGACTACTTAAGTAATCATTATGAAACCCAGAAACGATTTGACCGAGTTGGTGATTTAATTAAAGGTTTTGAAACACCATTTGGAATGGAACTGCTTTCAACAGTTCACTGGGTAGCCACTAAGGAAAATGCTAAAACAGAAGAAGAAGCAATTCAAATAACTTATGCATGGAATCAAAGAAAACAGATGTTCAAAGAAGAACATATTCGCATTGCCTGGAAAGTACTCGAAGAAAAAGAGTGGATACCAATTCATAATTAGAAAGTTCACCAGTCATTATTTCTTAAAGATATGTACTGTTGTTCTTAATATCGTATTTTATGATTTTACAAGCAGAAGAAATTGAATCTCTAAAAATATTAGAAAGATGGTTTTCAGAGGGTCGAACTTTTTTCTTAAAACGTCCATGGGTGATTGAGCAAACTTCAATAGATGGATGACAAAAAATACGATATTTTAATAAGAACAATGGAAAACTTTGGGGCAGTTGAAGATATTACTTCGTTATCAAGTGGTTATGCATCAATGTTTAAGATATCCCCAAATGTACTTCAGATTGTCCGCGAGATTGAGTCGAATCAGGATTCCCAAGAAACACCTGATATCATTGAACAAATTAAAAGTAGGGTTAAGGCTAATCCTTGGACTGCATGGCGGATAATAGTATTCATTACTCTTTCGCTATTAATACCATTTGTAAATAATCTCTTAGGGTTGATAGAGAAAATATTTTAACTCGCATGTCAAAGCCATCTCATTTTATTTGACAAATGGCTGACGATATTCTTCGGGGAGCTTTTACTGACCGAATAGAGAACCGCCTTCTCTTAAGGCATTGAAAAGCGAGATTAAAGGTAAAATTAACAACCAGTTGAGAAGAATGTTTCATCGAAGAGTTAGAGCAACGATTACTATTGAGCATGGCTCAATCATTGTATATATAACGCTTGGTTCTTCAGCGGTATACTCAATATTAGTATCGTATGGAGCTTTTCGCCAAGGAATAAGTTATTTCACAAATGATGTAACTGCATTTTTTAATAAAGCATCTAATCTTGTCAAAAGGGCTATTGAGGCATTTAAAATCACTTCTGCTGACATAGATATTATAGAGGAAGGCGTTGAACTTGGGCCTGTCGCTACGGTTGATGAACTTGTCATTCGATACAAAAATGGCCAAATAGAGGAAAGCGAGTGTATTGATGAAATTATGTCTGTCGTTGAACAAATCGAGCCTTTGAAAGAAAAAGAGCGACTTTTCCCAATATTAATCGGTTATATTCACATAGTATACTCAGTGACGTTTCCGGTGGGAAAATTAGCAAAACGCTTTAAAGTTGAATTTGAAAAAGTCAAGAATGAAGTTCAGAAAGAGTCAAGGAGACAAGCGAGACGTAACAAGAGGTATTACGGCAAGCGAAATAATCCGGTAATCAGACCATCGTCTGATATTTGGAGAAAATAGCGAATTAGAGAGAATCTAAGCTCCAATTTCTCGTGGATGATATTCAGATAAACGAAAATTTCATGAAAACAAAACCAACTATGATGCTTCTCACGATGCTGGCAGGATGGATGAATCGGCAGCAACAGGAGATAATCGAATATTTGAAAGCTGAAAATGCTATACTCAAAGAAGAGTTATTAAAAGCAACAGGCAAGAAGCGGATCATTCTTAGTGAAGAAAATTATTGGGACGATTTGAAGTCCAGTTCCATAACTTCGCTATAGCCCTTTATTCATTATCCCATGCCATTTCCTCAATTGCTCGAAGATATATATAGAGATCCAAATTCATTCCAGGTTCTCCTACTGACACTATTGGATATTTTTCAAAAGTTTCTTCCCAATAGGTCCTAGTTTCTTCATTGGCAAATGATGGCTCTTTTAAAATATTTCCCAAATCATCTCCACCATGACACAATTCAGCAAAATTAAAAACTCTATACAACCGACCTATAGGCATTTCCTGTCCAGAAATAATGTCTTCAAGTAGGCTCTTATTTAGCCCTTGCTCCACAAAATTATCATAAACTTTCTTATTCAAAAATAATTTTTGTAAACTTTTCTGCATGCTCATTGCAACATGCCTTTTTCCACCGTAAAGATCTAAGGGATTGCTTTTGATAGTTTCCATTGCGTACATGTAATCGTAACAATATATAAAGATTTGCATAGTCCGGAATCCTTAAGGATTGATTCCTTCTTTTTTATAAATTCCACATGACTTCTTACGGAAATTGAGATTTAATCAGAATATGATTTGATATTCATATTCTGACATCTGGAAATGCTTGATGCGTGGGATACACTTGCATAGTTCACCTGTAAATGGACAGACAATGGGCTTGTGTTGAAATAGAAGGATGGCTTGTCACGTTTCGCGTATCTGAACAAGATACAGCTTTTAAAAGTATATATAATATAAAACTTCATGGAAATCCAGAAAATTGCCGAAAAGTACTTTACAATCCATAGGTACAGTTGCTAAAATGTTGTAGTTAAGGTATTTACTAAAATTCAGGCACTTCCTGAGGATAGTTTTGGGCAGAGTGCAAAAGGATTTGCGCATACAAGAACCAGAATTGTTAGGTCTAATGAAGCGGTACATGGACCCTAGATACATGTGGAGAACGGTGTAATGAGCAAACCAAATTTTTTACAAGGGGAGAAAAAATGACTGCTGCGCTCGATTGTTTTGAGGGGAAACGTGATGGGGTATTCCGTAGAATGACTGAGGTGATGAGAGGTAAGCTTAAAGGACAGGGGATGGGGGACTTAAAACTCATTCAAGATAATTATGAAATTCCAATCGATGAGATGTTTCATCTCATTTATGGTGATGACCTAATTAAGTATAGTCTGTTCAAACGTCTGAGTAGTCATTTTGGTATATCAATTCATGAAGTTCTTGGAGAATTGATGACTGAACAGTGCGATGTGAAATATTGGCAAGAGGCACAAAAAAAGTATCCTATTCTATCTGCTGCCCTACTTCCAGACTGCAACACATTGGATAAAGAAGAACAGGATAGTGTGGACTTTGAAAACTATATCGTATTACGCGCCATTGAGGAATTGGTTTGGTCAGACTAACATCTTACGATGTCAGGCGGATTTATATTCACAAAAGGAGACCAAGGAGGGCCTTGTTTGAACAAGGTTACCTATTAGTCCTTTCTACTTCTTTTAAAACATTCACTCGCTAGAAGATTGTATAAAAAGGAGAAGGTAATAATGTTTCAACGATTTCCTAATATTTCCGGGAAAGCTGCAAAAGATCTCACTGAATACATCTCTTTATTTTGGTCTAAAGATAAAACAAAAAATAAGATTCTTGAGAATTGTTTTGGGTCAGCCCACACACTTGATGAAGCGTTTTGGGATGACGAAACCATAATTGAAAATATTCCTGAATTCATTTCAAAACTCCTTCACTGGCTTGAGCAACGCAGAATTAATGAAGATCGTCCTTGGACGAAACAAGGCAGAAAGCTTCAACTTTTCAACCCGGACATTTGTAAGTTTCTTAAATATTATGAAAACTATTGTTTAGATAGATTAATAATTGGAGACAAACATTATTTATCAGGTGATGATAATTTAAGCTATTTACTTTTACAGTTTGCGGAAGAAGCGGTTAAAAATGCTGATAATCTCAAAGACTTAAATGATAAAATTATGGGACAGGCAATGCCCGTTGAATCTATTAAGATCGAATTTAATAGGGCGTCAAAGAAACAGTTAAAGAATTTTGGAAACTTTGCATCTAGGCTTCATGTTAGTCGCAAAATAGATGATGCAAGCAAGGTGACGCTGCAAATAACATATAATGAAAAAATAATCAGCGAAAAAACAGGTTCAAAAAAAGCCTACGAATCGGCATTCCTTCATGAGATAGGACATGCTAGAATCCAGCTAGATTGGTATCTTAAAGAAATTGCGGAGGGCATAGATTTCATTGATTCAAGGCCATCGCATGAATATGAGGCGTGGGTATATTGTCAGGCAATTCAATGTCTTATAAAGAGTTTAAGGTCACGAATTACAAGGCTACTAAGAGACGAAGATAAAGAATGGATAGTTTCTTAGACTTGTCACATGTCAGTTTTTGGCCTGTTCCTAATGATTGCTTCTTTGATTATCATTATTTCCCATTAGCAGAAGTGACACAGCTTGGTTGTTTGGGTTAAGAGAATGATCTGGGTTGGGGGCAAGTTGATACACTTCTAAGACCGTTTTAAACCCAGAAGAATATAAGCTCTTAGAAAGCAAATATGGGGCATTATAGAGGAAATAAAAACTTGAGTGGTGTCAAAATGGTGTCAATCGCCACTTGTAATTCTCTCCTGGCACCAGTTGTTATTGACTTGTCATTCACTTGTAACCCTCGTTTTTGGCTAAAAAATTCACTTTAAACCACTGTAAATAAAGGGGTTATGGAGCGAATGGAGGACTGTCGAACTGATGCTCAATTTTCTTCAAATTTTCACGACATAAATACTAATGCTGGCCTTGAAAAACATGTCAAAACAGCATAAAACCATATTCCTTTAGTTTTATATTTCAGAGCAAGATTTAATAAGAGTTTGAATGGTCAATTTAATGTGTCTAGGCAGTTTATCCCAGGAATCGATGATTTCCTGCAGTTCTGTGGGGAAATCACTTTCATGCACCCGATTATGCACCTTTAAGACTTTTCTACATGGAGAGGGTGTCTCGCTAACTTCTTTATTTACAAAGTCTTGTGCGACATTTTCCTTTTTTTGTTCAAGTCCAGTAACGCCCACTGCTGGTGTGATTCATAACGGGTCGCACCTTTTTTTATGCGAATATAACTCTTTTTATTTTAGAGAGTTAAGGGGTATTTCTTTTCTCCTGTCCATCCACCACGGGGCATTCATTCGTTTTTGCGGCTTGAAAGTTGACTTTGCCGCTGAATTATGCTAACATGTACACTTAAGCACTTAAGTATGCATGTCGTGCCTTTAATGGTCTTCGGGTCAGGCTTATGACGCCGGAAGGCCTTAGAGGGGAACTATAGCGGAAAAAGCCTTGAATTAGCTGTGTCAGGCATGGTGTTAGAGGCAGTGACAACTATTTAATGGGGTGGGTCTTGAATTTTGCAGAAAAATGTCAGTGTTCAAAAGGCGGAGATGTGATGGGCAAGGCAGTTACAGCATATTTTATCCTGATTTGTTTTGCGGGGCTGTCAGCCTTTGCAAGCGCGGGGATTCTGGGGCAATATGACGCGGATGCCGGAACACCGATCGAAAGCCCAGTCAGTCAGGGCTGGACAGAATCCGGCTCGGGCACAAATGTTACACTCGAAGGGATCAATCTCAACGGAACCAACGCCTGGCGCATTCTGGATAACGCCGCGAATCTTAATCCCGCTTATTACACCGAGCTTTCACCGGCAGATTTACAGATGATGTATATCAGCGGGTGGGAATTTACGATGACCGTGCGTCCCGGCCCGGACGCCTCGTTTGCCGGGTTTGGCGCCTGGGGCGTCAGTGTCGCCAATGATCCCGGCTGGGGCCTGACCTCGCAGGAGCGGGTGGGGTTCACGATTCAAACTGCTTCGGGAAATGCGTTTCAGGTCAGCCCGGTCCATGGCGGTACGATCACACTCGAATCAGATTCAGCCAATGAATTTCATAGCATCCGATGCGTTGGCCAGCCGCTTTCTTCACAATATGAGTTTTTCGTTGATGGCCAAAGCCAGGGCGTGTTCGATATCAAAGACGGCGGCTCAAACACCAATTATGATAATGCTGTCCGCTTTGCTTCCGGCAGTACCGGCGGCACCGGCATCGAGGCCTATTGGCACTCTATCAGCTTGACTGCCTTCGGAATTAATGTGATTCAAAGTGACGGCGACACATCCGTGGACGAAGAAGCAGCGACGACAGATACCTATACCATCCAATTGCTGGAACCGCCGACCGATACCGTGACAGTGTCCGTAACGCCGGATGAAGCCGGTGACGGCAGCGGGGCCGATATCGACTTGGGCGCCGGTCCGGGCGTACCGGTACTTCTTCAATGGCAGCCGGGCAATTGGACGGATGTGCAGACGGTGACCGTGCAGGCGGTCGATGATACATTCATTGAAGGGCCGCATCAGGTCATGATTACGCATCATGCGACAAGCTCGGATCCTCGTTTTGACGGCATTACCATTCTGCCGGTGCTTGTGACGGTTGCAGACAACGAGTCATGGTGCGTCAACCCGCAGCTCAACTACCTGCCGGGTGATCTGAGCGGCGACTGCCGGGTAGGTCTGGCTGATTTGCTCGCTTTTGGAGCCAACTGGCTTGACATGGCGTGCTTGCTGCCGTCATGCGGAAATCTGGACGGGATGGTCGGTGTGGAGCTGTCGGATTTATCGATTATCGCGTCCAACTGGCTTGCCGATAGCCGCAGCCTGGTCATCAGTGAATTCATGGCCAGCAACGATAGTGCTTTTCTGGATGGAGACGGCCTACCTTCCGACTGGATCGAGATTTATAACGAAAGCGACGAGACGATCAGCCTGGAGAATTGGTACCTGACGGACAATGACTCAAACCTAACGAAGTGGCGGTTCCCAGCCGGGTACAGTATTGAGGCCGGCAAACACCTGATTGTCTTCGCCTCGGGAAAAACACAGCCATCATATCCCGAAAACTATCCGTATGTCGATTCGTCCGGCTATCTGCATACAAATTTTTCACTCGCGGCCGACGGCGACTATCTGGCCCTGGTCAAACCCGACGGCACCACCGTCACCAGCGAGTATGACGCCGGCGGCAAGGATTTCCCGGAGCAGGTGGTGGATGTGTCTTACGGTGTCGATTTTTCCAGCAGCGAGATTGTGTACTTTGCCCAGCCGACGCCCGGGACGTTAAACGGTCCGGGAGTGGCCGGCTTTGTCGATGAACCCAAACTATCAGTTCAGCATGGTTTTTACGAAAATCCCTTCAGCGTGACAATTACCACGGATACTGAAGGAACTGCCATTTATTACACGACCGACGGCAGCGCGCCGGATGAAACTGCCGGTGTTCCTTATACCGGGCCGATTTCCGTGACCACCACCACGGTTGTCCGGGCGATTGCCGTCAAGCCGGACTACGGCGACTCGAAAGTGGCGACCCAGAGCTATCTGTTCCTGCAGGACGTACTGGCCCAGACCGGCGCGGGGCTGCCGGTTGACTATCGGTGGGATTACCAGATGGACCCGGAGATTGTCAATGACCCCCGCTACAGCAGTAGCCTCATTGATGACCTCAAATCCATCCCGACGGTGTCACTGGCCTTGTCGGCCGATGATATGTGGGGACCAAGCGGTATTTTCGCCAATCCAACTTCGCGTGGTGCTTACTGGGAGAGAGAAGCGTCCATTGAGTTGATCTTGGCCGACGGCAGTAAGGGTTTCCAGGAAGACGGCGGCCTTCGAATTCACGGCGGCGGCAGCCGCAACAAAACTTACGGCAAAAAGTCGCTGCGATTCGCATTCCGTAATGAATACGGTGCTGCTAAGCTGAAGTACCCGTTTTTCGGCAAGGACGCGGTCGATACCATCAATAACATTGTCTTACGCGGTAATTATTTCGATACCTGGTCCTATTGCTGTTATCGCAGCGGCGACTATATTGGTTACAACAACGCGCTCTACTGCCGCGACAATTATGCTCGCGTGATGCATCAGGATATGGGCTGGCCGGCCCTGAAGGGCTACTTCGTTCATGTCTATGTCAACGGGATTTACTGGGGCGTCCATGACGCCACCGAGCGGCCGGATGAACACTACTGTGCCGACTATTTTGGCGGCCAGCCGGAAGATTATGACATTATCAAGCATAAAGTTGAATTGGTCAGCGGCAATCGCGAGGCGTGGGATGAATTGATGATTCTCATCGACGGCGACATGTCCACCCACCAACTGTATGCGCAAGTGTGCGAACGGGTGGATATTGACGATTTTATTGATTATGTCCTGCTGAATATCTGGGGAGGCAACAAGGACTGGCCGCATAATAACTGGTATGTCTATCGCAATCGTGCGCAAAACGGGCCTTTCCGTTTTATCGAGTGGGACGCCGAGAGTTTCCTGTTTGAGCTGGGGACGAATCGAACCGGCGTCAACTCCGGGAACTCGCCGGGAGAGCTTTACAGCAAACTTCGTCAGAACGAAGAGTTCCGACTGCGTTTTGCCGACCATGTCCATCGTCACATGTTTAACGGCGGCGCCCTGACGGTTGAGGCTTGTCTGGAACGATTTATCGCGATTACCGATGCCCTGCGTCCCGCCTTGAATCCGGAGGCCGCTCGCTGGGGTGATACACGCGACTACTGGGAAGGATCGACAAATCCGCCGCTGAACACCATTGATACCTGGGATCCGGTCGTGACGAAAAAGATTGATTCTTATATTCCCCAGCGAAGCCCGCTTGTACTGGACCAGCTTCGCGCGGCCCATCTTTACCCCGCCACCGAAGCGCCGATCTTCAACGTCAACGGAACCTATCAGCACGGCGGCTACATCGACGCCAACGATCTCATCGAGATGACATTGACCGGCTCCGGCGGCGGAACCTATGTGGAAGCGGAGCTGGTCGCCGAAGGTGCTCTGGTTTATGCGCATGTGCCGACGGATAATTCGCTCGGTCAGACTTGGACGACAGTTGATTTTACGCCGACTGCCGACTGGACCGACGGAACGACGGGAACGGGCGTAGGCTATGACACCGGCAGCGATTACGACAATTGGATCGACACCGATGTGCAATCGATCATGCGCAATCACAGCAAATCGGTGCTGTGTCGCATCGAATTTGACTATGACAGCAGCCTGGGAGTCGAAACGCTTCAGCTGTCGATGAAATACGATGATGGTTTTGTCGCCTACCTGAACGGAACGGAAATATGCCGCTCATCGACTGTAACCAACGATGTGCCGGGAAGTGCCGCCGCAGGCAATCACGAAGCTTCCGCTACACCGGAAGTGTTTGATGTAACGGCCCATGTCGGACTGTTGCTTGACGGTGAAAACGTCCTGGCCATTCATGGCATCAACGCGAGCTTGACCAGTTCGGATATGATCGTGCTGCCGCGTCTGACCGGCGAATATCCGGACACGCAAACCGGACCGACGCCTATCTGGTACACGGTCAACGGCGAAGACCCGAGACTGCCGGGCGGAGCGATTAATCCCAATGCGGTGAATTACACTGAAGGATTGACACTCAATGCCGCCGCGCACCTCAAGGCACGGACGCTGCAGGGCGGCGTTTGGTCCGCGCTCAATGAAGCGACATTTGCCGTTGGTCCGGTGGCTGGCTCACTTCGGATTACCGAATTGATGTATCACCCGGCCGATCCCAATACCGAGTTCGTCGAGTTTAAAAATGTTGGTACCGAAACGATCAATTTGAGCCTTGTTCAAATGACCAATGGCGTGGACTTTACGTTTCCGTCGATGGATTTGCTGCCGGGGCAATATACACTGGCTGTTCAAAACATCCCGGCCTTTACCGCCAAATACGGCACCGGTCATTCCATCGCCGGCCAATACACCGGTCAACTCGAAAACGGTGGAGAAAAGGTCGAAATGCAGGATGCCTTCGGGTCAATTATTCACCAATTTGACTATAAGGATGGCTGGTTCGATATTACCGATGGTGAAGGGTTTAGCCTGACGATCAAAGATCCCGCCGCCACCGACCCGAATCTGTGGGATGACAAATCCGGCTGGCGTCCGAGCGCAATGCCCGGCGGCTCACCCGGTGCCGATGACGCGGGCGATATCCCCGCGATTGGCGCCGTGGTCATCAATGAATTGCTGGCCCATTCGGATACCCATCCGGACGATTGGATCGAATTGCACAACACGACCGATACTCCCGTTAATATCGGCGGCTGGTTCCTGTCCGATGACAATGACACCGAACAGGAACGTAAAAAATATCAGATTCCAGAAGGCACGTTCATCGAGCCAAACGACTTTATCGTCTTTTACGAGTCGCAGTCCTTCAATAACCCATCAGCACCCGGTTGTAATATTCCGTTCCAGTTGAGCGAGAACGGCGAAACCGTGTATCTGCAGTCCGGCTCCGGCGGCGTATTGACCGGCTATTATGAAACGGAACGTTTCGGCCCGTCGGATAAGGACATCGCTTTCGGGCGGCATCAAAAATCCACCGGCACATTTAACTTTGTGGCTATGAGCACCAACACTCCGGCAGCGACCAACGCCTATCCAAAGGTCGGTCCTCTGGTCATCAGCGAGATTATGTATCATCCGCAGAACAACGCCGACGCTGAATACGTTGAGTTGAAAAACATCTCCGCTTCAAACGTAACACTGTACGACTTCACGACTAACGAGCCGTGGCGATTTGTCGATGACGCCGATGATCCGGGTGTGGAATTTTATTTCTCGGCAACGCCTGTCACCGTAAACGCGGGTCAAACCATTCTGCTGATAAAACATGAAGCCGCGTTCAAGGCGGAGTTTGGCAATGACAGTTTGGACGGCATCACCTGGTTCGAGTGGACCGACGGCAGTCTCAGCAACGGCAGCGAAAAGCCGGAACTGCAAATGCCCGGCGATGTTGACATGCAGGGCAATCGCAAGTACATCCGAATCGACCGGGTCAGCTATGATGACGAACTGCCGTGGCCGGCCAATGCCGATGGACAGGGCCAGTCCCTGACAAAACCGGCTGACAAACTGAACCAATACGGCAACGATCCCATCGACTGGCAGGCGGCAACTCCTTCCCCGGGGCTGTGATGGATTGACTCACTGAGATTGATGGGAGTGTTCTTTCCGGTATTGACTGGGCGTGGTGTTCAGCACTCGGCCGAAAACTTTGCCCATTCGGTCGGCACCGGAAAATCCGACGGCCAGGGCGATATGCTTGACCGGCAAGTCTGTATTCGCCAGCAGATGCTTGGCGCGTTCAACCCGGCAGCGGGTGATTTCCGTACCGATGGAATAGCCGAGGGTTTTCTCGAATTTGCGTTCCAGTGTCCGCCGGGTAATTGGCAGTGCCCTCGTCAGGTCATCGACCCGAAAGTCCCGGTAGCTATGGTTCCAGATCATCTGCAGGGCCTTGAAGATGACCGGATCGTTGACCGAGTGTGCGTACTCGGCGGGAACCGCGGTATCTTTGGGCACCTGTCCGCTCTGGACATTTTCCATCGCCAGTGTCAGTACTTCCGTGGCATAGGCACTGAGAATATTGGAGTTTTCCGCTGGGTGTGCCTGAATATGGCTTAAAATTCGCTCGAATGCCGCCCGAATCAACTCGGGATGTTCGACCGTCAAAACCGCCTGCTCGGGCTCGATCAATCCCTTTTTCATGAACCGGTACAGCCGCTCTCCGTTCCAACTGAGCCAGTACTCCTTCCAGCCGCGGTGCCGGGCTGGCTGATAACGATGCCAGATACCGGGAAAAAGCAGGATAACGTCGCCCGCGCGAACGGTCACTTCTTTGGTCTTAGCGGATTCAAACGTGCCTTCCCCTTCGGCAATCAGCAAAATCTGGTACTCCGGAAGCACCCGGCCCGCATCCCACCTGAAATTATAGACTTCCGGGTGCCCTTTCGGGGGGTATTCAGCATTGGCTCCGATGGTCGCCACCCCTGCGCCTGTCAGATAGATGTCCCAGCGGATATTGTTTTCGCTGATCGGCAGGTAGGTGAAAAAGTTGTCCATTGTCCTGCTTTCAATCTCAAAAATGCTCTTTTGGTGAATCATTTTACCATTTTCAAACAGTGACAGCAAGTATGTGTGTCGTAAAAGGACGATATTTTGTCGCAAAAAGACAGTTTTTTGCAGTTAGAATAACACTGAAGTGCTCCGGCAGAGAGAATCTTATGTTATTTGGGAGTTCAGTGTTTTGGATATTTTGAATGTCATTACTGAGTTGTCGCATGAGTTTGGAACCGGCGATTATGTGCGTGGCGGTGGCGGCAACACGTCCTGCAAAACCGAGCAAACGCTTTGGGTTAAACCTTCCGGGACGACGTTGAAGGGTTTGCAGCCGGAATTGTTTGTGGCATTAGACCGTGGTCGGCTTGCGGAACTTTACGACATTAAAGCGCCTGCGGATGCATCCGCAAGGGAATCACTTGTCAAAGAAATGATGGTAAAGGCAGCTTTGCCGGAGACGTCGGGCCGTGCATCGGTTGAGGCGCCGCTTCATGACTCGCTCAATGCCCGGTATGTCGTACATACTCACCCATATATTGTCAACGGTATGACCTGCTCTCGCCAGGGGGCTGAGGTTTGCCGCGAGATATTTCCGACTGCGCTGTGGCTGGATTATATCGATCCGGGCTATACGCTGTGTATGCGTGTTCGGGAGGAGATTGAACATTATAAACAACAGAATGGCGTGGGGCCGTCAGTTATTTTTTTGAAAAATCACGGGGTTTTCGTTGCGGCCAATGAGCCGGATGAAGTTCGCCGCCTGTATGCTGAGATCATGTCAAAACTTACCTCGCAATATCGACAGGCCCAGGTTTCGCTTGATTTACCGATGGGCGATGTGCCGGGCGAAGCGGAATTGACCGGTTTGCGACAGCTTATTCACGAGGCTGTGGAAGATTCGAACTTGGCGATTGTTGCTGAAGGTTTTTTTAATGTCGCGGTTGGGCCGATTACGCCGGATCATATTGTGTATGCCAAGTCTTATCCGTTTATGGGCAGGCCTACGGCTGATCGGCTGGAGAGCTTTAGGGCGGTGCATGGATACTTGCCGCAGGTTTTCTCTTTTGACCGAGCGGTTTTTGGTGTTGCGGACAATGAAAAAGCGGCGGCACTGGCGCTGGAGTTGGCGATTGACGGGGCTTTAGTTGAGCAGTTGGCCCGAGCTTTTGGCGGAGTTGATTATATGACTGACCGGGCGCGAGATTTCATCGAGCACTGGGAAGTTGAGTCGTATCGAAAAAAACAAATGCAGCAATAAGAAAACGGGACAATTGCATGGGACAAAAACACGCATACGCCGCGATTGATCTGGGTGCTGAAAGCGGGCGCGTCGTTAAGGGGATTCTGGAAGACGGCAAGCTGACGCTGGAAGAGATTAACCGCTTTAAGAACGGACTGGTACCCATTGGCGGTCGCGTCCACTGGAATTTGATTGGCCTGTATGAGTCAATGATTGAGGCGTTTAAGATGTGCGCAAAGTCGGATGTGTCGATTGAAAGTATCGGGGTTGATTCATGGGGCGTTGATTTTGCATTACTGGCTGACGATGAGTCTCTGATGGGGTTGCCGGTGGGGTATCGTGACAAACGTACTGACGGGATGATGGAAAAGCTGTTCGAGAAAGTGCCGAAAGAAACCGTTTACGAAAAGACCGGCATTCAGTTTATGAAGTTTAACTCCATCTATCAGCTGTTTTCACTGGCGCAGAATGAGAAGCCTTATCTTCCGCTGGTGAAGGATTTTCTGATGGTCCCGGATTATTTTCATTACCTGTTCACCGGCCAAAAGACCAACGAATATACGAATGCTTCGACGACGCAATTGCTGAATGTGGAGAACGGCACATGGGATGCGGAATTACTGGGTGCAATTGATATTTCCAAAGATATGTTTAAAGAACTCTTGCAGCCGGGCAGTGTGATTGGCCCGATTACGCAGCAGCTGCAGGAGGCGACAGGGTTGGGGCCTGTGCCGGTTGTTGCGCCGGGAACACATGATACGGCTTCGGCGGTCGCGGCTGTCCCTGCTGAGCAGGACGGAAACTGGGCATACATCAGTTCGGGCACATGGTCACTGATGGGAATTGAAGCGGATCGACCGGTGTCGTCTCAAAAGGCGTATGATTACAACTTTACCAACGAAGGCGGGGTCTTTGGAACCATTCGTTTTCTGAAAAACATTATGGGCCTGTGGCTGGTGCAGCGGTGTCGTGCAGCCTTTGAGATGGAGATTGATTATGCGACTTTGACGCAGATGGCGGCAGATGCCCCGGCATTTGAGAGCCTGATTGATCCGGATCGAGATGAATTTTTAAATCCGGCTTCCATGACCGATGCGATCGATGATTTTTGTCACAAAACCGGCCAGCCGGTTCCGGTGTCTGAAGGCGCGTATGTACGGTGCTGTCTGGAGAGTTTGTCGCTGCAGTATCGCCGGGTGCTGGAGATGCTGGGCGATGTTTATGAAACCTCGTTTGATAAAATCCATATTGTCGGCGGCGGGACGCAAAACAAGTTGCAGAATCAGTTTACAGCCGATGCGACGGGTGCGACGGTGATTACCGGCCCGGTGGAAGCGACAATCATCGGCAATCTGATTGTGCAGGCGATTGGCATGGGGCATGTGAAGGATCTGGCCGAGGGGCGGCGGATTATTCGCGATTCCTTTGAACTTGAAACCTATCTGCCGCAGCAGACAGATGTCTGGACACGGCAGTATGAACGCTTTATGATGTTGAAAGAGAGCTAATCAGCTTATTTTAGGAGACATTTCAAATGGCAGAAACGCACCCAGAGCAGACCCAACCGCAGACCGGTGAATTTGAACGTGAGCCGGTGCCGAAAAACGCACTGCTGGGCTTCAAGAGTTTTATCGGTATGTATGCCGGTGAGCACTGTGCGGGTACCGAGTTGATGATCGGCCCGTTGTTTGTAGCGGCCGGTGTCAGTGCCTTCGATGTGGTGGTTGGCTTGATTGTCGGAAACGCGTTGGCGGTGTTGAGCTGGATGTTTTTATGTGCGCCCATTGCTACCCGCACACGGCTGACACTGTACTATCAGCTCGAAAAAATCTGCGGCCGCTGGCTGGTGGTGCTTTATAACCTGGCCAACGGCGTCATGTTCTGTTTTCTGGCCGGGGCAATGATTACCGTTTCGGCGACGGCGGTCGGCGTGTGGTTTAACTTTCCCATGCCGGAGCTGAGCGATGTGTATCCCAATAGTGTGGGCTGGGTGTTGGCGGTTGCCGGTGTGGGCGCATTGATTTCGATTGTCGCGGCGTTCGGTTACCAGACCGTTGCGAAATTTGCCAACATCGCCTCGCCGTGGATGGTACTGGTGTTTCTGGCATTTGGACTGATTGGCTTGCGGCAGTTTATTGATGCTTCCGGCGCCGAGGTCGGCTCGCTTGGCGATGTCTGGACTCTGGCCAAAACGCATATCTGGAAAGGCGGCGAGCCGCTGGATGGCCAGATCAAGTTTACCTTCTGGCACGTGACATTCTTTGCGTGGTTCTGCAATATGGCGATGCATGTGGGAATGTCTGACCTCTCCGTGTTCCGTTTTGCCAAAAAGTCCTGGTATGGTGTAGCCGCCGGTTCCGGGATGTATGTCGGGCATTTCATGGCGTGGCTGGCGGCGTCGATTCTCTATGCCTATCAACTGCATCTGGACCCGTCCGATACCGCGGTACTGCCCGGACCGCTGGCGCATCGGGCCGCGGGGCTGGCGGGGATAATCTGTGTGATTATCGCCGGCTGGACGACGGCGAATCCGACGATTTACCGGGCGGGCCTGGCGTTTCAGGCGATTATTCCAAAATGTTCGCGATTTGTTGTGACGCTGATTACCGGGGCGATTGCGACCGTTGCCGCGATGTTCCCTTACTTTGCGATGAAACTGCTGGGTTTTGTTGCATTGTATGGCCTGATCCTGATGCCGATGGGTGCGGTGATTTTTGTCGATTTCTGGCTGATCAAAAAGTTTGGCCTGCAAAGTTCGTATGCCGAAGCCGGCAAGGCGATTTTCAACTGGGCGGCGTGTTTGGCCTGGGTGGTGACCGTGGGTGTCTGCGTCTATTTGTTTAAGGCCGGTATTTTAGAGATTTATTTTGTCTCTCTGCCGGGCTGGTTTATGGCTGCGATTTTGTACATTGTGGTCAGTAAGTTCTATCAGAAGAAAATCCGTCCTCAAACGACCTAAACAGGAGTGATAAAAAATGAGAACAATTGCACAAGTTATTTCATGGCTGTCGCTGGTTTTACTGTTGGCGCCGTCGGTGCTGTTTTTGATGAACCGGATGCCGCTGGAAACGGTGAAGACGACGATGACCGTTGCTACCGTAGTCTGGTTTGTCTCGGCAAGCCTGTGGATGTGGAATCCGAAGAAACAATAGGCAGAGTGCCGCAGAAAAGTCCAAGCGACTTGTGAACGAAGTGTTGTAAACACAAAGAATAAAACCGTTTTTATACGGAGAAAGAAGTCTCATGGTTCATCAAACGATTGAACAGATATATGCTGTTGCCAAAGAACGCTATGCCGCGATAGGTGTGGATACTGATGCGGTGCTGGAGAAACTGAAAACCGTCCCCGTTTCAATGCACTGCTGGCAGGGCGATGATGTGGGCGGCTTTGAACATGTCGGTGGAAGTGAACTGTCCGGCGGGATTCAGGCGACTGGCCATTATCCCGGCAAGGCCCGGACGATTGACCAGCTTCGGGCCGATATTGAAAAGGCGATGTCATTGATTCCCGGCACGCACCGGCTGAATCTTCACGCCTGTTACCTGGATAACGGCGGGGTGTTTGTAGAACGCAATGAAATACGGCCCGAGCATTTTCAAAGCTGGATCGACTGGGGCAAAGGCAAGCTGAACGGTATGGACTTTAACCCGACTTATTTTTCACATGACAAAGCGGCCGACGGCTTTACGCTCAGCCACCCGGATAAGGGGATTCGCGATTTTTGGATTGAGCATGGGATTGCCTGTCGCAAGATTGGCGCTGAAATGGGCAAACAGTTCGGTACTGCTACGGTGACGAATGTCTGGATTCCGGATTCGTATAAAGATACGCCGGTGGACCGCGTTTCGCCGCGTCAGCGTCTGGCCGATTCACTGGACACAATTTTTGCTGAAGACATTGATCCGACGCTGCATCTGGATGCGGTCGAGTCCAAGCTGTTTGGTATCGGCGGCGAAAGTTATACGGTTGGTTCGCACGAATTTTATATGGGCTATGCCGTCTCACGTCAAAAGCTGCTGTGTCTGGATGCGGGACATTTCCACCCGACGGAAATGATCTCCGAGAAAATTTCATCGGTGATGATGTTTTGCCCGGAACTGCTGCTGCATGTCAGCCGTCCCGTTCGCTGGGACAGTGACCACGTTGTTTGTTTTGATGACGAGCTTTGTCAGATTGCCAAGGAGCTGGTTCGCAGCGGTCAGCTTGAAAAGATTCACATTGGGCTGGATTTCTTTGACGCCAGTATTAACCGTGTTGCCGCCTGGGTGATCGGAACTCGCAATATGGTGAAGGCTCTGCTGTTTGCAATGCTGGAGCCGACTGAAAGACTTCGAGCGGTAGAACTCGAGATGGATTTCACACAGCGGTTAGTGATGTTTGAAGAACTCAAATCCATGCCGTGGACAGCGGTGTGGGACTATTACTGTCTGGCGCAGGGCGTGCCGACTGGCGCGACCTGGTTCGACGATGTCAAGCAGTATGAAAAGGATGTCTTGTCAAAGCGATAAGTTGTGTATAAAGTATGCTGTATATATTTTCCCGAAAGGATTGTCATGAAACCCATCATGAAAAGTATTCTTGTTGCAGGTTTTCTGTTTTCTCAAGTCATCGCCGTTGCTTCAACATGGCAGGCGCAATGGATCGGTTCGTCTTCGGAAAGTGCTCGCAATAGCTGGTATTGTTTCCGAAAACAGATCGATCTTACTAACACACCTCAAAAAGCGATTGCGAAGATCGCCTGTGACAGTAAGTATTGGCTGTGGGTGAATGATGAGATGGTAGTCTTCGAAGGACAGCTCAAACGCGGTCCGATTCCGCAAGGGACCTATTATGACGAAGTTGATCTGACGGCTTCGCTGAAGAAAGGCCGTAATACGATTGCGGTGCTGGTGTGGTTCTGGGGTAAAAACGGTTTTTCTCACAATGACAGCGGCAAAGCCGGGCTGATTTTTGACGTCGCCATAGATGACAAGACAGTGATTAGTGATACTTCCTGGAAAATAAAAGTACATCCGGCTTATGGCAGTACCGACGGGCCGCATCCCAATTACCGTCTGCCTGAAGCGAATATCCGGTTTGATGCGCGAAAGGATATGGTCGGCTGGCAAACATCCGGCTTTAATGATGTTGGTTGGGCCAACGCTGAAGAGTTGGGAAGTGTTCCCGCCGGACCGTGGGGCAGCCTTGAAAAACGCCCGATCCTGCAGTGGAAGAACTCCGGCTTAATTAACTATGTCAAGACGGAAGTCAAGAAAAATGATGACGGCAGCCAAACTGTCATTGGTCAACTGCCCTACAACTGCCAGGTGACACCGTATCTGAAGATTGAGGCTCCCGCGGGAAAGACCATCAATATCCAGACCGACAACTACAGAGGCGGCGGCCCTGAAAATGTGCGTGCTGAATATGTCACTAAAGACGGCGTTCAGGAATGCGAATTGCTTGGCTGGATGAACGGGCATGATATGCGATATACCATTCCCAAAGATGTCAAAGTGCTTGCCGTTAAGTATCGCGAAACCGGTTACAATGCCGATTTCGACGGCCGCTTCAAATGTGATGATGAAGTGCTGAATATTCTGTGGGAAAAGTCCAAACGCACGCTGTATGTGACCATGCGCGACAACTATATGGATTGTCCAGACCGCGAACGCGCGCAGTGGTGGGGCGATGCGGTCAATGAAATCGGCGAGGCGTTTTATGTCTTTGATGCCGAAAAGGGGCCGCTGCTGGCCAAAAAAGGGATTTATGAGCTGGCCCGCTGGCAGCGGGAGGACAAGGTGATTTTCTCACCGGTTCCGGCGGGCATTCCCGCCAAGCCCGGTACACAGGAAAGCAACGGCGCCTGGAGTAAGGAACTGCCCCGGCAGATGCTGGCCAGTGTCGGATGGTACGGTTTCTGGGGATATTACTGGTACAGCGGCGACAAGCAGACGATGGTTGATGTGTATCCGCATGTGCGGGATTACCTGAGCCTCTGGAAACTGGGCGATGACGGACTGGTGATTCATCGCACCGGTGACTGGGACTGGACCGACTGGGGCAGTCACAAGGACGTGCCGGTGATTGAGAATGCCTGGGTGCATCTGGCGATGAAAGCGGCGGTTGAAATGGCGAAACTGACCGGTAACGAAGCGGACATCCCCGGCTATCAGGCGAAAATGAAAACGATTGAAGCGAATTTTAACAAAGCGTTCTGGCAGGGTGATCGTTATCGTTCGGCTGGGCACAAGGGGCAGACGGATGACCGTGCGAATGCGATGGCGGTGATTGCGGGTCTGGCGAAGCTGGAGTATTACCCGGCGATCAAGAAGATTTTCAAAGAGCGTTTCAATGCCAGCCCGTATATGGAAAAGTATGTACTGGAGTCGCTGTGCATGATGGATGCTCCGCAGCAGTCACTGGACCGGATGAAAAAACGCTGGGCTAAACAGATTGAAAGCCCGCTGACGACACTATGGGAAGGCTGGGGGCTTGGCAAGGAAGGTTACGGCGGCGGAACTTACAATCACGCCTGGTCGGGTGGGCCGCTGACGATTTTGAGTCAGTATATCGCCGGCGTGGCACCGACAAAGCCGGGCTTTGAACAGTTTGCGGTTCTGCCTCAGATGGCCTCGCTCAAACAAATTGAAACCATCGTGCCGACAAAATACGGCGATATTAAGTTAGCACTCCGGAATGAAACCACTTTTGAGATGAAACTGGAAGTGCCGGAAGGGACTAGGGCAATTGCCGGTATTCCGAAAACTTCCAATTGGTCACAGATTCACATCAATGGCAAAAAGATTTATCAATCCGGCAAGGCTGCCTCGGACTTATATCTGAGTGAAGATGATAATTGGATTAAATTTGTCCTCGGAAGCGGTCATTGGAAAATTAATTCAAAATAAGCCGATGCGAAGAAAAGTGACAATCATGAATTATCAAAAAAACATACTCTATTTTGCATTAATTTTGATACAGCTAATTACCATGGCTTGTCAGGCGGTGCCTGAAAAACCCTCAAGTGTTTTGGAGGTCGCTAATCTACGTTGTGAATACCAGCGGTTTCCACAAGGGATAGATGTTGACAAGCCGCGGTTGAGTTGGATTGTACAATCCGACCAGTGTGGTCAGTGTCAAACCGCCTATCGAGTGCTGGTTGCATCCTGCCGGGAAAAACTGGCTGCCGGTCAGGGGGATTTGTGGGATTCCGGTAAAGTAAAGAGCGACCGAACTTTCCAAGTGGTGTATTCAGGGAAAACTCTCAAGTCCGGTATGGGGTGTTTCTGGAAAGTTAAGATTTGGGGAAAAGACGGAAAGTCCTCCGGGTGGAGTAAACCGGCGATGTGGACGATGGGGTTGATGAGTCCGGAGCAATGGCAGGCGTCGTGGATTTACAGCGGGAAGGCGTCGCCGGAATTGGAGGAAGCCTATTACGAAAAAGACCCTGCGCCGTTATTTCGTAAAACGTTTTCATTGAATAAAGAGATTGACTCGGCGACACTTCATATCAGTGGTCTCGGTTATTTTGAATCCTGGATTAATGGGCGGCGTGTGACGCAGAATGTCCTTGAGCCGCTTTGGACAGATTATCGAAAACGGATTTTTTACAGTACTTATGATGTTCGTGAGCAGCTTGTAAAAGGTGATAATGCCATTGGGGTGATGCTGGGTAACGGCTGGTTCAATCTTTTGCCGCTGCGCATGTGGGGCAGTAAAATTTTCCGACACCATCTGCCCTCAGGTGCTCCGATTCTGATTGCCCGCCTTGAAATCACCTATGCGGACGGTACGCAGCAGGTCATCACCACCGATCGAAGCTGGAAATGGAGCGACGGGCCGTTGGTGCGGAATAGTATTTATCTGGGCGAAGAATACGATGCTCGGCTGGAAAAAGAGGGCTGGAACTGCGCTGATTATGACGATTCGAGTTGGAGTCAGGCGAGAGAGACCACGGCCCCCGGTCCACTGATGGCTTCATCGGCTCCGCCGATTCGCATCGGAAAGACACTTGCCCCGGTCAAGATAACGGAACCGGAAAAAGGTGTCTATGTTTTTGATTTTGGTCAGAATTTTGCGGGTTGGGTGCGATTGAAAGTAACCGGCGCTGCCGGAACGCGAGTCGAAATGCGGATCGGGGAACTGCTTCAAAAAAAAGGCCGTGTGAATCTTTTAACGTCCACTGCCGGCCAAATTAAACGAAAAGGTGTGGGTGGTCCCGGTGCTCCAGATGTGGCCATACAAAAAAATGTCTATATACTCAAGGGCAGTGAGAACGGAGAGACTTATACGCCGCGTTTTACTTA
The DNA here is from genome assembly GCA_028282905.1 of Sedimentisphaerales bacterium. Lineage (GTDB taxonomy): Bacteria > Planctomycetota > Phycisphaerae > Sedimentisphaerales > Anaerohalosphaeraceae > 4572-13. The sequence goes on along the minus strand of JANQGW010000183.1, from coordinate 66,929 downwards.
TCATGGTTTCCGATATGTCGAAGTACACGGTTTGCCGGCCAAGCCGACTGCGGATACGCTCCAAGGACTTCAGCTGCATTGTGATGTTGAGCCTGTAGGCAGTTTCAAATGTTCTTCGGAGTTACTCAATCAGATTCAGACGATGACTGAGTGGACATTTCTCAGCAATCTTTTCGGTGTGCAGTCTGACTGCCCTCATCGAGAAAAACTCGGTTACGGCGGTGATATTGTTGCAACCACAGAAGCGTTTATGCTGAATTACAATATGGATTCATTTTATTGTAAAACCGTTCGTGATTTTGCCGACGCGACCAGACCGACCGGCGCCTTTACCGAAACCGCTCCCTTTGTTGGTATTGCCGATGCCGGCTACGGTGACGGCAGCGGCCCTCCGGGGTGGGCGTTTGCACATCCGCTGCTGCTGCGTGATCTCTACTGTTATTATGGCGACAAACGGCTTCTGGCTGAACAATACCTCGCTGCAAAAAAATGGCTGGAATTTATGATTGCACGTGAGCCGGATTTGATTGTGGATACGGGGTTGAGCGATCATGAATCGCTGGTGGCCAAGCCGACCCCGGTTAGCGGTACGGCGTTCTTTTATCAGGGGGCCGTGATTGTTTCACGGATTGCGGGAATTTTGGAAAACAACACCGACGCTGAACGGTACCGACAGTTGACCGAACGAATTCAAGAGACTTTCTGTGCTCGCTACCTTAAGGAGGATGGAACGGTTTATAACGGCACACAGGCATCGCAGGCTTTGGCGCTCTATTATGATTTGATTCCGGAACAGGCCTGTCGGAAGGTGTTTGATAAACTGATTCAGCGACTGAAACAGGATCGAATGCATCTAACCTGCGGTATTTTTGGAACACGTGCAGTTCTTGGGGTGCTGACTGAATATGAGCGATGCGATATTGCGTATGAGATTGTTACCGCGGAAGGATTTCCCGGCTGGCATCATATGCTCGATAACGGAGCGACGACGCTTTGGGAACACTGGGCATTTTCCGATAATACCTACAGTCATAACCATCCGATGTTCGGTTCAGTCAGCGAATGGTTTTATAAGTCGCTGGCTGGTATCCAGCCGGACCCGGATACGCAGTGTTTTAAAAAGTTTGTTATCAAGCCCGCGGTTGTTGATGGCCTGGACTGGGTCAAGGGCCATTATCATTCTCCCTGTGGGCGGATTGTCAGCCAGTGGCGTCGTGATGGTGACCGATTGACAATGAAGGTGCGAATTCCGATCAACACTTCTGCAACAGTGTATATTCCAATGGATGATGTTAGTTCAATGACTGAATCCGGGCGATCTCTTGAAGACGTTTCTGAAGTGAAAATAATTGAAAAAAGAAATGGCTATGCGGTCTGCCGCGTAGAATCCGGTTTTTATATTTTCGAATCCAAGCTGAATTTATGAAAGGGAATTGAATGAAATCACGTCTGAAAAAAACAAATCTTCAATATATCTCTTGTGTTGTGTTGATTTTGTCGTTGTTGACTGGTGTTGGCTGTCAATCGGTATCTGCAAAACCGGCAAATGGTTTGGAAGCGACATATCTTCGCTGTGAGTATAAGTCGTCGCCGGATGGGATTGATGCGGTTAAGCCGCGGCTGAGCTGGATTGTGGAATCCGACCAGCGTGGCCAGTGTCAAACTGCTTACCGGGTGCTGGTGGCGACGTCGCCGGAAAAACTGGTGAAAGAGAATGGCGATTTGTGGGATTCGGACAAGGTTATCTCGGATGAAACGACTCGGATTGACTATGCCGGCAAAGCACTGAAATCCTACATGCCGTGTTACTGGAAGGTGATGGTGTGGGATAAGGATGGTAAACCTTCGGATTGGAGTGAACCGGCTAAATGGAGCATGGGCGTTCTGGATGCGTGGCAGGGGAAATGGATTGGTTTTGATACCAAAAAAACGGATGCTTTTAAGGCGCAGCATAGCAGTCAGGAATCCTGTCCGTTAACCGTCGCAGACCGGTGGGTCTGGGATGCGGATGGCAATGACAAGAAAGGCACGTGGTATTTCAGAAAAGCCTTTGATGTACCCGCCGATGTGAAGATTAACGGCAAGCTGATGATTACAGTTGACGATGAATCCGTGATCTATCTGAATGGCGTAAAAAAAGCCCAAACAAATTCCTGGAAAAAAATCTATACATTCGATTTAAGTGACAGCATTCGAGTAGGCCAAAACGTCCTTGCTATTGAGGCGACAAATACCTCCGACAGTCCGGCGGCGATTATCGGCCGCCTCGATCTCACATTTAATAACGGGACGAAAAAACAACTTCGGCTGGATGCCTTGGTGTCCAGTAAAAAAGCCGACGACGGTTGGAAGAAGGTCGATTACAACGACCGGGATTGGAAGCGTGTAAAGGTTTTACATAAATTCGGCGACGGCCCGTGGGGGAATCTGGAGAGTGACGTCCTGATGCTGCCGCCGGCAAGTTATCTGCGAAAGGGGTTTACAGCGAAAAAAGACATCAAGCGGGCGATGCTGTATGCATCGGCGCTGGGGATTTGTAAACTTCAGGTTAACGGTCGCGTTGTCGGTGATGACTACTTTTCGCCGGGTTGGACCGATTACAATAAAAGGGTTTACTACCATGCGTATGATGTGACGGATGCGCTGGCCAAGGGCCGCAACGCACTCGGTGCGATTGTCGCCGATGGCTGGTATGCGGGTTATATCGGCTTTGGCAAACGCCGTCATCATTACAGTGACCGCACTTGGTTTTCAGCTCAGCTTCATGTTGAGTATGCTGACGGGACTTCTGAGCTGGTTGTGACGGATAAGTCTTGGAAAGCTTCGACGGGTCCGACACTGGAAGCGGACTTTTTAATGGGCGAAACGTATGATGCTCGGCTGGAAATGCCCGGCTGGTCAGCGACAGGCTTTGATGCCTCCGGCTGGCAGTCCGTAGATGTCAACGATTCGGTGAAGGCAAAGATTCAACCGCATCCGGGCGATCCGGTGACGGTCTTTCAGGAAATCAAGCCGGTAAAGATGCATGAATCGTCCAGGGGTGTTTATGTCTATGACTTCGGTACCAACTTCGCCGGCTGGGTGCGGCTGAAAATCAAAGGCCGCAAAGGCGAAAAAATTGTCCTGCGCTTTGCCGAACGTCTGAATCCGGACGGCTCGGTCTATACGACGAATCTGCGGGCTGCTCGCGTGATCGATACCTATATCTGTAAAGGCGACGGCATCGAAATCTGGGAGCCGAACTTCACGTTCCATGGTTTCCAGTATGCCGAAATTACCGGCTGTTCACATAAGCCGACGCTGGAAACATTGACCGGCATCGAAGTAACCTCGGCAACGCCGGTTGCGGGCAGTTTCCGTTGTAACGATAAACAGTCCAATCAGTTGTATCACAATATCTGCCAAACGCAGCGCAGCAACTTTATTGATATTCCGACTGATTGCCCGCAGCGGGACGAGCGGCTCGGCTGGACGGGCGATGCACAGGTCTATATCCGCACCGCTTGTCTGAACAATGACACCCAGGCCTTTTTCACCAAGTGGCTGGTCGATCTTAATGACGCTCAGCGATCCGATGGCCAGTTCCCGAAAGTGGCCCCTCAAAAAGTTGCCGGTGATGACGGCGGCCCGGCCTGGGCGGATGCCGGGACGATCTGTCCGTGGGCGATTTACGAAGTCTATGGCGACAAACAGATTCTCGAAAAAAGTTATCCGGCTATGAAGAAGTTTATCGCGTTCAGCAAAAATCGCTGCCGTGAAGGATTACTGCCGCCGACCAAGTATCATTGTTATGGCGACTGGCTGGATATTAATGACCCGACCTCCAAAGATGTGATTTACATGGTTTATTTTGCCAACAGTACCGACCTGACCGCTAAGACCGCACACATTCTCGGCAAAGAGCAGGAAGCGGCTGAATATGAAAAACTTGCGGCACAGATCAGGGCGTCGTTTAATAAGAACTTTGTTGACAAAGATGGAAAAATCGAAAGCGACAGCCAGACCAGTTATGTGATGGCGATTGCTTACGACATGGTGGAAGACGAGCGGATGAAGCAGGCCGCCGACCACCTGATCAGGAAAGTCAAAGAACGCAACTGGCATCTTTCGACGGGCTTCGTCGGCACTAAAGACCTGATGCTGGCATTGGCGAAAATCGACCGTAATGATATAGCTTATCGGCTGTTCCACAACGATGCCTTCCCGTCCTGGGGCTTTCCAATCAAGCACGGCGCCACCAGTATCTGGGAACGCTGGAACGGCTGGACGCCCGACAAAGGTTTTGGCAACCCCGGCATGAATTCGTTTGCTCATTACTCATTCGGTGCCGTCGGCCAGTGGATGTTTGAAAATATTGCGGGTATTCGCTCGGAAGGCCCGGCCTATAAGCAGATTACCATCAACCCGCAGTTGGGCGGCAAGATTACCACGGCCCAGACCACCTACAACAGCATCCGCGGCCCGATTACATCGGACTGGATACTATCAGGCAACAAGTTTGAATTGAAAGTTGTCATTCCCGCCAATACCCAGGCAACGATCCATGTTCCCGCAGCGGATGAAAAGAAGGTTTTAGAAGGAAAAATCCCGGCTTCCAAGGCGGCTGGCGTTACATTTGTGCGTTTTGAAAGCGATAGGGCGGTTTACAAAGTAACTTCCGGCAATTATACGTTCACTTCAACAGTCCGATAAAAATATCAAATAGAACAAGTGACCTGATAAAAGCAGGGCCGATAACATAATATTGTCGGTTCTGCTTTTTGTTATCACCAGCACATTGTTATCCCAATCTTCTGAGTGACGCTTAAGGCTGATATTTATCGGGCCTTTAAGCGTCCGGTTTCCCTTCAGCGACTTGAGGTTGACTGCAAACTTCCCTTTTTGTCCGATAATAAGCCGCCGCCCGATTCCTTTCTTTTTTTGATTAACTTCCCCGCGGATTTAGTCGAAACGGGAGTGTGTCGTTCTCTTTTGAGAATGTTTTTGAACGGAAAATCAGGAAGTCGAGCTTTGTATAATAAGGAAAAATGACATGACAACACATGACAGCAGTCATCAATCACATGAACAACTGCACGCGTTAATCCGGCAGAAAGAAGCCGCTGTGCAGGCCAAGAGTCGCCTGATTGATAACATGGCCTACCAGATTCGCACCCTATCCAACGCCGTCATCGGTTTCAGCGATTTGCTCCTGATTGAAGATTTAAACGAAGAACTGACCGAATATGTCAATGAGATCCACCAGGCCGGCAACGGTCTTTCGGCCCTGGTTAATGAAGTCCTGGACTGGGCGCGCCTGGAATCCGGCCGCCTGAAGATTAGCAGAACAAAATGTGATTTGTCTCGGATTATCCACGATATGGAAAAGGTTGCCGCCACCGCCGCGGCTGACCGAACCGTCGATTATGCCATCGAAGTCGATCCGGACCTGCCGAGCCACATTCTCAGCGACGGCGAGCGTCTGCTGAAATGCATGATTAATCTGATTGCCAATGCCTTCAAATATTCGCCGGACGGAATTGTCTGCATTTGTGTGCTGCCCCGGCAATATCAAGACAGTCCATGTGTGCAGATTGATGTGGTTGACAGCGGCGTCGGCATCAGCCCGGAAAAGCTGCAGCACCTTTTCGAACCGGCACAGGTTGAAGAAGATGTTAGTGAAGAAGTTCTGACAATGCTCGATATGGGCTTTACCGTCACGGCCGGGTTGCCGCTGACCAAACAGTTGATCGAAGTGCTGGGTGGTACATTAGAGGTATCCAGCCGGTTAAACGAAGGCTCGACCTTCTCAGTGATCCTGCCGGTAGGACTGTCGGATGAGGAAACGGTAAAAATCGAATCCTATCAACCCCAAATCCAAACACAGACACTGCCCGAACAAGAACCGGAACCGACAGTACCGTCCATTTTACTGGTAGAGGATCAACCGTCTAACCGGACGGTTATCAGCTTAATGCTGGAAACGCTGGGTGTTGAAGTACAGGTGGCAGAAGACGGCCTTGAAGGTGTCGAGAAGGCCAGCGGCGAGGACACATACGATCTGATTCTGATGGATCTGAAAATGCCCCGCATGAACGGCTATGAAGCTACCGAGCAAATCAGGGCCAACGGAATCGAAACGCCCATCGTGGCACTGTCGGCCAAAGTGCTCAACGAAAATGAAAACCATCAGATTGCAGCGATGTTTGATGATTTCCTGACCAAACCGGTGGACAGCCAAAAATTGCTGACCACCGTCAAAAAATTTATTGCGACATTTCAAAGGGATGACCAGGCAGCTTCTGAGACGGCTGAGGCCGATGAGGTGGAAGTGCTGACCTTTGAATACGGGGATTAAGGCATGGGAGAGGCTTAATACTTATGTTCAATCAAAAACCAAAAACAATGTCAGCGGCGGCGATCAAAGACAACCTGCTCTTTGGCGACTGGCTGATTCAAAAGGGATGCATCGGTGACGAGCAGCTGCAGGCCGCGCTGGACAAACAGCGTCAGGACGGCGGACGGCTCGGACAGGCCCTGGTCCAGCTCGAATACCTTCAGGATATTCAGCTAACACAGTTGTTGGCCGAATACCTGGGGCTGGAGTATCAGTCGCTGGAGAATCTGGAGGATATTGACAAGGAGATCGCACGGTGTGTTTCGGAAAATATCGCCAAGCGGTTTTGCGTGTTGGCCATCCACCAATCGGATGACCGGATTATCGTTGCCATGGCCGACCCGCTCAATGTGATTGCCATTGATACCGTTTCGGTGAAGTTGAAAAAGCCGATTAAGACCGTATTAGCGGCCGAATCGGAAATCCAGCGTGCGATTGAATATGTCTATCACGGGACTGATGTTGAGGAGCAGAAACTCCGTGATCTCGTAGAGTTCGAGATTGACAATGACGACGATTTCATATTGGAAGATTCGCTCGAAGCGGATATCGCCGAATCGGTCGATGTCGATGATGCTCCGGTCATTCGGTTTGTGGACCTGCTGCTGAGCCAGGCGATTAAAAGCCGTGCCAGCGATATTCACATTGAACCGCAGGACAAATCCATGATTATTCGGATGCGGGTGGACGGCTTGCTGGCCGAGATGGTGCCGCCGCCGCGTAAGATGCAGGCTGCGGTACTGGCGCGTATTAAAATTCTGTCGGAAATGGACATCGCCGAACGCCGGCTGCCGCAGGACGGTCGCTTCAAGATTCGCCGCGGCGGCGGTCAGGACGCCATCGACGTGCGTGTCTCATCACTGCCGACTATTTACGGCGAAAAGATTGTGATGCGTATTCTCGATAAAGGCGCGGTCAATCACAGTCTCAACAGTCTGGGCCTGGAGCCGAGTCTCCTTGGCCAGTTTAAGGACACGCTGCATCAGCCGCACGGGATTATTATCGTAACCGGCCCGACCGGCAGTGGTAAAAGTACAACCCTGTATTCGGCGCTGAACGAATTGCGCGACCCGGCTAAAAACATCACTACCGTCGAAGATCCGGTTGAGTACCGACTCGCGGGCATCAACCAGACGCAGATCAAAGCCGGTATTGGCCTGACATTTGCCTCCTGCCTGCGAACGATTTTACGACAAGACCCCGATATCGTACTGCTTGGGGAAATCCGTGACAAGGAAACGATGGAAATTGCCATCAAGGCCTCACTGACCGGCCACCTGGTGCTGAGCACCTTCCATACCAATGATGCTCCCAGCGCCTTGAGCCGTCTGGTCTATATGGGCTTGGAGCCGTATCTGCTGGCGTCGTCATTGAATCTGATTCTCGCCCAGCGGCTGGTTCGCAAAATTTGCGATAAATGCAAAGAACCGGTGACACTGGAAGAGGAGCTTCTCAGACGGCTGCGTCTGTCGCCGGAGCAAATTAATTCAGCACAGTTCTTCCACGGCAAGGGCTGTTCGGAATGCGGCAACACCGGCTATCGAGGCCGACTGCCGATCTTCGAGTTCTTAACAATGGATCAGGAAATTCGCGAAGCCGTTGCCACCGGCGCCAAGGAAACACAAATTCGCCAGATGGCACGTGACAAAGGCTATGGCGATTTGCAGGATAGCGGCGTCGCCAGGGTGTTGGATGGATTGACGACGGCCGAGGAAATTCTGCGTGTGACTTATGCGGAGAGTATTGCAACGTAACAGCAGTTTGCCGCCGCAGAAGACATCTTAACAATTACGCCAGACGTCGTGACGGTTTAACGTCGCGGCGTCTGTTTTATTCTGTACCTTTCGTGACAGCAGGGAAATACCAAAAAGAATCGCCGCACCGATGACAATCACATAGCAGTATTCAACCGGAGGCAGGTTGAAAAAGGACGAGACTTTGGAAACAACCTCCAGTTTGTCATTGGCAATCCCCCACACGCCCAGACCTCCCAACAGCAGCGAAGGAATCCGCAGACACGAATAGGCGGCGTTTTCAGGTTGTGTGTGGTTTACAAACATGTTCATCACCTTCAACACAATTCCGTTTCATGAACCAATGTCTCAAGGTGCTCGTCAAGTGGTTCTCTGACACCATCAGTATAGCATATTTCGCTGCTTTTTTCAACGTCCGCCCAAGTACGTACTGTAAACCAGCATGTCATTATCGGACGACATTTTCAAGGAGTTAAAAAAAATAAACACTTAATGAAAACAGGGTCGGAACTTATTCACAGCGGCGGCGTGGGAAGGGGATTTAAAGCCGGCAGGCAAACTCTTATGGGACAAACTGCAAAGTCCTATAAGCACGGAAAACAGCACAGAAACTCGTCAAATCCGCCGGTGAAATGACCGACACAGAAAATGAATAATTTTGTATAAAATTTTTAGGGATTGAGATGAGTACATTTGAATATGTCGCATGGGATCAATCGGGGACGTGCCGGGAAGGCGTACAGCAGGCCAATTCCCAGCAGGAGGTCTTGGACTTCATCCGCCGAGAGCAGTGGACACCGGTTTCCGTAACGGAAGTCCAGCAGGCCGTCCATGAAAAAACCTCGGCAGTTCGCTACAAAAAAGTCAAGTCAGCCGATCTGGCAACCTTTTGCTGGCAGTTGAGTACGATGCTCGGCGGCGGCCTGTCCATTACCATGGCCATCGAGACGATTGCTGACGAAATCCCCAATCCGTATTTCGAATTCGTTTTGAAGGATATCGCCGACAAGCTGGGCAAAGGTTTTACAATGGCCGATTGCATGGAAACCTATCCGAAGGTTTTCAGTCGGCTCAGTTGTGCCATGATTCAGGCCGGTGAAACCGGCGGCTCCCTGACCAAAACGCTCGAACGGCTGGCGGTACACTATGAAAACCGGGACAAACTCGTCCGTAAGGTTCGCGGTGCCCTGATGTATCCGGCGTTTGTTGTCGGATTTATCATCGTCATCGTGGTCGTCCTGATGACACTGATTATCCCTCGTTTTTCAACCATGTTTGAAGAATTTAATGGCGAGCTGCCGGCGTTCACACGAGGGTTTATGGCGGTTTACGACATCATGATGCGCAACATGCCCTATATGCTGATTGCTGCATTGATTGCGGCTGTCGGATTTGTGCTTTACAAGAAAACCGTCAATGGTCACAAACGCGTTTGCCAGATGATGCTCAAGCTGCCGGTTTTCGGCAAGATTCTGCTGATGGCCTTTGTGGCGACGTTCTGCAAAACGCTGGCAACGCTGGTTTCAGCCGGTGTGCCGGTGCTGGAGGCGTTTCAAATTCTCGCCGGTATGACCGATAATGTTATCTTACGAAAAGGCGTCATGGATACCCGCGAAAAAATGGTCGAGGGGATGAGCGTCTCGCAAAGTATGGAAAATGTCGGCTTTTTCCCGGGCGTGTCAATCAAAATGGCGCAGATCGGGGAAAACAGCGGTTCGTTATCGGCAGTGATGGAAAAAACCGCCGAATATTACGAAAAAAAGGTCGATTCGCTCGTTTCCGTGATGCTGGGAATGCTGGAGCCGTTTTTGATTATCGTCGTTGGTGGTATTGTGCTGGTCGTGATTTTGGCGATGTATCTGCCGATTTTCTCGATGTCGGCCTAAGACCAATTTTTAAGAAATTTTCAATTAAGTGACACATGTTATTGTACGAAGTAACCAAGGAACAAAATGTTTTTTAACACAATTTATTGGGAGATTGTAAAATGAAGAAAAAAGGTTTCACACTGATCGAGTTGATGGTTGTGATTCTCATCGTCGGTATCCTGGCGGCAGCCTCGATTCCGCTGATGCGAGGTCGCATCGATTCAGCTAAATGGGCCGAAGCAAATGCAATGGCCGGCACAATTAAGTCTGCTGTGCGGGTGACCTATGCCGAAAGCGGTTCGATCACAACCGGTAAGGTTAGCGATAACCTGTCCACGCTCGGGTTCTCTGCTGATGATCTGACGGGAACGTACTTTGAAGCAGCCGATTTTACGGTTGGCGGTACCGATGCGACAGACATTACCGTAACGGCAACCGGTGACGGCAATGGCAAGACCCCCAGCGGCAGTTATCAGTTAGAAGCCGATGGCGATTGGGTTAAGCAGTAAACAAAGATACCATCAGGCTCGAGCTTAAAAATAAGAAGCGGAGAAGGTTGACCGGAAACTTTCTCCGCTTCTTTTGCGAACTGAGCTTTGGCCGGAAATAACAATTCCGGCAGTAGAAGGGTTAAGAAGGAAAAAGACGATGAGTAGAGGAAAACCGGCTTTTACATTGGTGGAAGTGGTTTCGGCGATTGGACTCTTAGCGGTCCTGGCATTAGGGGTCATCAGTTATCAATTTCACGCAGTTCAGCGATCGCGCATGGCCCAGGCCAAAATGTCGGCCACACAATTAGGATTGATGGTCCTGGAAAACTGGAAGGTCCGGGGCGGTTCCGATCACTACGACCCTGCGACGCTGGGACTGAACGTGGGAGAAGTTGCCGGCAGCAGCTTGTACCTGTGTGTCGTGGATGACATTCCGTTCTATCTGGACTTAGCCGCCAGCGATGTTTCATCCAGCATCGAAACCGGCGTGACGCTTCGCGAACTGGCGGTGACTGTGCATTGGCAGTCGGATTATCAACAGGAACCTCCGGACCGTGACGATCCATCCAGAACATTTCAGACCTACGTCCGACGGGACCAGTCAGGAGGATAAGATGAGAAAACTTCATTCACAAAAGGGCTTTACACTGGTTGAACTAATCGCGGCAATGGCCGCGGGGGCGATCCTGATTCTGGTAATGGGTGTGCTGCTTCTGGGCAGTCAAAACGCCTATCGTCAGATTTATGCTTCCGTTAATGACCCCATTCGTCAGGATTCACTGATGATTACATCGGCGTTCGGTACAATCGGACGAAAATCCAACCGTCATCATTATAACGTTTATTCGGTTCGCAATGACGTCTTTTCTGAAGCGATTCCTGGTGTCGGCCAAAGCGTCGCCGCCGGTCAGGCGGTGGAGTTTCGATACTGGCAGGATTCTTTTGAAGAGATCGCCCAGCAGCAGGGGACCGTGGATGTTGACGATACCGGGACACACTTTACGCTTTTCTATCTGTCCGGAGATGAGCTGCATGCTGATTACGGAAAGATTGTCAATGGCGTCGGCGGCGTTCAGAATGGTCTGCGTCGGGGTGGCGATGATGTCGAGACCCGTGTGCTGGTACGCGATATCGACGTGAGTGGTGGTGAAGAAATTTTCAGCCACGAGTGGATTGGCGGCGCCGGCAGCGGATGTGTCAATATGCACATGACACTCAAAAATGACGAAGGGGATACGGTTGAGATCAAAACCGCAACTTTATTGCGCGTGACGTGGCCCAAATAAAGAAGGATAATCGAAATGAATACCCTCAAAAATAAAAGACATCGATTACATGATCGCCGGGGTACGATTCTGGGCGGCGTGTTGGTCCTGCTGGTTATTTTATCATTGGTCGGTTTTGCGATGATTAAAATCTCCGAAGGTGCTCTGGTCCAGACAACGCTTTACCAGAACGAAAGCATTGCCATGTCCACGGCGGAAGCCGCCTATGAGCAGGCTATCTACTGGATGGGACAGAATCCCGAACTGCTGATGCAGATGGAAATGGACGGAACTGTCGGGACGGTGGCATTTGAAAACTCACACGCCGACTATCGTGTCAAATTTCACGGTTTTGTAGGATATCGTCCGATTTTCGAGGTGACCGCCAACGGTTACTGCGGCACGTTTCATCGTAGTATTCGCGTTCATGTCGTTCAGGCGATTTCCGGCTGGGAAATGGGTCAGTGCCGTATTCCAATCAGTACCGCATCAACAAGAGAGGTCTATTTTGCGGACGGTGAGGTGCTGGATATGCCGATTCATATTAATTCGTACAAAGTCCCCGATGATCCCCAGCGTGACATTCACATCAGCGGCCGTCCTTCTTTCCTGCAGGAAGTCTCGATGGGAGAATCCCGTCATTCCGTCGGCGGCCATGACAAATATGCTTCGGTTATTCATCTGTTCGACGCGGGTATTTCATTCGACCAGCCCAAAAGTCTGATCTCTGACGAAGATGCCGTCCAGTCAAAGATCGAATGGTACAAAGACACCATCCGTGACCAGCGGAGCGATTTAGTGCTGACGCCGCAAAAAGATACTCGCGTGCCGGAAGGCCAGGCCGCGGTCCAACTGGAATTCTATGTCGGCACCGATGGCAAAGGCTATGTTCGCATGACCAATGACTGTACGGTTCGCGGCAAGTCTATTACCTCCGGAACCTCAGATACATGGGACTATAAAGCCAAGCCCGGCAGTGACGGAACACGGTTCGAAAAGTATTCCATCTATGGCTTCCACTACATTCCGGAAAATGCTGAGGACAACGGCTTGCGAACCACTCACTCGATGGCGAGTACTCAGATGACCGTTGAATATGCCGGCTATGAAGCACCGCCTTGCGGCATGATCTATGTCGATGGCAATGTCATCATCGGCAGTGCCAATGAAAATACGTCATCGCCCGGTATTGCCGAATTAAATAAGGTTCAGGGCGTGATGTCCGTGGTCGCGACCGGAAATATCTGGCTGGCGAATTCCGTGACCGTTTCAGACAAAGATGATGACGGTTCAATCTATCTGCGGCAGGACAACGGCATGCCCTCCGAGGAAAATCCAAACGGCCTGGGCCTCTTTGCCGGCGGCGTAGTCAAAGTATTGGACCCCGGCATGGTGGAAAACTATGCCAGCGATGGCCATTGGGAGTGGGTTCGCCAGGGCCGACGACGGAGAAGGGTATGGGTCGAAGGCAACGGCGTTCCCGAAATCAGCGGCCTCAGCTATGAGCCGATTGGCATCAAAGATTCCGGCCAGGCCGACGGCACGTATCATCGGCATCTGCCGGATCCGATGGTGATTGAAGCGGCCATTACCGTCGGCGGCGGCGGATGGGGCGCCGAAAATGTCCGTCGCAGCAGCGGCGGTGGTCGAAAGGAAGCTTCCGGTTCACAGGATGAACTGCTCGTCCGCGGAACCATTACCGAGGTCATCCGCGGTGTGGTCGGCCTGATCGGCAGTGACGGCTACCTGAAACACTATTATTTCGACCAGCGCATGTTATCGGGCCTGATTCCCGGAAATGTGCGTCTCAAGGGAAAATTTACCACCGCTCCCGGCGGCTGGAGCGATTTCAGAATTGATCCCAGGCAGCAGGAAGAATAGTCCCATCGCTGAAATCGGGGCAAAAAATGCCCTTAAGGTTATTTCTTAAAATTACATTAACCTTGACCCGTCAATCGCCGAAGCGCCAATAGCTGTAGAATTAAGCTGAGGAGGGATAGAAAGGCGAGGTTTAACAATGACAGCGATAGACAAAAAAATCGATGTACATGGGAACGCATCTACTGATCGAACACCACCGAAACAAACTCCCATTGCCCGAAGTGGCTTCAGTATGCTGGAGCTGATTATTGCCATTGTCGTTCTGGCGGTGACCGCCGCCGGGGCAATGCACTATCAGTTTCATGCCGCCAGGCAGATTCGCATGACCCAGGCCGAACAGACGGCAATGCGAACGGCCCAACTGATTCTGGAAGACTGGAAAAGCCGGGGAGGTAATGATCAGTATAGCCCTGTGGATTTAAAGATGGGATTCACCGCCTCCGGAGCGAATCAGTATAAGGTGACCGTTGACGATTTACCAATGCTCGTTCGGACGAATTATACCAATGTGGATACCGACCCGGTAGCCAGCGTTACCTTGCGCCAGATTCAAACCATCATTCGCTGGCGTTCAGATTTCACACAGGGAGACCTTGAAATTAGCGATCCAATCTATGTCATGACCGCTTATGTTCGCTTGGACCAGGCGGGTGGATAGAAAGGAGATTGTCCGGTGAAATATATTCAGAAAATAAGATGTTCAGGCTTTACCCAGATGGAACTGGTAGTGGTGATGATTCTGTTGGTCATCCCGTTTCTGGCGGTCGGCATTCTGTTGGCCGGCGGCAATCGAGGCTGGCAGCAAACCTACGAAAATGTCAACAGTGTGCATCGTCAGGATTCCATGGCAGTCTCAGCGGCGTTTTCCGCCTTGGGACGCCGGTCTAACCGCGCAAACTATAAAGTGTATAAAGTAGCTAATGGAACGTTTAGCCGGGCGGTTCCGCCTGACGGACAGACAATTGCCGCCGGTCAGGCGGTTGAATTCCGCTACTGGGCCACGCCCTTCAACCCGGCATCCGCCAAGGCCGACGTGATGGATATTTCAAACACCGGAACCCATTATGTCCTGTTTTATCTGGACGGCAAGGAATTGAAGGCCGATTACGGAAAGGTATCCGGCGACACCGGCGGTGTCAGCAGCGGTGGACTGCGGATTTCTTCGGCGACGCGAACGGAGGTACTGGCCAGAGGGGTTGACACGACCTCGAATGATGAAATATTCAGCCATACCGTCCTGGGAGGCGTTGGTAGCGGCGCCGTTCGGATGAATTTAACGATTCAGGGCGATGACGGCGAAACCGTCGAAGTGCGAACCGCGACGTTTTTGCGGATCATGTGGCCCCAGTAACAATCGATAAGAGGGAATACAAAATGAACAAAGCACAGGTGTCAACAAATCAAAGAGGGTCGGTGTTGGTGATTGTGATGGTGCTTGTTTTAATCCTCACGATCCTTGGCTATGGAATTATCAAATCGGCGTTTGGCAGTCGGATGCAAACGGTCCGCCTGAAACAGGAGGCGGTGGCAACCGTTTCGGCCGAGGCGGCGTACGAAAAGGCCGTTTTCTGGATGAGCCAGCAGCCGGATATGCTGTATGCCCTTAGCCAGGGCGTCAGCGGCACGACAGGAGGCTTGTCGTTTCCCAACAGCAACTCAAAATACAGTATCCAGTTTTCAAAATTTATCGGCTCCATGCCGGTCTATCATATCACGTCAAAAGGTCTTTGCGGCCAATCGCAGCGAGTCATTGACGCCTATCTGATTCAGAATATCAGCGGATGGGAGTCGCCGCATCGGGTGCCGAGCGGCGCATCCGGATCAGTGCCGTGGCCCTTTACTTCCAGCGAAATCATCGATATCCCCATCCATGTCAACAGTCACGGAGCGCCTGATGACAGCGTTCGCGACTTATATGTTAAAGGCAGCGGCCCGACGTTCAAGCGAAGAGTAGGCATGGGCGAGGGGCGTCATTCATCCGGCGGGTCTGATAAATACAGTGACCTGATGGATAACTTCAAAGGCGGTGTCTATTTCAATCAGCCGGACAACAAAATTTCACAGGTCTCCGTGGTAAAACAAAAAGTCGTTCGCTTTCGTGACAGCACTGCGCCGGCTTTCCAGTTTACACCACAGACCAAAGCCCCTCTGGCAAATCCGAACGCCGCTGTCCAGTTGGAATTTTTCGTGGATAGCGGTGTGGGCAAAGTTCGCATCACGAATAACTGCGGCGTCAGGGGCTACCAGGACACACGCACCTCCGGTGCACGGACGTATGATTACAAGATCGATAATCCGGACAAGTTGGACTCCTATGCTCGTTATGATATCTATTCATACCATGTCCGGCCGACCTCTGAACTGCCGGTGACATATAATTTAACCGATACCTACGTCCAGCAGGACTACGGCGGATACAAATCGGCTCCCGGCGGACAGATTTTCGTGGACGGAAATGTCATTATCGGCGGCGATAATTCACTTCACGATAATAATCAGCTAATTAAAGGACAGGTTACTATTGTAGCCACCGGCAATATTTGGGTAGCGGACAGTATTATGGTGGACGGGGCCAGAGATGGCGCCAAACCGGCCTCTGACAATACAAATGTATTGGGATTGATGGCACAGGGCGTCATCAAAGTCGTTGACCCCGGCATGCCAAAGTATTCTTACATTGACGGTGGAAACCCGCTCAATGACAGCAATTTTCGTTATGTTCCTGTTGGCCAGCCGGACGGTTCGTACCGGAAGCTGCCCTCCAGTATGATTGTGGAAGCGGCGATTACCGTCGGCGGCGGCGGATGGGGAGCCGAACATGTTGGTGCCCGTCGTATGACCTCGCCAACGACCTACGGCTATCATAAATTGGTTTTGCGCGGGGCGATTACCGAGGTGATCCGGGGCATTGTCGGCACGGACCCGTCCAAACTGTCATTTCCGGATTCCTCCAACGGCTACCTGAAGTATTACTATTTTGATGACCGGCTGCTCGAAGGACTGCTGCCGGGCAATATCTGGATGAAGGGAAAATATCTGCCCTTACCGGGCGGCTGGAATGATTATCGGGCGAGCCTCGATGGTTCCTGATCGGCGGAGTCGTGAAAATCAGCCGAACAGCGCCCTTTTCCAAAAAGAGTTGATTAAGTCAACCGGCGGATAAACCGATATTCTGCTGGAAACTGAATACGAAAGACTGTGGGTCCGATAAAACAAAACAGCAAAGACAATACACTGATCGGACAGAGAAGAATGGGATTGAACAATGCTTGCGAACGTATTAAACAAATTACAAACGCAGATTGAACTGGTGGGATTGGATATTGGTACCGCCTCGGTCAAGCTGGTGCGTTTACTCAAAGACGCAAAGGGATATACAGCGTCGCTGGCAATTCAGGAAGAGATCGAAAGCACCGGCGACGATGAAAAAGAACAGCAGGCCGCTGTGACTACGGCTGTTAAACGCTGTTTCGATAAAGCCGGCGTCAGCAGCCGCAATGTCGTCTGCGGACTGGAAGGCTCCCAGGTCGTAGTGCGAGGCTTCAAATTTCCGGCCTTGCCGGAAGTGGCAATCGATCAGGCCGTTCAGTTTGAGGCCCGTCAGGTCTGTCCGTTCGATGACAAGCACAGTGTGCTGGATTACCAGTTGGTCGAAGTACCCGACTTGACCCCGGAGGAAAAAGAAGCTGCCGCGGTGCGTCGCCATGGCTTGATGGTGGTCTCCACCAGCGATGCGGTGAAGGAAAAAACACAAATAATCAACAACGCCGGCGGCCGGACGATTCTGGTGGATGCCGGTGCCCTGGCCCTGATTAATTGCCTGACCACACTGCAGCCGTTGGATGCTGCCACGACGATCGCCATCATTGACGTGGGAGCGACCTATACGCACGTGGTGATCTATGGGCAGGATGGTCTGCCGTTCGTGCGTGATTTGAATATCGCCGGCACTGATATCATCAAGGCCATCAGCGACAATGCCGAGATTTCGCAGGACCAGGTTCGCCAGGCACTGAGCGACAGTCAGGCCGATGACGAGGTAAAGAACAAGGTGCTGCTGGCGATGAATGATGCGATTCGCCCGTTGGCAACCGCGGTTAATGAAACCCTGCGTTTTTACTCCTTCCAGGAAAAAGGCGCTGGGGTGGAAACAATTTACCTGTGCGGCGGATTTTCACTGGTGGATACATTTGTCGAATTTCTGACCGATGCCCTGTCAGTAGAAGTCAAACTTTTCAACCCGTTTGATACGATTCGCTGTGACGCGGGCAAAGAAGGAAATGAACTGTTAAAGACCGGCGGCTCAGCCTGGGCAACGGCGACCGGTCTGGCAATGAGGACAATTTAACATGTTTTCGATTGATTTACTCAAAGGAAGGGGACGACCTCAAAAGGGCAGTCCCAAACGAATACTGGCCAAGATTGTCGCGGTATTGATTCCCATTATGGCAGTTGGGGCCTGGGCGGTCAGTTACCAGCAGGATTGCATATTGGCCGAAACTCAGCAGGCGGCCGTTCAGGATAATCGGGACGTCATCGAAGCCTCAGCTAAAAATATGAAAGTCTATCAGCAGATTAACTCGCAGATCGCAGAGGCAAAACGCTGTATGAATGACCTGACGGGGGGATTGTGTTACCGGGTCCAGGTCAGCGACTGGCTGGTTGAGTTCGCCCAGCAGCTTCCCGAAACGATTTTTATTTACGAAGCGGAACTGGACCGGCAACCCCAGCTCGAAAAGGTTAAAGACGCTAAAACCGATGCAATGATTCAGCGGCTGGTCATCGAGAGGGATTTGAAAGTCGTGCTGTGCGGATTTGACGCCGAAGGCAATGACCAGTTGGTTCGGGAATATGTGGATCAGCTCAAGTCTTCCGAAACGCTGGCACAGACATTTGTCGATTTTACAATGACGGCCCAGCAGCAGGGAACCGTGGACGGCCGTTCTGCAACGTATTATGAAATTGAATGTATTCTTCGCGAACAGAGATGACCATGAAGAAATCACACACAAAAAAAATAACGAAATTTAAGCTGTTTCTGGCAGTGCTCTGGGCAGCGTGCTTGCTGCTGCTGGGAGCCGGTATTCTGTTTTTCCATCTGCCGCAAAAAGAGGTGTTGGCGCGGATAGAAAGTCAGTTTAATGAAAGCCGCCAGCAGCGCGAAGTGGCGGACCTGGCCAGCCGGGAAACAGTGCGACAGAAAGCACAGCAGCAATTGGACGAGGTTCAGCATCAGATTCAGCAGTATTCACTGCCGACCGACGATGTGACCGCACTGGTCTTTGAGATCGGTAAAAAGGCGGCCGAATTGGGCTTGTCCGATTTCTCCAGCAAACAGCTTGACCTCCAGAAACTTTCGACCGTGGAAAAAAGCAAACATCTCACCGAGGCATGGCTGCAGGTCGAGTTCGAGGCCTCCTACGAACAGTTCCTCCAGTTTGTAAATCGGCTGGAACAATCGACACCCGTCGTGTTTGTAGAGGATTTGGTGATCCGCCGGGCCGACCAGGGCAAGGCAAAGCATAAAGTGAAAATGGAACTGTCCTTTTTAGCCAGGACAGAGAAACAGTCCCGTCCCGTTGCAATGAATTGATGCCCCCACATCAATTCGGCGTTTGCAGCCGATGGGTCGAACAGGAAATGGATAAAGACAGGAAGACGTATTGTGAGGACGATTGCGATAACCAATCAGAAGGGCGGCTGCGGAAAGACAACCACAGCAGTCAACTTAGGCGCAGCACTGGCCCAGCACGGCTACCGGACACTGGTCGTCGATTTGGACCCCCAGGGACATGCCACACTGGGCCTGGGCGGCGTACCTGAGAACATTGAAAAAACCATCTATGATGTACTGGTCGATCCGACGCTTCGCCTGCCGCAGATTTTACTGAGCACACAGATCGAATCGCTGATGGTCGCGCCGTGCAACGTACTGCTCAGCGGAGCCGAATCCAAACTGTCATCGATGGCGGACCGTGAATATGTTCTGCGAAATCGCCTGGCGGCTGTAGAGCCGTATTTCGATTTCTGCATTATTGACTGCTCGCCGTCACTAAGTCTGCTGACACTGAATGCCCTGATCGCTTCCGATGAAGTTATTGTTCCCGTGCAGACGCATTACTATGCCATCGAAGGTCTCAAGCAGGTGCTGGAGACGCTGGATATTGTGCGGGAACGGTTTACACCGGGATTGAAGATCGGCGGCATTTTACTGACGCTGGCCGAGCGTCGAACCCGGCTCAGTGCTGATGTTCAGCGTCAGATGCGCGAGTATTTTGGAAACCTTGTATTTGAGACGGTCATTCACCGCAGTGTTCGTCTGGCCGAAGCCCCCAGTGCTGGTCAGTCGGTAATGACCTATGACCCGAGAAGTAACGGAGCGGTAGAATATAACCAATTAGCAGAAGAGATTTGCCATGAGAAAGTCAGGATTACAAAAACAGATTTCGTCCATATTTAACGAGGCCCCGATCCCGGTGACGGATGCCGAACCGACGCTGCCGCCTCAGACAGCGCCGGTAGAGCCGGCCGACACGGTCGAAGAAGCCCAGACCCCGCCGCAGACTGCCGTAACGGACGCCCCCAAGCCGTCACTGGCGCAGCGGATGGCGGAAGCGCCAACCGAGGCGATTCATACGCCCGCGGCCCCGGCAATGCGCCCGCGTCCTTTGAACCGGACACAGTCTTCGTCCAGGGCCAAAGCAGCTGCTCAGAAGTCCGGTCACCTTAAAAAGACGATCACCGGCTCAAGCAGCGGAAAAATGGACGCCCATCAGAAAAAGATGACCGTGATGGTCGGCGTGCTGTCACTGGTATTTGCGACGGTATTGTTTGTTTCGCTGGGCGGACTCGGTCAAAGCGAAGCGACCGCCGGCGGAAACACTGACACCGAGCAGACATCTCAAACGGTCGTGGACGATCAAACGCCGCTTCAATGGCACAGCCCCCAGCCGCTGCCGGAAACGCTGCGTAATCCCATGAAGACCGCCCCCAAAACCGTCGCGGCAGAGGTCTCTGATGATGAACCGACCGGCGAACTGGTCGTCAAGGGAATCGTCTTCAGCAAAACCCGGCCGACCGCGATTGTCAACGAGAAGATTGTGGCACAGGGTGAAACTATCGACGGAACCACAGTCGTGACAATCAGCAAAGAGTCCGTCGAATTTGAAAAAGATGGAAAACGCTGGACACAATCGGTACAGCGTTAAAAGGAATAATTGAAAGACAGCGATAAACGGAAAGGGAAAAGACATGGAAACGACGGGAATTCACGGAAAAATGACCGTTATCCTGATGGTTCTGTCACTGGTACTGACAGCCGGTATAGTGACGGCGGAAGAATCGGCAGACATCATCGAGGCAAAACCCGAACTGTTGTCACCCGTACAGCAGCGGATGCAGCAGGAAATCAGCATTGATTTTCGGGAAACCGCGATTGACGATGTGCTGATGATCATGGCCAAGCAGGCCGATGTGGACATCATCAAAAGCCCCAAGGTCGAAGGGACCGTTACCGCCACACTGACCGATGTCCCGCTGGCCGAAGCGCTCAGCAATATCCTTCAGGCTCACGGTTATACCTATATTACCACCGAAAACATGATACGTGTGGTGCCGAAGGATGAAGTGCTGGATGTCCGCGAAAGACTCGAAAGCAAGGTCTATCGGATTACCTATGCCGATGTGGAGCAGGTCGAAGAAGCCCTCAAGAAATTTATCTCCGAACGCGGCTCGATCTCGGCCAGTACCGGCACCAGCAATATCATCGTCACCGATGTGGAAAGCAAGATCAAGGCGATTGATAGCTTCATCAATGAAATTGACCGCGTCACACCGCAGATTCTGGTTGAGTCGAAGATTTATGATATCTCCTCGCAGGACAATCTGGATATCGGTGTCGAATGGCAGGCCGGAACGGCAACCAGCTATGGGGCGGTCCCGGATGGAGGCACACTGGGCGATCAGATCGGCACCTTGGGCAATATACTGCAAAGCAGTTCGACCGACCCGCATACCACCGGTGTGTTTTCCGGTAATACCAATAAGACCGATACCCAGTCACTGATTCGCTTTGGCGTGCTCAATGACCATGTCAATATCGATATGGCCATCCATGCTTCTCAGGAAGACATTCGCGCCAAGCTGCTGGCCAACCCGCGAATCATGGTGCTGGACAACGAGCGGGCCGAAATTAAGATCATCGAGGAAATTCCGTACCAGGAATTGACCGAAAGCAGTGCCGGCGGCAGCATCGGTACCACGGCGTTCCGTGATGTGGGCGTGGAACTGCGTGTGACACCGCACCTGACGCGGGATGGACTCATTCGGATGGATCTCAATCCGAAATTCAGTGTCGTCACCGGTTCGGTGGTCATTCAGGGCACCAACGGCGTCAGTCCTCAGCCGATTGTCGCCACGCGTGAAGAAACCACTACCGCACTGATCAGAGACGGCCAGACCGTTGTCATCGGCGGCCTCAAGAAGCAGGATGTCACCACGCAGGTCAACAAGGTGCCGCTGCTGGGCGATCTGCCCCTGCTGGGCGGGATGTTCCGATTTGAAGGCGAAAGCACCACCAACAGCGAACTGGTGATCTTTATCACTCCGCATCTGATTAACGAACCGGCTCTGACACCGGAAGAACAACGGATGCTGGATGATACGATTTTTGTCTCGCCTCGTACGCCGGAAACACGTCTGAGCATGACCGACGATGACGATGATGATGACGACGATGAAGACGAAGAAGATGACGAACAGGTCGCAAACATTGCCAACCTCGTTAACTAAGCGGTGGCATAAACCCAATCAATCAAGGCCGAGGCAGAAGGGTGACTGCCCCGGCCTTTTCCATGCGCACTGATACCGCGACAAGCTCGATAGTATTCATTCAGATATGACTGACTTTCAAAATTTTTTTTGTCATAATTCCAAACTCAAAAATGCCATCCCAAACGCAATAATGTCATTCCGAGCGAAGCCGAGGAATCTATTTAAACAGCTGTCCCGACATAGTCGGGATTCCATAATTTCCTGTCACGCCGTCTATCGGGCTTGCCGGACGGAACAGGAACATTGGGTGTGGTTTGCGCTCAGTTGGATCGTTGTATGATGCCCATCAGGTCATAAACCAACTGAGCAGCGGTAAAGTCAGCCGCATGATAGTTTTCAATTGGAGCCAGTTCGACAATGTCAGCGCCGATGACAGTTCGCTCGTCGGCGATTTTTCGCAGGAGCTGCTGCATGTCGTACCAGCCAATGCCGCCGGGGACGGGAGTGCCGGTAGCGGGCATGATCGACGGGTCCAGACCATCAACGTCAATGGTGACATAGACATTTTCTGGAAAATCTTCCGGCAGAAGTCGGCCTGCGGGAATCCCCTGCGTACCCAGCTCATAGCCGTCAATATATGAAATCAGAGACGGGTTGTTTTTGCGTACTTCAACTTCTTCCAGTGACAAAGCACGTACACCCAGTTGGAAAACCGGAATGCCCAAATCCACCGCCCGTTTCATGACACAGGCATGGCTGTACTTTGAACCTTCATAAGTATTCCGCAAGTCCGCATGGGCGTCAAACTGAACGATCCCGAACGGCTCGCCTGTTTCATGCAATGCGCGGATGGCACCGTTGGTCACGGTGTGTTCACCGCCGAGCAGGAGTGGGAATTTATCGCCATAGCTTAATATTTGGGTGACGGCCTTCTGGATTGCATCAATGACGGTTTTAGCATCACCGTTGCAATCAACCGGATCGGTGGTGTAAATGCCCAAGTCACACGGGCAACTGAAACCGTCGTATGTTTCCAATTGCTGTGAGGCTTCAAGAATCGCGGCCGGCCCACGGGCGGTACCGACGCCATAGGAAACGCTCGCCTCAAACGGCACCGGAATCACATGAAAAAACGCCTGCTCCGGCGTCTGCCCGGAAATCTCCGAAGCCAAGAATGCGGGGTATTGCTGGTTCATAATCGCTCCTTAAAATCCTCGTAGCCGAATTGACGCACCAGTTCCAGCTTGCCGTCGGCAGTTCCGTAATAAATCCACGGCAGGGCCACACCGTTGAAGGTATTGGTCTTGACCATCGAATAAATCGCCATGTCCAAAAAGATCAGCCGGTCGCCGATTTCCAGCGGTGCATCAAACGAGTAATCGCCAATGATATCCCCGGCCAGACAGGACAAGCCGCCCAAGCGATAGGTATGCACCTTTTCACCCGGGTCACCCGCCCCGATAATGTTCGGCCGGTACGGCATCTCCAGCACATCCGGCATATGGCAAGTGGCGGAGGTATCCAAAATCACATTTTGTACATCGCCGTTTCGCGTAACATCCAGCACCGAAGCAACCAGCACGCCGGCATTGAGCGCCACCGCTTCGCCCGGCTCCAGATAAACCGTCAGATGCGGGTGGCGGGCTTTAAACTCATTAATCACCTGCACTAACCGCTCGACATCATAATTCCCGCGAGTAATATGGTGGCCGCCGCCAAAGTTAACCCACTCCATCCTGTCGAGGTATTGGCCGAACTTGACTTCAAAAACTGCCAGCGTTCGCTCCAACGCATCCGAATCCATTTCACACAGCGTATGAAAATGCAGACCGGAAATCCCTTCTAAGAAAGTCTCATCCGAAGCCTTTTCTTTTTCAAATTCATCTTTGACGATACCCAGCCGAGAACTAGCCGCACAGGGGTCATAAATTTCCACCTCACCTTCGGAATGCTCGGGGTTACATCGCAGGCCAAATTTCAAGTTCGGATTCAACTCTTTCGCCAATGGGCCGAGTCGCTGCCACTGTGAAAACGAGTTAAAGACGAGATGGTTGCAAATAGGAGCGAGTTGGCGGATGTCCTCTTCGGAAAATCCCGCCGCGAAGGCGTGAATCTCTTTGCCAAAATGTTCAGCGCCAAGCCGGGCCTCGTGCGGGCCGCTGGCACAGATGCCGTCAAGTGTTTCGGCAATCAGCCCAAACGTGCGAGTCATCGAAAAGCACTTGGTCGCCATCAGGATTTTACAGCCGGTCTGCTCGATGACCTGCCAGAGAATCGACAGGTTATGCGCAATCGCCTCTTCAAACACCACAAAAGCCGGCGTGTGAATCGACTCCAAATCAAATTGTCCCGCAAGCGCTTTGTCCATTAATTATTCCAAATCCGCCACGCCGTCATTCCGAGCGAAGGCGATTCCTTAATTTAGCATTTTGATTTTGATCTTTTATTTAATAAACACTTCTTTCCACGGCAGGCCGTATTCGTTCAGGTCAGCCATAAACGGGTCGGGGTCGAACTGTTCGATGTTGAAAACGCCGTCGCCGGCCCAGGTTTCGCTCAGCAGCATTTTGGCACCGATCATCGCGGGCACACCCGTGGTATAAGAAATCGCCTGCGACTTAACCTCCGCATAGCAGGATTCGTGGTCACAGATGTTATAGATATAGTACTCCCGCTCGACGCCGTCCTTGACGCCGCAAAGTTTGACACCGATGCAGGTTTGACCCTTCGTCAGCGGGCCCAGCGAAGCCGGGTCCGGCAGCAGTGCCTTCAAAAATTGCAGCGGAATGATCTTCTGGCCGTTGAACTCGACTTCGTCGATGCGTGTCATGCCGACGTTCTGCAAGACCTCCAGATGTTTGAGGTAATTTTGTGAAAAGCTCATCCAGAAGCGGGCACGCTTGAGACCGGGCACAAATTTAGCCAGCGACTCCAGCTCTTCGTGGTACATCAGATAAATATCCATCGTGCCCAGATCTTCTGGCAGCTCGAATTTTTCCGTCACCGACAGCGGGTCGGTCTCGATCCATTCGCCTTCTTGCCAATAGCGGCCTTTCGCCGTGACCTCGCGGATATTGATTTCCGGGTTAAAATTCGTCGCAAACGGCTGGCCGTGATCGCCGGCGTTGCAGTCGATGATATCGATGGTGTGGATTTCATCAAAATGATGCTTGAGTGCGTACATCGTCATGACGCTGGTAACACCGGGGTCAAACCCGCTGCCCAGCAGTGCCTTGATGCCCGCCTCCTTGAAGCGATCATGATAATCCCACTGCCATTTGTACTCAAACTTAGCCGTTTCCTTCGGCTCATAGTTGGCGGTATCTAAGTAGTCAATGCCGGTCGCAAGGCAGGCGTCCATGATCGCCAGATCCTGGTACGGCAGTGCCAGATTCATTACCAGGTCCGGGCCAAATTCTTTGATCAACGCAACCGTTTCCTCGACATTGTCGGCGTCAAGCTGCGCAGTCTGAATTGGTCTCGGCAGCAGCTCCGCGATTGCATCACACTTGGACTTCGTCCGGCTGGCCAGCATGATCTCGCCGAACACCTCCGGCATCATCGCACATTTCCACGTTGCCACCTGACTGACCCCGCCGGCACCAATAATTAAAACTTTCTTGCCCATTGTTCTATCCTTTATTATCCCGCAATTCTGCACACTGTCATTCTGAGCGAAGCGAAGAATCTATTTAAACAGTTATCCCGACAACGTCGGGATCCATATTTTAACATCTATTATTTGTGGTAATCTGTGTTAATCTGTGGCAAAAATCACTCTTCAAAATAAGTATAACCCCGCAATCCTTCCAAAAACGCGCTGATCACCTCCCGGCGGTCCTTAGCCGTCAGCTTGCCGGCCTTGATGGCTCTTTCAGCCTTACTTTTCATCCGGGCCATCAGCGCCTTAGTGTCGTACTCGACGTACTGCAGGACATTCTCGACGGAATCGCCTTCGATTTCCTGATTGATCGTATAGTCGCCATCGTCGGAAATTTCCAGTGAGACAACATTCGTATCGCCAAACAGGTTATGCAGATCGCCTAAGGTTTCCTGGTAAGCCCCGACCAGAAAAGCCCCGAGATAATACTCGTCACCGTTGTTGATCGGGTGCAGCAGCAGCGACCGCTTGACGTCTCGCAGGTCGATGAATTTATCGATCACACCGTCACAGTCACAGGTAATGTCCGAAATGATCGCGTGCTCGGTCGGCTCTTCGCCCAGCCTGTGCAATGGCATGATCGGTAGCAGCTGATCGATCGCCCACGCGTCCGGCAGTGACTGGAAAATGCTGAAGTTGCCGTAATAAACGCTGGCCATCGCCGCCGCCAGACCCTCGAACTCGTCGGGCACATATTTGAGCTTATCCAGTTTGCCGGCGATCTTGCGCATCGTTCCCCAGAAGACCGCCTCCGCATACGCCCGCTCGCGCAGCGAGATATTGCCGTGCTTGAAAAGCTGCCGTAATTCGTCACGGTAGTACATTGCGTCGTGATAGCTTTCCTGCAGTTTTTTCAGGCTGAGATTGTCTGCGACTTCCGACAGGTACTTGGTATATTCGTGAAAATCATCCTGCATTTCGGGCATCGTCGCCGAGTCCAGATGACTGACTTCAAGAATATTAAACAGCAGCACGGATGAATAGGCCACCGTCGCCCGGCCGAACTCGGTGATCAAAGTCGGGTGGGGCACCTCCTTTTCGTCCAGTGTGTTCATCAGAATTTCAATGACATCGACACTGTACTCGTCCAGCGAATAATTCCGGCTCGACGCAAAATTCGTCGAAGAGCCGTCATAGTCAACCGCCATCCCGCCGCCGACATCAAGGTAGCCCATCGCAGCGCCTTCTTCCACCAGCCCGGCGTAAATCCGTGACGCCTCAGTCACGGCATTACGGATGTCGCGAATATTGGGAATTTGCGAACCAAGGTGATAGTGCAGCAGTTTTAAACAGTCCAGCTTGCCCGCCGCCTTGAGCTGATCGACCATCTCCAGCACCTGCACGGAGTTAAGCCCAAAGACACTGCGGTCACCGCCGGATTCGGACCAGCGTCCGCCCGCCTGGCTGGTGAGCTTCAATCGCACACCCAACAGCGGCTCAACCCCCAGCTTTTCGGCCCGTTCTAAAATCAGCGGCAGTTCACCCACCATTTCCACAACGAAAAAGCACTTCAGCCCCATCTTGATCGCGTACAGCCCCAGGTCGATAAATTCCTTGTCCTTATAGCCGTTGCAAATCAGACAGGCCTCCGGGTCGTCCAGCATCGAGATCGCCGCCATCAGTTCCGGCTTGCTGCCCGCTTCCAGCCCGTAATGAAAGGGCTTGCCGAACCGCGTCACGTCCTCCAGCACCTGCTGCTGCTGGTTAACCTTGATCGGATAGACGCCGCGATACTCGCCCTGATAGCCGACACCAGACATCGCCTTAGCGAACGACTGGTTGATCCGCGTGATCTGATCCCGCAAAATATTCGAAAATCGCAGCAAAACCGGCGCGACCAGCCCGCGATTGTTCAATTCCGAGACGATTTTCATCAGGCTGACGCTGCCGGCCTCATGATCCGGGCGGCTCTTGACCAGCACCTCACCATCGCCGGAAATCTCGAAAAAACCGTTTCCCCAGCTCTGAATGCCGTACAACTGTTGCGATTTTTCAATCGTCCAACGCTCAAAAGAATTTTTTGCCATATTTCGGACCCTGTATTAACGAAATAGGAGGCGGACGTACCATTATCTGCCAACTATGAACTACGAACTCAACACTAAAATACGAATCCCGTATTATAGAAAAATCCCCCAAAAAGCAACCCCAAAAACCCGCAAAAACAACCCCGTTCATGTATTCATAAATGCCTGTGTTCTGGTATCCTTGTATTCTTGCGTTCTTTGGTCGATATTTTTGAATTGCCGACAGGGCGATATTCGGGTAAGGTAGGGGGCGGCTCAAAGATGACGACAAAATCGAATAAGGAGTATGCCCATGTATCAGGAATCAACGCCGTCTTACCCAACCGCCGCGACCGCCGTGCCGCAGGCAATGGTCCCTCAGCAGCCGCAGGTATATCCCCATTCCGGCCTTGGCATCGCTTCGTTTGCGATTACCATGTTTGCGGGTGTGTTCATGGTACTGGCGATCATCCTGGCCGGCGTGCTGGAAACGACCACCCCCGGCGGCATCGACGAAGAATCTCCCGCCGCGTTCATTGTCGGCCTGAGCATCATCCTGCTGATGCTGCTGCAGTTGGTCGCCTTCGCCCTCGGCATCGCCGGAGCATTCCAGGAATTCCGCAAAAAACTCTTCGCGATCCTCGGCCTCATCTTCTCCGGCATCGCCGTCATAGGAACCATCGGCCTGATCATCCTCGGCCTGCTCATCGGATAATAACTCCGGTCCGATTGTAATATCGGGCGCACAGGCACAGCATCACCGCCGGCAAACTCACTATGACCTCATGGACGCAATCCAGCGGGCATAAAACTAAACAAATCGTCATTCCGAGCGAAGTCGAGGAATCTGTTTAAACAGCCATCCCGGCATTGCCGGGATTCCATAATCTCCTTGACTCTTTGATAGAATCTGGATTATACTTTTTACATGGAAGAAGCGTTATAAAAATGAAATGAAGGTGTAATGGCAAAGTGGCGATCAAAATTCCGGGAAGAATTACCAGAAGTCTTCAAAGAGACGCAGAAGGAGGCACAGGAATATGATATGGAATTCTCACAGGCACATGCTTTTATTTGCATGAGAGATATCTATCAAGTGAGTATCACGCAACGCAATACGTCACTAACAAAAAGAATCATACAGTTTGCCAATTGGGTCATCGAGGAAGGCAGAGATGACATGAAAAGCATTCTGGCGGCCTGTTTTGTCGAGCATATCTATGATGGTCTGGACCGGGACGACATCAAATACCTGCACCCGTTTTTGGGAAGTTCAGCCTTGCTCCGGTTCAGCAGAACCATTCCTCTGTGCAACTATCCCGAATAGTAAAAGAGTGAACTATGAATAAACAAAATGACTTTTGACTGCATTTGGTTTACATGTATGTTAGCGAAAAGATAAAAGGGGTGATAGAATACAGGCATGGATGTCGAAAGAGCAAATCTTGAGTTGATTCGTGCATGGCAAAACCATAGCATCCGAAGTTGCAAGCGTCTTGCTTCAATACTTCGGTTATCAAATCCGGAAAAAAAGGAGGTGTAGAAAATGAACTGGAAAAGAGGTATAGATCGGATATTATGGGTTTTATTAATTATCTCATCCATTGCTGTTGCTATATTTTTTACTGTGATAATGAGGGATGAAATTACTGTTGGGATAGACATTTATTCATCAAACAATAATTCTAATCCACCCATGTATAAGATTAACTATGAGGATTATGAGTATTATAATCAGCTTGGAGAGAGATGGGCTGAAAGTTCCGATACGGAAATTTTTCATCGTAGCCTTCTCGTGGGGATAGGAGTCAGCCTTGCCTATTTCGTTGTAGCGTCGATTATTTATTTAATCGTAAGAGCCATATTTTTATGGATTATCAAAGGTTTTAAGTAGAGGAGCCAATGGCTGAACAAAACGGGAGCAGGAGCCGTTTCGTTGTTATTAGAAGGGGAACTGAAGATTTTGCAAATTTGCATACAAACCACAAAAAAGGGCATGAAATTAATTTAATGATTCATGCCCTTTGACTTTTGATTAGGTATTTCTTTAGGTGGTCATGCCGTCCACTTCCAGTTCGAACAGCAGATCATCGCGGCAGATATACGCTTCGACCTTGATATGCGGAATATTGATATCGTTCGCCTCACACCACGCATCAAACACACCAAAGTCTTTTTTGTCTTTGAAATATGCGATCCCTCTGCAAACATCACTCCAGTCCATCCCACCGTTTTTGATCAGCGCCGTCATCACCTGCATCGTCAGATCGACCTGCTTTTCAACATCATCGACATGGATGGTTTCGCCGCCCGGTTCGATACTGGCGGTTCCTGAAACCAGCATCCTCCGGTGGTCCGGCGCCTCGACCAGTGTCGCCCGGGCGAACGAACTCTTATAGTCCAGTGCAGGACACTGCAGCGGCGAAATCACTGGCTGAATATTTACCGTGTCATTTTTGGCCTTCACCGCGAACGCCTCGGTCGTCAGCGCCGCCGAAGCCGGGTTGGGCACGCCCACGCCGGTACTGGCCGGCACCAGCTTATTGAAAATGTTATATTTCTCAAAGAAGTTATCCCGCGCCAGGTTCAGCTTATCGTACCAGTCCAGGATATCCCAGACAAACAGCCACGTTCGCACGGTATAAGAAAAGTCCAGCCCCACACCCTGCAGGATTGTCTCGATTTTCTCAAACGCACTGCCGGCCTGTTCAAACCGCTCGGCATCCAGGTTATCCGGCACAAAGCTCAGCTGCCGACAAACCATATTATCGTCTTCAAACGTACATCCCACCACGGCATCCGCCTGCTTGATCGGCGTCACTTCCACCGATATCGCCTGCACCTGAACAGCAAACACATCTTCCGGCTGGCAAATCCACGTTACCGGACAGTTCAGCCCGTCCAGGTTAGCCTGAAAATCAGCCGCGATGCGAGCTCGAACCTCATTGTCGGCAAAAACGCGGAAAGCGACCGCCTGAACACTGTTTTTGGCTAAGAAATCAAAGGCAGCAGCGATGGTTTCAATCTCAGAAACGTGCGTGTCCGCTTGGCCGTGGACAAAGAATTCGGTAATATCACCTCTTGAAACTCGAATAATTTCAAGGTTTTTGTCGATGATTTTTTCCATTCCGCCTGATTGTCCTGTCTGAGAATTCGCTAAGGTTTCCATATTCAATACGATACCGATTTAATATATGTTTATAATTCCACCCCATTTTGGGTCCAATAGCAAGCGTTTTAAAGGCGTCGGCCCTAAATAGACCGCCCTTATAGCACGTTCTTCTCCTGAAATCACCTGTAAAGACGCAGGAAATTCCGGAAAAATTGCAGGATAGGTGTTTTTCCTGTATTTTTTCCGAAAATCAATGGTTTTGCTGTATCCTTTTGGTGATTTTTTGCAATAAAAAAATGAACGCTTTTGTTATTATAGATAGTAATAAATAGTATCCGGGCCTCCATTTGAAAGCACCAAGAAAATGGTCAAGATTTGTCGTTTAAACGCTCATTCCGGCTTGCGAATGTTGGTAATTCTCCTGTCTTTCACCGTCTTGGCCGCCGGCCGGCTTCAGGCGGCAACCGCCTACCCCTTCGACATCAGCGGAAGACCCAAACCGCAAAACCAGATAGATAATTTGGTGATGGCCTCCCTCAAGCAACAAAATATTGCCCCCGCCAATCTCTGCGCCGATGCGGTCTTTATTCGCCGGGTCTATCTGGATGTCACGGGCACACTGCCCGCCCCGGAGGAAGTTCGAAAGTTTCTGGAAAATCCCCGCCCCGAAAAGCGTAAGATGCTCATCAAATCACTGTTAAAAAAGCCCGAATACGCCGACTACTGGACGCTGAAATGGTGCGACCTGCTGCGGGTCAAGGCCGAGTTTCCGATCAACCTCTGGCCCAACGCCGTCCAGGCCTATCACCGCTGGATTCACGATGCCATGAGCAGCAATATGCCGTATGACCAGTTTGCCCGCGAACTGCTGACCGCCAGCGGCAGCAACTTCCGCGTCCCGCAGGTCAACTTCTACCGTGCGATTCAGGGCAAAGAGCCTTCAACCATCGCCCACGCTGTCGGCCTGACACTGATGGGAACCCGGCTGGAAAACTGGCCCGACGACAAGCAAAAACAGATGGAAGTTTTCTTCTCACGCGTCGCCTACAAAGGCACCGCCGAATGGAAAGAAGAAATCATCTATCTCGACCCGACCCCGACCGACACGATCAAAGCGACCTTCCCCGATGGCAAGACCGTCCGCATCAGTCCCGACCAGGATCCGCGCGTCGTCTTCGCCGACTGGTTGATCACTGCCGACAACCCGTACTTTGCCCGCAACATCGTCAACCGCCTCTGGTCCTGGCTGCTGGGCCGCGGCCTGATTCACGAACCCGATGACATCCGCCCCGACAACAAGTCCGTTCACCCGCAGGTACTGGCCTTTCTGGAAAAAGAGCTGGTCAAATCCAACTACGACCTTCAGCATGTTATGACCCTGATTCTCAATTCGCGGACCTATCAGCAGTCATCCGTCCCCCAGACCGACAACCCCAAAGCCGAAGAATTATTCGCCTGTTACCCTGTTCGCCAATTGGACGCCGAGGTACTGATTGACGCACTTTGCTGGATTTCCGGCACACGCGAACGCTATTCCAGCCCGATTCCCGAACCGTTTACGTTTATCCCGGAAGAGCACCGCACG
Organism: Sedimentisphaerales bacterium; assembly: GCA_028282905.1. Taxonomy (GTDB): domain Bacteria; phylum Planctomycetota; class Phycisphaerae; order Sedimentisphaerales; family Anaerohalosphaeraceae; genus 4572-13. The sequence continues at coordinate 34,158 of JANQGW010000183.1, read as the reverse complement.
ATTAACCTGGCCGATGGCAGCATCACCAGCCAGTTTCTCGAAATGTTCGGCCGCCCCTCGCGCGATACCGGCCTCGAATCCGAACGCAGCCAAAAGCCCACCGACACCCAGCGGCGTCACATGCTCAACTCTACGCATATCCAAACGAAAATCGAACGAAGCTGGCGGCTCAAGCAAGTGATGCGAAGCGCCAGAGGCAACCGTGAAAAACTCATCAAAGACCTCTACCTGCTCGTGCTGTCACGCTACCCGACCAAAGAGGAATTGGCCGCGGTTGAAGAGTATGCCAAAACCCCCGGTATTAACTCGACACAGGCTGCGGTAGATGTCACCTGGGCACTGATGAACTCAAAGGAATTTTTGTATCGCCATTAATCTCGCGAGATATCCAGAGGAGAAAATAACGATGAAACAAAAACACAAAACAAATGGCCTGAGTCGACGCGATTTGATCAAGTGTGGCCTGCTGGCCGCCGGCGGGGTCTCGATCATCGAACCGCATCAGCTGCTGGCCAAACCGATACCCTTGAAGGCCAAAGCCAAATCCGTCATCCAGATCTGGATGTGGGGCGGCCCATGCCATCTCGACACTTTCGATCCCAAGCCCGAGGCGGGCGAGGACTACACTGGCCCGCTCAACAAGCCGATTGCCACAAATGTTGACGGCATTCGCATCGGCCAATTGCTTCCGATGCTGGCCAAACAGGCCGACAAGTACTCGATTATCCGCAGCATGACCCACGGCATTAACGGCCACGAAACCGCTTCTTACCGTGTCCAGACTGGCCACGAACCCGGCCGGCTCGTCTATCCCTGTGCCGGTGCAGTGGTCTCGCTGTTCAAAGGCTACAAACACGGCTACAAAGGCGTCGTGCCGCCGTACATCGTCTTGACCCGCCCGCAGGGTCGCTTCTCCGAGGCCGGCTTCCTCGGCCCCAAGCACAAGCCGTTCTCTACGGGTGGTGACCCGAACCAGAACCCGTTTGTCGTCGAAGGCATTATCGCCCGCGGCGTTTCTGACAAACGTCAGCAGGCCCGCCGTGAGTTATTGGGTAAGCTGGATACACTGGGCCAGACGATGGGCGATAACGAACAGTTCGATCAGTTTGACCAGGCCCAGGACGAGGCCTACAAGATGATGCTCGGCGACGCCCGGAAACTCTTCGACCTGAACACCGAAAAAGCTGACGTCCGTGACCGTTACGGCCGCAACACCTTCGGCCAGTCCTGCCTGATGGCCCGACGGCTTGTCGAACACGGCGTCCCGTATATTACGATTAACTATAACGGTTGGGATACCCACAAACAGCACTTCCAGATAATGGACCGCAAGCTGCCCGAAATGGACCGTGGCTTTGCGACCCTGCTGGAAGACCTTTCCCAACGTGGCCTGCTGGATAGCACGATTGTCTGGTGGGGCGGTGAATTCGGACGCGGCCCAAAAGTCCAGTGGGCACCGCCTTGGAACGGCGGTCGCTCGCATTATGGCAAGTGTTTTTGTTCCGTTCTGGCCGGCGGCGGCTTCAAAGGTGGTAACGTCGTTGGTAAATCCAGCGAAAACGGTACCGAGGTCGCCGAACGTCCGGTTTATCCGGAAGATTTGATCGGCAGCCTCTATACCCAGCTTGGCATTGACCCGGACGGGCCGCTGCCCAACCCACGCGGACTGGACCTGAAAGTCATGGCTGCCAAGTCTGCCGACAGTCGATTAAAAGAAATTATGTAAGCGGAGTGATATATCATGCTCACATGTTTTGTCATTTCTGTGTCCCTTTGTTATTCCCGCGAAGGCGGGAATCCAGAACTGAAAACTATGAGCTAAGAAATCAAAACTTTCAAGCGACCGATCAGTCCGTTTGGGCAGGAGTTGGTTATGACAAAAATGAAAACTATATTATTAGTGTTGATGGCCTTAGTAAGCGTTGCCTGGGCCAACAAATCTCAGATCGGCTACCTCTACCCGGCCGGCGGTCAGCAGGGCACGGTCGTTCAGGTCACCGCCGGCGGCCAGTTTCTGCGCGGTGCCAACCGTGTCATTATCTCCGGCGAAGGCGTTACCGCCAAAGTCGTCAAACAGATGCGGGGCACCACAAATCTAAGCGGCGATCAGCGACGGGAACTCCAGCGGCAGCTCAAGGAACTGCGTGAAAAACGCATCGCCGAGCTGCCCGCCCCTATTCGCGCCGAGATTATGGGAGCCAATAAACGCTCGCCAAAGAGAAAGCCCCCGGCCCGAAAGGCAGCCGATAAAAAAACACCCGCTTCAAAAACCGATGCCGCCAAAGACAAGGACGCAAAAGACACCAAAACCGAAGAAAAACCGCCGGTCAAATTGCCCAACCACCCGCTGCTCGAAGACCTCGAAGAAAAGAGCCTGCGTGAATTGGCGCATATCGCCGACCAGATGTTTATGCCGCGAAGCAAACTCCAGCAGAACCGCCAATTAGCCGAAGCTGTGTTGCTGGAGATTACGATTGACGCCGACGCCGAACCGGGCTTTCGCGAATTGCGCATCCAGACCCGCGACGGCCTGACCAGCCCGCTGGTCTTTCACGTCTCCACGCTGCCCGAGCGTTACGAACTGGAACCAAACGACACTTCGGCCTACGAAAAAATCCGTGACCTGCCGAATCTGCCCCGGCCCAAACCCATCCAACTGCCGGCAGTTCTGAACGGCCAAATCCGTCCCGGCGACGTGGATCGCTTCCGCTTCTATGCCAAGAAAGGCCAAAAGCTCGTCATCCAGACCCACGCCCGCAGCCTGATTCCCTATCTGGCCGACGCCGTCCCCGGCTGGTTTCAGGCCACTGTAACCCTCTACACCGCCAGCGGCACCGAGGTCGCCTTCGCCGATGACTTCCGCTTTGACCCGGACCCGGTGATGTATTATGAAATCACCCGCGACGGCGGCTACGAACTCGAAATCCGCGACTCGATCTACCGCGGCCGCGAGGATTTTGTCTATCGTGTCGCCGTCGGAGAGCTGCCGTTTATCACGCAGATGTTCCCATTAGGCGCCCGTGAAAACGCGAAGGTCTCTGCCACGATTGACGGGTGGAATCTCGACACCCAACAGATACCGCTGACCACCGATACTATCGGCATCCGAAAAGCCGCCTGCATGGTTGGCGGACACGCTTCCAACGCCGTCCCATTCGCCGTTAGCGAAGGCGCTGAATGCCTTGAAAAGGAATCCAACAACGACACCAAAACTGCCCAGGCCGTCACACTGCCGATGATTGTCAACGGACGCATCGACACCGCCGGCGATATGGACGTGTTCCGATTCACCGCAAAAGCCGGCGATGAGATCTGCGCCGAAGTCTTCGCCCGCCGCCTCAATTCGCCGCTCGATGCGCTATTGCGCATCACCGATGCCTCCGGCAAAGTCGTCGCCTGGAACGATGACTATGTCGTCAAGGATGTCCATCTCCACAAGGATATCGTCGGCCTGACCACCCACCATGCCGATTCCTTCGTGACTGCCAAACTTCCAAAGGCCGGAACCTACTATGTCCAACTCGCCGACACACAGCGTCACGGAGGCGATGCCTTCGCCTACCGCCTGCACATCGGCCCCAAACAGCCGGACTTCGCGTTACGCATGACACCGTCCAGCCTGATGATGCCCGCCGGCTCGGTCGTTCCGGTCACCATGCACGTCCTGCGCAAAAACGGCTACGACGGCCCGATCAATGTGTCGCTCAAAAACGCCCCCGCCGGCTTCAAGCTCAACGGCGGCACCATCCCCGCCGGCTGCGACCGCATCGGCATGACACTCCAGTCGCCGCCCAAGCCCCTCGGCAAACCCGTCGAATTAAAACTGCTGGGCACGGTTGACACCGTCACCCGGCCCGTCATCGCCGCTGACGACCGGATGCAGGCGTTTCTCTACCGCCACCTGGTCCCCAGCGAAAAGCTCATCGCCATCGTCCCCAAAACCCGCTGGCGAATGCCCGCCGTCCAGGTACCGACCAAACCCGTCAAGATTACCCCCGGCGGCTCGGCAAAAGTCAACATCAAAGCCCCCAAACGCGGCTTCTATAAAGAACTCCAGTTGCAGGTCCAGCAGGGCCCCAAAGGCCTCGCCGTCGAAGGCGTCAAAGCAATACCGGATGGATTTGTCATTACCCTTAAGGCCGACAAAGAAGCCGCTGCTTCCGCAACCAATGTGATTCTCGAAACCATCCGCGAATACATCCCCAAAGACAAAAACGGTAAAGTCACCGGCAAAAAACGCCGCGACCCCATGGGCGTCATCAGCGCCTTCCCCGTCGAAATCGTCGCCGCAGACTCGCCCGTAAAAGCGACAGCGCAAACCGCCGGCCGCGGCAAGTCATAAAAGCAAACACTAAAAGGAAAAGGGAGAAACAAAATGAACGGAATGCTCAAGATAACAATCGCGGCAGCCTGCGCTGTTATGCTTTTTGCCAATGTCCAGGCCGCCGAAACGGAAGTCGGCTTTGAATCCATTTTTAACGGCAAAGACCTTACCGGCTGGGACGGCGACCCGCGCCTCTGGTCCGTCGTCGATGGCGCCATCCGCGGCCAGACCACACCCGAAAACAAAGCGAAAGGCAATACCTTCTGCATCTGGCGGGGCGGCACGCTCAAAAACTTCATCCTCAAGATTCAGTTCCGCATCCAAAACGGCAACTCCGGCATCCAGTACCGCAGCAAAGAACTGGACCGCTGGCGCATTACCGGCTACCAGGCCGAGGTCGAAAACAAGCCCGGCAAGGTGGGCTTTCTCTACCACGAAAAGGGCCGCGGCTGGCTGGTCAATGTCGGTGACATCATGGAAATCGACGCTGCCGGCAAAAAGAACGTCATCGGTCAGATCGCCGATCAAAAACAGCTCATCGAAGACGGCTACTACAAAAACAAAGACTGGAACGAATACACCATCATCTGCCGCGGCAACCACATCGTCCACTACCTCAACGGCTTCCAGACCATGGAGCTGATCGACAATGACAAGAAAAATCGCCTCATGGAAGGCCTGCTCGCACTGCAGATTCACTCCGGCCCGCCCATGACCGTCGAGTTCAAAAACATCCGCGTCAAACATTTGCCCGGCCACTTCGGCGAAGCCATCCGCCTGTTCAACGGCAAAGATCTCGACAACTGGACCTATTCGTCCGATCCGGTCAAAGCCGCTTGGTCCGTCAAAGCCGCCGTCTTAGCCAACAAGGGCAAACCCGTTGGCTACATCCGCACAAAGGCCGACTATACCAGCTATATCCTCCGCCTCCAGCACCGCCACCTCGGCAAAGGCAACGGCGGCGTCCTGATGCGCATGGTCGGCAAAGACAAAGTCTGGCCGCGGTCGATTGAGGCACAGGGCCAGTTCCGCGCCGCCGGCGACATCTGGAACATCGACAAGTTCCCCATGAAAACCGCCGCCGACCGCACCAAGGGCCGACACACCCGCAAACAGCACCCGACCAACGAAAAACCCGTCGGCGGCTGGAACCAGTACGAAATCACCCTCGACGGCGAATACCTCGAACTGAAAGTCAACGAACTCGTGCAGAATGTTGCCACCGAATGCTGGATAACCCCCGGTAAAATCTGCCTACAGTCCGAAGGCTCCCCCATGGAATTCAGAAACCTCGTCTTGATCCCCATCAACAAGGAAACCCCATAGAAATAAGTAGGCGAAAGGTGTGTCTAATCTAAGTTTGTGATATCGTATTCAGCAAACCACTCACGGATGAGGGTTGCATAGGAATCGGTAAAATTAATGTTTCCCTTCCAGCCGTCAAGGCCGCGAAAGGCATTACCGTGGTGTAACGTCACGCTTGCCAGATATTGTTCGTCATGATAGAAATCCAACGCATGGCTGCCGCCGCAGTTACAACTAGGGCCGTATCCCAAAGGACGTACTTCAAATCTTTCGATCAGTTCTTTAATTTTATCCTGTCGTCTCTCGGTAAAAATGCAATGCTCATCTCCCGGCTTTGTGACAATGACACTGGCTTCTTCGGCAGGGTCGTCCAGCCAGACCGGACGTACATTGATATGCGTAGTCTCAGTGAGCTTGGTTTTAAATATTTCCTCAAACTTCTCCGGATTAAGTACCGCAGAATTAAGTATTTTAAAAACTGCCAGTGCAATAAGGCAACCAATAATGACAAGGCAACTGCTTGTAATCGTCAAGATGAGTTTATTTTTCTTCACGAAGATTGCTCTATCAGTTTCAAATTCTTTGACAGAAACGGTATTGGTGATTACACATTTCTGCCTCTCGGCTTTGGTATTACTCAGTAGCTTCAGCTTCCTCGGTAAAGCCGGGATTTCTCAATTCATAATTAAAAATTCAACATTCAAAATTATTCGGCGGCCTCGGTGTCTTCGGTGGATTCTTCAATTGTCTGATTGTCAGGCGGGGTTTCTGTCTCTGCCTCCGCCTTCATTTCCGGCTGGATTTTCTTGGATGCACGGAGCTTTTCTCGGATCTCATCCAGTTTGCCCGTATAGACCCGCCCGAAGACCAGTTCCACCGGCTTGCCGTCTGTATCCAGCATCACCGAATACGCCAGCAGGCCTTCGTCGATATCATTCGAAAGATTTGCCGCATCCAGTTTTTTCACCAGCGGCGGCTTCAGCAGCGTAAACTTCACCAGCGACACCCCATCAGCGGCAAAGGTCAGATAGCAGCGGTCCTTCACTTTGATCTTGCCCATTTTCCGCATCGGGAAGCACCGGACCACCAGGTCAATCCCGCCAATCATACGCGACAGCTTGCGGACCGTGCTCTTGTCCGGATCGTACCCGCTGCGTCCCAGCAGGCGCCGCACCAGCCCCAGCAAAAACGGCTCCAGCAGCACGGCCTTCAGATACTTGATCCTCCGGTTCACCCAGCGGAAGATTATCAGACAGAACAAAAACAGAATAATATTCAGCGTAAACGCCAGCATCGGATTGAACGCATAAATCGCCGCCAGAATCCCCGCAACCGTCTTATTAGCACACTCAAACATCGCGTCCAGCGTCGGAATCGGCGAAATCAGCACCAGCAATTCAAAAAACAGCCGCACCGTACTAATAACGAAAATATTCACCGCCGCCGCGATCGCCAGCAGCCCCGAATACGTGATCGAAAACACACCCGCCGTATAAACCGCCACTTCCGGCTCACTCTGTCCCTGGCTGGCCGCCATCAAAATCACGCCATACGAGATGATCCCCGCATACGTCTCCACCCGGTCCATCGCCTCGGCAAACACCTTCGACGTACTCACTAGCCGCGGCACCGACGTTACCACCGCCAGCCCGCTAAACAGCAAAAACACCAGCCAGTTATCAAGTACCTCGTTGCCGCCCAGAAACACATTATCCGAAGGCATTAAAATAGCCGTTCCCGACAGACACGCCAGCCCGAAAAACGGCGACATCGCGATTGGCGCCAGCGGTCCAAGTTCTTCAATCGGCAGCTTTTCAATGAGTTTTTGACCCTTTTCCTGGTCCTTGGCAAGATCTTCCTTGCTGTAGCCGCTTGTCTCAGCCGCCGCGGCCGGCCGAACAGAAAGAGAACCGGTAATCATCAGAACAACACAGGTTGCAATCAGAATAAAGGCGGATTTCTTCATCGTCAACACTCCTTTATCACGACAATCGGTTTGTTTGATAGATTTGCTCATACCCAAAACATACCATGAACCCTCCAAAAACTCAAGAAATTATCCACGCCCCCAAAATTTATTCGCCCACCTACGTGCAAGTCCGTGAATGTCCGTGTCCGTCCATAGCCGCTGACAATAAGATACCCCCGCAACCCAATTCAAGGGCTTCAAACTCCCTTGAACCAGAATGACTTACAGACAGGACGGATGATAAGGGTCAACCTTGCAGTCAACCAGCCAGTTACCGGCCACAACAGCTAAATCCAGCAGATCAACTCGGCAGTCACGATTGTTATCCCCCGCAAGATAGTATTGGCAGGGATGCGTAAACATGACGCTTCGCCCGGAATAGTCGATGCTGTTTCCATACGCCAGCGTCAATCCATCGCTGCCGTCCATATTTTCTATCCCGATAGCCGCATTGACAGTGCCATCGACGCCCGCGGCCGTATCGATCTGCAATTCGATATTGTTGGTTCTCTCATGCAGAATCATCTCGAACGTGACATTGCCACCGCCGGTATATTGCGCAACATCATAGAACCCCACCACAAACTCCCGGTCTCCCACGGCCCCAAGCGACTGATAACAGACCCCCCCGGTTTCCGGCAGCAAATCGCCCCAGCAGCCGGCGATAATACCGTTAAAGCCGTTTGGGTCGGGAAAAACTCTGCCGCCCGCACTGCCGGTGATGGCACCGTCGTCAAAGGTGATAAAGCCGTTTGCACCAATCCGCAGCGATGTCATTTCCTCACCGTAATAATTGAAAGCAAAAGGCAGCCCAATGCTGTCACTCGCTTCAACGCCGGTCAGACTCACCGCGGTACCGGTTGATTCAATGTCACGCAGACCGTTGGAGATTGTTTTCGCCGTATAACCGAACGCATCCGGGCCGGCAATGGAATTGTTGACATATAGTCCAATGCCAATGGGGTATTCGAATCCCGAAAGCAATTCCTCTAAGCCGGTTCCGTCAAAGTTGACTTTGGTTATTTTTCGATAATCTGCGTTTGTCCAATAGAGTTTGCTGCCTAAACGATCGAGTTCGAGATACTGACAACCGTTTAAATAAGGAGAGAGTGATTCCACTCCGGTACCATCCAGATTAGCTCTTTTCACCCGACCGGCTGTGAGAAAATAGATTTTGTTTTTGGAATCAACCTCAAGATCTCTTAAGTCTGAAATTCCTGTGATTACATCTTCGATATCGCTGCCGTCTAAATTTGCTTTCTGAATTTTCTGATCGAACAAGACCGACCAGTACAATTTTTCTTCAGTGTGATCAATACTAATTCCCCAGGGATAATTCGGACCATAAATCAATCTTCTGATTTGATGTGTTATCATGTCCTTCCGGTAAATACTCTTACTTTCAGTCCAATAGAAAGCGCTGCCGGATTTGTATAACTCCAAACCGATAGGTAAAGCCAGACCGGTAATGTAGTCTTCTTGTTGGGTACCATCCAGGTTGGCACGATAGATTTTTCTATTAATCGTCTCATTATTTCCAATCCAGTAAATCTGGGCTTCCGGTACATCGACCGTGATATCTCGCAGAATTGGGATACTCGAGTAGATCGTCACTCTTTCGGTACCGTCCAGATTTGACTGGTAGAGGTTATTTGTTCCTTCATTGGTCCAATAAATTTTTCCCCGATCCAGATGCTGTCCAAGCTTGATCTCCATGATGCCGGTCCCGGTACCGTACTCTTGCTGAATAGAACTGGAGTCTTTGCCAAGATAGAAGTAGAGGTGGTATTGCCCCGCGGGCAGTGTTCCAAACTGCGACCCTTCCAGTTCATTCGCTTCATCCCCTTGCTGCATTCCCAGCAGGAAAAACTGATTATCGGTATTCCGGCTGCGCTGCAAATTGTGGAAGACGACAGTTTCCGTGCTTGTATTGGTCAGCGTCAGTGTCATGGAAGTCACCGCCGCCCCCGTCGTCGTGTATTGTCCGGTCAGCCGGTAAGGGATCTCTTGCGTCAGTGTAAAGTTCATATCCACAAACAATTGACCGCCGCTGGAATACAGAGCGCTGCGAATATGCTCACAGTCAAACTTGAAGATCGCACTGTCATTGTGAACCCAGAAATCATACCAGGACTCAGCCCGGCTGACACCTTGCTCAGCGCTGTCATACATATCAAACGGCAGAATCACCTCATCTAACGTGGATTCCTGGATCGTGAACTTTTCTTCCCGGGCTTTATTGGTCAGGCTCCAGGCGTCCACCTGAATGGGGCCGGCCGCCGCCTGCGCGAAGAAAAGACAGATAGTTATTGAAATGGCTATTTTTTTTAACATGACTGTTTTCCTTTCTCAAACAAGGTCAATAATAGTGGTTTGATGAAATTACCATGAGCGGTGATAATGCGCATAGGGATAGATGCAAGGTCTTGACAAAGGCCCTTCGGATATGCCGTACTGCCATAGCTCCCGTTCATCATTCTGCCATGCGTTACCACACCGGTTGCAGTTGCGCCAAGCAGCCTCTCGAAGATGAAACATTAATTATACAACAATAACGATTCTATGTAAAGAAACAATTGTTTGCAGAAACTGGAATTTTGGAGACCCCCCGCAAAAAACCAAGACCAATATCATCGTATAATTAACCGTTCCGAGTTCCCTATATACCTATATACTTGCATACCTGTATACTTATATACCTACATTCCTGTATTCCTGAATGAAACTTTCGTGCTCTTCGCGTCCTTCGTGGTAAATCCCCACTCTCCGCGTCCGTCCGAAACCTCATTGCAGAGAATCAACCTCTTTTTCGCTTATGTGAGAATAAACGAAAATCCAAAAAAATATAGTTGACATAGTCAACTGTTTTTGTTATCGTGATAGACGATAAATGTGGAGACTTTCAAATGAAAAACAAAGAGATAAAAGAAATCAGCAAAGCATTGAGAAAGATTGCGTGGCATTTTGGCTCAAGAGGCTCAGATAATGAATGCTGTGAAGATCTATCCATGCCGGAATTTTTGGCATTGGAAAAAATCGCGAAAACAATGGATTGCCCGATTAACACGGTCGGTTCATATCTCGGATTTACCAAAAGCGGCGCCACTCGGGTCGTCAACCGTTTGGAAAGAAAGGGCTACGTAAAAAAACTGAAATCGCCTGAAGACGGGCGTATATGCTGCGTGACGGTAACCACCAGGGGAACTGGCATTCTGGAAAAAGCGAGTCAGGCTTATAGTGAACGGGTGAAAGCCTTATATGCCAATCTTCCGGAAGAATCGGCGAAACAGATCAGTCAGGCGGTGCTGGCGATGGCGCAGATAATCAAACAATAAATTTTTTAACTAAATAGTTGACGGTGTCAACCAAACAGAGAGCGAAAAATGAATTCACTAACAAAAGCGATTGAATATTTTCTGCTGATTACAGTGGAACTAACCGTCCTTTTTATTGGTATCAGTGCGATTGTAAACATGGTGCTGATGTATATCCCCAAAGAAAAGCTCAGAGAGTGGCTCTCGAAACGCGGCATCTGGGGAAATATCCTGGGGGCGATAGTAGGGGCGCTGACGCCTTTCTGTGCCTGCTCGACAATTCCCATGACGTTGGGGATGTTAAACGCCGGCGCTCCTTTCGGCCCGGTGATGTCCTTTGTGATTGCATCGCCTCTGCTGAACCCCATTATCATCAGTATGGTGGCCACACTGATGGGCTTGAAGGCCTGTCTGATTTATTTTGGCGTCACTTTCGTTGGGTCAGTGATTTTCGGTGTGATACTGGAAAAAACCGGCGGCTCAAAACACGTCAAGAATATTCGAGCCAAACAAAGCTGCTGCGGATCGGCAGAAAACGTAATCCCTCCTGCGTTTGCCGGCAAGGTCAAAGTGGCGGTTCAATCCGCATGGAAGGATTTCCGGGCGGTCCTTGTCTTTCTGTTGATCGGTGTGGGGATCGGTGCCGGTATTTACGGTTATTTGCCCGAGGAGTTCGTTGTTCGCATTGCCGGGTCGAATAACCCGCTGGCGATTCCCGTAGCCGCCATTGTTGGGATACCTCTTTATATTCGTGCAGAAACGGCAATACCGATTGGTCTGGCGCTGGCTCAGAAGGGCATGAGCATGGGAGCGGTGATCGCTTTGATTATTGGCGGTGCCGGCATGGCCATTCCGGAAATGAGTATGCTGGCAAGTATCTTCCAAAAACGCCTTGTCGCGTCCATTGTGATGGTGATTTTTGCCACAGCGGTTGCTGGCGGGTATGTCTTCAATCTAGTTCTTTAAAGCAGTTGACCCAGAGCACGATACACTAAAACCAGCTTAGTGGTATAAAAACTACGAAGATAACATGACACAAAAACAAGAAAATACAACCAAAAAACAGCCCCCTATAGCTGTTTCAAAAAAGTCCGTGAATGTCTGTGTCCGTCTGTAAATGTCCACAAAACTCACCTCCTGCTAAGGGCCAGAATCCCAAAGGAATGGCCCAATGTAATATGAAATCAGGCCGATAATTGCAATAATTTGCAATGTCCTGCATATCCGGATTTTTGGAAAATACGATTCCCAGTAAACCAGTATTCGGGTCATAAGCACAACAAAGGCAGTAAGATTTATCGCAAGAAGAATTCCCAAATAGAATTGAGATAAACATAAAACACTTAAGCCGACAAAAGGCCATGGAAACGTCAGTAGTATGAGAGCGAAAAACAGAATATCCCAAAATGGTTTTGGGCGGGGGATTTCAGAGTCCGCTTTAAATTCCTTAATCAATTCATCAAGTTCGGCTTGGTCAAAATTCGGATTCTTATAAATTAACGATTGATTGGTTTCGAAAGGAGGGAAGGCCGTATCGGCCCACCAGTCATTTCTTGTTTCGTTCAGCCGATCTGGAAGGATTTTCAATAATTCTCCTCAGCCTTCCATGTCCTCATGGATCTCAAGAGCCTCGGTTTCGCTGGTTACCATCTGCATGCATATTTGGTCAGACGAAAACAGATCTCTTTTGTAAACCCAAACGAGATTGATTTTGTCCCACGGCAGTGTTTCAAAATCAACCTCCCCATAGATGTCTCGTCTTTCAACCTGTAAGCAGTCACTGGCATCACAATGAATTCGATATTCTTCAATTGGTTGATTGTGCCATTGAGCAGCAAAAGTGCGGCAAAATCTGCGAAAATGTTCTTTTAGTGGCATGCCCATTTATGCGCCTTTATTTTCAAGCTAGGATATTCCCATCAACCAACAGGTCAAATCTTACTACAAAGCGCTATTGATTCCCTGCATCACGAATTCTTTGCTCAGTATTATCAGAACTTTTTTTATTTGGAGTAAACAGATAAACGAGAGCCTGTAAAAACATTATAATCAATATAAAAAGCCACATCCAGAACCAAACAACAAATAGCATGACAAGAAACATCACTGGAGGAGTGCCATCGATTAGAAATAAGAGTGTGACAAGCGTTGGAATTGTGATTAAAGTAATACCTCGAAAACGTCTGCTGATGCTAAAATCGCCAAGCCATACCAGTTCTGGCCCCAATAAAATTGCTTTAAAAAGTAAAATAATAAAGGGACTGCTTTTGGGATAAGCATTTGTAGTTTGCTCCAATTGTACTATTTTATTCTGATCTTTACCCTGTTGATTTGGCATAATATGCTCTAGCCAATAGTATACTGTTTAAGAGAAATTAAATGACTCAGATACTTAGTTGACCTGCCTTCCATCTTCAATAAATATTCCCTTCGTTCCACTCCGATTTAACGCGTCACAAACGCCGAACAGCCTATTGCCTATCATAAACACCCAAAACCCCAGCGTCAACCCCAAATCCCAACCCCAAACTCCTGTATTCCTGAATGAAACCTTCGTGGTAAATCCCTATTCCTAAATTCCTGAGTTCTTATATACTTACATACCTGTATACATACGTTCTTGTATTCCTGAAATTATCCGGTATAATTACCTCGACAAATACTCAATGGGGACATTGTCCAAATCCGGACAGAAAGGGACAATCGCATGAAAAAACGCATGTTGACCTGTTTACTGCTGATCACCGTGACCGCAATCCCGCTGTTCGCACAAACCCACCACAAGGAGACCTATACCATGAAATCAGAAACCCCGCAGCAGCGCGACGCCCGCATGGCATGGTGGCGTCAGGCCCGTTTCGGCATGTTCGTCCACTGGGGCCTCTATTCCGGCCTGGCCGGCACCTGGAAGGGCAAAACCGTCGGCACCCGCGGCGGCATGGAATGGATTCAGCAGTATGTCGGTGCCGATACCTGGGACTACGCCCACGAGGCAACCCCGAAATTTCAACCGTCGCCGAATTTCGCCTCCGAATGGGCCAAACTCGCCCGCCAAGCCGGCTGCAAATATGTCGTCTTCACCACCAAACACCACGATGGCTTCGGCCTCTACGAATCGGCCAATTCCACCTATAACGCCAAAGACCTCACCGGCCGCGACCTCTGCAAAGAAATTGTCGAAGCCATCCGCGCCGAAGGGCTTAAGGTCGGCTTCTACCATTCCGTCATCGACTGGCACCATCCACAGTACGACTACAAAGCCGCCGGCCAGCTGCCGTACCCGACCAAAGGCAAACCCTTCCCAAACGGCCCGCGCAATCACGCGATTTATGTCGATTACCTCCACCGCCAGGTCAAAGAACTCATGACCCATTACGGCCCGGTCGATATCATCTGGTGGGACTATTCCAAAAAAGGCGCTGAAGGCCCGTTCTGGCGTGCCGATGACCTGATGGCCATGGTCCACACCCTCCAGCCGCAGATTATCTCCAACAACCGTCTCTATCATATTCCGAATATCGAAAAGCACGATTCGGTCGGCCGCCTCAAGAATTGGAAACCTGAGCAGGGCGATTTCACTACGCCGGAACAGACCATTCCCTCCACCGGCATCGAAGGCGTCGATTGGGAAGTCTGTATGACCTTGAACACCACATGGGGCTACTCCGACCACGACCACGCCTGGAAATCCGATGAAACGCTCATCCGCAACCTTATCGACATCGTTTCCAAAGGCGGCAACTACCTGCTCAACATCGGCCCCAAAGGCGACGGCTCTATCCCCGCCGAAAGCATCAAATCCATGCAGGCCATCGGCGACTGGATGCAAACCAACGGCGAGGCAATCTACGAAACAACCGCCAGCCCCTTCAAAGCCCCCAAATGGGGCCGCTACACCCAAAAACCCGGCATTCTCTACGCTCACGTCTTCGATTGGCCCGCCGATGGGAAACTGACCGTCCCGCTGACCTCCGCAAAGGTCAAAACAGCCCGGCTGCTGGCCGACCGGAGCCAAACCGCCCTGAAAATCGAATCAACCGCCGCCGGCTCTGTGATCAACCTGCCGAAAGAGGCGCCCGACCCCATCGCCTCAATCATCGCCATCGAAACCGAATAAATGATTAGTCTGAAATATAAAGGTACAGATATAATTCTCGTGTGTTTTTGTCATACCGGGCTTGACCCGGTATCCAGCAGCCACGAACTATAACTTTCAGCCAGTTAAAGCAAGGATATGGCACAATGAGTACAAGACAAACAAACCGTCAAATTCATCAGCAGCGACACTCCGCCTTCACACTCATCGAACTGCTGGTGGTTATGGCGATTATCTCGCTGTTGATGAGTATTCTGACCCCATCGCTGCGAGCCGCCAAAGAACAAAGCCGCCAGGTCGTCTGCCTGAGTAATATCCGCCAACTAACCATCGGCTGGCAGATATATGCGATGGAAAATGACGACGGCATCGTCAGTGCCCGAACCGAACCGTCCGGCTGGATGGGCGAAGACATCTATAAGCCCACCAAAAAGGAAAAACTCGAAGAAATGCGGCGAAGTGTCTTCTGGTCCTATTGCGAAACGCCGGATGTCTATCGCTGCCCCAAACGCATCGATAATGTCATGCGCACCTATTCCCCCGTTGATTCGATGAACGGCTTCCGCGGCGTCCCCAACACCTCCGGCCTGATTCTAACCCAAACCAGCCAGATTTCAAGTCCCGGCACCCGCGCCATCTTCATCGACGAAGGCATCCCCACCCCGCACAGCTACACGATTTACTACGACCAGCCGCAGTGGTGGGACTGGGTCTCAACCCAGCACGATTTCGGCACCACCTTCTCCTTCGGCGACGGCCACTGTGATTACAAAAAATGGAAAAACTACCAGACCATCAACTACACCCGCCAGCACTCACCGCATCCGATCAGCGTCTCACAACCCCTGCAATACGACAACCAGGACGTGATTGACTGCATCAAACTGGTCTGGGGCCGAGTCGGATTTTAGAATGGGTGTGCTGTGAACCGTGAAAATATTCGAGCATTTTTGTCATGCCGGACTTGATCCGGCATCCAGTGCGAAACGGATGGATTATAATATTAAAAGATATGTTAAATGTCATTCCGAACAAAGTGAGGAATCTATTTAAACAGCCATCCCGACAAAGTCGGGATTCCAATATGTTGTTAAAATTTAAAAAGTAAGAATTTACAGTATCAACAGAAAGCAGATCATAAATGGACGACTGGAAAAGCAAAAAAGTCATTTTGGAATACTACTGGGAAAACTTTCGTGATAACTGGCGTGAGATCATCAAACGCCGACCGATTATGACCGCCTGTGCTGCGATGGTCCCGGTCATCCTGATCATCTTCGTCGCGGTCACACTGCCGACCCTGAAAAAAACCGACAAACCCTCACCCGTCAAAAAAGAATGGTACTACGACCTGAACACTGGCAAGCTCTTTAAGTCCAAAGTCGGCCAGATGACCCCCATCAAAGCTCCCTCCGGCCCATTGGCCGACGGCACGCCCGCCGGCGTCCGCGCCTATGTCTTCATCGACGACCGCACTGGCGAAAAAGTAGTCGGCTTTCTCGAAAAAGAAAAACCGATAGAATCTGAGGAGTCAGAGAATGAAAATGGCTCGCAACAGCCTCTGGCAGAGAAATTCCTCAAGAAAGTTGACGGTGCGGAGTGGGTCTCAGCCACCAGCGAAGAAGGCCGAGCTATTGCAAAAGAGTATTTTTCCAACTCCCATTACACTAAATCTCAGCCGTGACGGTCGCTTTTCGACGTCGATTTCGCTTCTTTCGGCAAACCGCTGCCAAAGAAGATAAACGTGATCAGCACCAGTCCGCACCCGGTCAAAAACAGCGCCAGCCGGATTTTTGGCTGCAGGATATGTGCCAGCCATTCGGGAGTGGGCTCAACCGGGCCGGAAGCCTCATCGCGGCGGAGAATTTGCTCCGTTTCATCACGCAGAACATTACCGCTTGCCTCCGGAAAAGCAGTCTCGTCTGTCAGCGGTTTATGCCCAAACGTCGTCGCACTGAATCGCTGCAGAATATTCGGGTCCGACTCGATCAGCTTCACCTGCGCCGCATACTGCTCGGTCAAATCCTGAATCTTCTCGTTCTGAGCCTCGATCTGCGCCAGCACCGCCCGATTATAATAATACGTTGTCAACTCCGGCTCAGCCAGAATCGACAACACCATCGCTGACGCTCCGATCACAAAAAAGACCAGAAAAAAAAGAAAACGAATTGTCATGATGAACCGAGTCAAATCAAAATCAACTGTAAAAGAAAATAATGGAGTCCGCCTTTATCCACGCTAATTATATGCGCACAAAAAGAGCACAGGGAGCGACTGCCCCTCTGTGCTCTGTATCGACGTTTAGCCGCTTAGTACTTGAAGATTTCCGCGCCGTACTTGGCCGCCGCACCCAGTTCCTCATGAATCCGGAGCAGCTGGTTGTACTTGGCCACACGGTCACTCCGGCACGGAGCACCCGTCTTAATCTGGCCGACGCCTGTGGCAACCGCCAGATCAGCAATCGTCGCATCCGACGTCTCACCCGAACGGTGGCTCATCACGGCCGTGTAGCCGTTGTTGCGGGCCAGGTCAATCGCTTCCAGCGTCTCGGTCAGCGTCCCGATCTGGTTCACCTTGATCAAAATCGAGTTGCCGCAGCCCTTTTCGATGCCGGTGGCCAGACGTTTCGAGTTGGTCACAAACAGGTCATCACCGACCAGCTGGCACTTATCGCCCAGCTTTTTCTGCAGTTTGGCCCAGCCGTCCCAATCATCTTCCGCCAGACCGTCTTCGATGCTCACGATCGGATACTTCTTCACCCAGTCAGCCCACAGAGCGATCATCTTATCCGATGTGGTTTTCTTCTTCGGATCGGACTTGAAGAACTTATAGCTCTTGGACGACTTGACCCACATCTCGGTCGTCGCCGGATCCAGTGCAATAGAAACGTCTTTGCCCGGCTTGTAACCGGCCTTCTTGATCGCGGCGATCAGAAGCTCAACCGCGTCTTCATTCTTCGCCAGCGACGGGGCAAAACCGCCTTCGTCACCAACACCGGTGCTCAGGTTTTTACTTTTCAGCACGCCCTTGAGCGTGTGATAAATTTCCGCACCCATCTGCAGGGCCTGCGGGAAGTCCTTGGCCCCGACCGGCATAATCATGAATTCCTGGAAATCGACGTTGCTGTCGGCATGCGAACCGCCGTTCAGCACGTTCATCATCGGCACCGGCAAAATATTCGCATTACAGCCGCCCACGTAGCGGTACAGCGGCAGGTCAACCGATGCCGCCGCGGCTTTGGCAACCGCCAGCGAAACGCCCAAAATCGCGTTCGCACCCAGCTTGGCCTTATTCGGCGTCCCGTCAATCTGGCACATGAACCGGTCCAGGTCTTCCTGGGCCAGTGCGTCCATGCCCAGCACTTCCGGGGCGATCACTTCGTTGACATTCTTGACCGCGCCTTCGACGCCCTTGCCCATATAGCGTTTTTTCCGGCTGTCACGCAGCTCACACGCCTCATACGCACCCGTGCTCGCACCCGACGGAACCGCCGCCCGACCGAACGAGCCGTCATCCAGCAAAACATCCACCTCGACGGTCGGATTGCCGCGGGAATCCAGAATTTCACGTGCCGTGACATCCACAATCGTTGTATACATAATAATCCCTTTCTTTATTGAGTCTGCATTCGTTTTCTCAAGCGGACAATCGCCTTCGTCCGTCTGTTTTCAATACTAAAACGGTACCCGAATCGCCCCCATTCGTCAAGCCGACAATTCCAAAAAAAACCGGTCAAACGCTATCGATGTACAATAAAAAATACTCCCAAAGCAGCCAAAACTCCCCGCTTTTATAGAAAGCAACTCCCCTCCTTATAAAGGAGGGGTGCCCAAAGCGCGGAGTGATTTCGAATCCCTCTGTGTCCGTCCGTGTTAGGTCCGTGAGTGTCCGCGTAAAACCCGCCCCAAATCGGCGTCCTCAGCATCCTCAGTGGTCTGATCCAAAAACTTCGTGTTCTTCGTGAACTTCGTGGTGAATCTCCATCCCGCCAACTTACTTGTCACCAACCGATTCCGGTTTCTGTTGCGGATATTTCTTAGAGACGGTGATTGCCCCCGGTCCATACTGAACGATGATATCGACACGCCGCGTGGGATTGGCAATGCAATCGTTGCCCTGATGCTCTCTGGCATGGACCGTAATGACCTTATTATTCTCAACAACCTTGTCAACTGCATATAGCCCCCGTCCGCCCAAATAAATTCTATCCCGTGGTGTCGCAAAAGAGCCGTGAGCACGTAATCTGAAAAATTCCAGATATTGTAAAGAATCGTTGCCCCCAATAACCGGCGTACGATAGAAAACCGCAAGAATTTCATCGCCCTCAGAAGAATAATTAGCATCTGAATACCAAACGATATCAGCATGCCGAGGAATCAACGCCTCAACCGTCAGCGGCAGAGAATATTTATGATTACGTTCACAGTCTTTAGTCGATGAAGCACCCGTCTTATAAACAAACAGAAAGCCGATGGCAAAAACAAATAACAGTACAGTAAATTTTCGTGAAAAATTTCGCATTCAAAATCTCCCGCCTAAATAGATGTTTCATAGAAAACGCTTCGGTGCAGCCGAACTGGGCAGAATTGGATGAAAGCACAGACGCTTGCGTCGAGCATTTTAGCCGGCACTGACCAGTCAAGCGGGCAAAATGCCCGCGGCGATTTCCTTCCCTGTGCCCCAAATCTGTGTAAATCTGTGGCAAAATAAATTCGTGTCTATTAGCGTCTATCCGTGGTTCTAAAAAACCAGCATCCTCAGTGGTCTAATCCAAAAACTTCGTGTTCTTCGTGAACTTCGTGGTTAATCTCCGGCCACCGGGATTACTTCTCCCCAAACAACTCCAGTTTCTGCTGAAGATTCTTACGCTTCTGATCCCGATCCGAATCCGGCCCGATCAAATCCAGTTCCGCATCCGCCTTGGACAGCTGCTTGCGTGACCGCTGTACCTGCTGTTTGCGAAGCTGCAGTTCTTCCTTCAACTGCTGGATTGTGCTTTGTGCGTGACCGACCCCGCTGGCCGCAGCGGTATCTTCGTTCATCGCCGCTGTGATGCCGGTGCGGGCATTTTTCTGCTGTGCTCGCAGGGTCTTGATCGTTTCCTGGGCGATTTTCAATTCTTCGCTCTGGTCGTGCAGTTTCGCCGTCAATGTTTCGACGCGGTCCACCGCCTTGGCAGCCTGCTGTTTCAGTGTCGTCAGGTTCTTATTATAGCTGTCGCGTTCAGTCTGCAATGTGGCCATGCTCTTTTCAACCTTGGCCAGCTTATCGACCGCCTGCTGCCGCTCGTCCTCAGCCTGTCGCAGTGTCGAAGTCATCTCACAGTTCTTCGCCTGCATTTCGCTGGTCATCTTATGATACTTCTGCATTTCCTGCTGCGTGACTTTCAGCACCGCTGATTCCTGCGCCATATTCTGTTCCAGCGAACGAATCCGCTGCTGGGCCGCTTCCAGTTCATCCTGCGTCTGTGTCAGCACGCCCGCCGGCTGCTGCAGCACGGAAATCTCCTCTTTCATCGCCGCGTTGGCCTGCTTTTCATCGGCCAGCGCTGACTGAATACGCTTAACCTGACCGGCGGCTGTCTCCAGATTTTCCGCAATTGCTCGTTTTCGTCATTAACTTCCTGAACCAGCGCCACAAATTCATCGACGCAGTCGGTTGTTTCCTGAAGCTGTGATTGCAGCGACTCAACCTCCTGCTGCGTCGTTTGCAGCTTCTGGTCAAACTGCTGGGCCTGTATCTTGATTTTCTTCTGGAGCTGCTTGACAACGCTTTCGGCCTGCTCAGTCGTCTGAGCCGCCGATTCAAACTGCTGGCGATACGTTTCCTTCTGCTGCTGAAGCTGTTCCAGCAGCGTATTTTTCGTGCTGAGCGTTTCCGTCAGGGCCAGTTGTTTTTCCTGATTTTCCTGCAGCGCCGTTGTCGCTTTGTCTAATTGACGCGTCTTGGTTTCCAGCGATTGCCGCAGTTCGTCGATATCTGTTTGCAGGCCGCCGACCTGCTGACGGAGCGTGTCTTTTTCATGCGTTGTTTCGCGATGCTGCATCTGCAGGCTGTCTAATTGCTGGCTGCGTTCGGCCAGTTCCGCTTCCGCTGTCGTCGTTGCCTGCTGCTGGCGGGCCAGCGTCGCCTCGGTTTCATCCAGTGACCGGCGAAGCTGATCTCGTTCACTAGTCATGTTGTCCAGTTCGCCCTGTGCCGAAGTCAATTGTCCCTGCAGTTTGTCACACTGCTGCGTCCTCTGTTCAACGCGGTCCTGTGTTTCATTAAGCTGACGTTGCAGACCATCCTTTTCGGCGAGTATTTCCTGACGCAGTGACTGCAAAGCATGCAGTTGGTCGGTCCGGTCCGCGAGTGTTTCCTCAGCGGCTTCTGTCAATATTTTCTGCTCGGCAAGCGCTTCTTCCGTCGCCGCCAGTGTCTGGGTAACCTGCTGATGTTCATTATGCTGACGTTCAAGATCTGTCCGCAGTGATGCCAGCGTTTCCTGCAGATTCTCACGCTGTTTTACGAGGCTGTCGTGTTTGTTCTGCCAGGTTTCAATATCATCTTGCAGTGTTTGCTTGTCTTCGGCAAGCTGATTGCGTTGCGATTCCAGAGTATCCTTTTCGCTGGTCAGTTCATCGTACTGGGCCTGCAAGCCGTCACGCTGATGCAAAAGCGTTGCGTACTCGCTCTTGCGTTGTTCGATATCGGCTTCCAGCGTCTCTTTTTCCGCAGCCGTCTGCTCATGCAGTCTCCGAGCCACGGCTAATTGTTCACTGCGTTCGGCCAGTTCACCTTCCGTGGCTGCCGTTCGCTCTTTTTGCTGCGAAAGGGCATTTTCGGTTTCACTCAATGTTTCCGAAAGTTTCTGGTAATCATTGTTACGCTGCTGCAGTTCATCCTGCACCGTGGCTAATGATGCCTGTAACATTTCCCGCTGGCTTGACAAATCGTCGTGCTTGTCTTGCCAATTCTGAATATCGCTTTCCAGAGCCTGTTTTTGTTCGGTCAGATGTTGCCGCTGTGTTTGCAGGCTTTCCTTTTCGGCCAGCAGCTCATCGTGCTTGGCTTCAAGCGCATCTTTCTGTTCGGTTAGCGTGTTATATTGATGTTGCCAATGTTCAAGGTCAGCTGCCAGTGCCTCTTTTTCCGAAACCGTCTGTTCCTGCAGCGTTTGGGCCGCCTGCAGTTGTGCCGTCCGGTCGTTCAGGTTGTCTTGAGCCGTTTCCGTCAATGCCTTTTGCTCTGACAGGGCCTTTTCAGTGTCGGTTAGCGTCTGCTGGAGTTGTTGATGGTCAGCTCGCTGCTGGTCCAGTTCCGTTTGCAGCGAGGTTAGCGTCTCCTGCAGATTTTCCTTTTGCCGGGTCAGTGTGTCGTACTGGGCCTGCTGCGTTTCAAGTTCGGCTTGCAGTGTTTGCTTTTCGCCGGCGATCTGCTCATGCAGTTCCTGCAGGGCATTCAACTGATCCGTTCGATCAGCTAATGTTTCCTCGGCACTGTAAGCGATATCCCGCTGCTGCTGCAGGAGTGCTTCGGTGTCATTGAGTGTTTGCTGAAGCTGCTGGTGCTGCTGCTGCTTTTCCTCAAGCTTCCCCTCCAGTGTTGCAAGGGTCTCTTCCAGGTCGCGGCACTGCTGCTGCGTCGCCTGGTACATGTTTTCCGTCTGGTCAAGCTGTGTTTGCAGGCTGCCGTTGGCTTCGAGGATGTCACCGTGCTCGGTTTTCAGCACGGAAAGTTTACTCTGCAGATCGGTTCGCTCCTCCTCGATCTGTGAGGCTTGGGTTTGCGTTTCAACCAATTGGCTTTGAATGTCATTCAGACGACTCTCAAGTGTTTGAGTCTCCGCGGCCTTCTGCTGCAGCTCACTTTGCAGGTCGCCAAAGGTTTCCTGCAGTGTGTGATGTTGTTTTTCCAGTGTCTGATAGTCCGCCTGCGTTTCTTCAAGCTGAGTTTGCAGACCGTGATTTTCCGCGGTAGCCTTTTCACTGAACGCCAGCAGTTCATTATGAAGCCGGCTGTTTTCCTGCTCGGCTTTTTCAGCGGTTTCTGTCGCGGTTTCCAATTGAGTAAGCAGGTTGTCTTTTTGCTGACGCAGTTGTTCAATCTCGGAGATATGCTGATCGAATGTTTCCTGCTGGGCCTGCTGTGACTGCACATTTTCGTGCAGTTGATGGCTGATGGTTTCCAGATGCGCGGACTGCGTTTCCAGTTGTGACTGCGCCTCGGTTAGTTTCGTTTGCACATCATCCCGCTGTGAATGCGCGGTTGAGCAATCGGCCTGCCATTGTGCAATGCTCGATTCAAGTGATTGATTTTCTTCCGAAACCTGCCGGTGAGCCGTTTGCAGCCGTTCAAATTCCTGCTGTAAAGCCGTCAGCGCCTCTTTGGAGCGGCCGGCTTTGTCCGTCTGCTCAGTGAGCGCTGCTTCGGTTGTATCCATCGACTGCCGAAGTTCTGCAATCGTTGTCTGCAGGCTCTGAATTTCATTGATATTAAATTCCTGCTGAGCGGCCAGTTCGTCATTACTGCTTTGCAGAGTGTCTTTTTCACCGATCGTTTGCTCATGCGCTGACTGGAGTTCACTCAGACTGTGCTGCAGATTGTTCAAAGCCTGTTCAGCGTCTTCGGCAGCCCGTTTCTGTTCGGCAAGCTGTGCTTGGCTTGCTTTAAGCGACTGCTGCAGTTGCTCATTCTGTTCATCCCGGCCGGCAATCTGCGCATTCAGCGTTGCTGCCGTTGCTTGCAGACTCTGGATCTCAGCGATATTGTATTCCTGCTGATTTGCCAACTCGTCATAGCTTCTCTGCAGCGATTCCTTCTCGGTCTCCAGTTGCTGTTGCTGTGCTTCAATCGTCTCCAGCTTTTTGGTCAGGGAATCTTTTTCTTCCAGCGTGTCCTGATGAGCGGTTTGCAGTTCAGTCAGCTCATGCCGCAAGTCGGCCATTGCGTTCTCGGTTTGCCCCGAAGTATGTGTCTGCTGTTCCAGAAGCGATTCAGTTTCAGCCAATGACTGCTGGAGTTGTGTATATTTGTGCTCATGGTGCTCGATCTGTTCATTCAGATCAGCAATGGTCGATTGCAGCGATTGCTTGTCAGTGTCCAGTTGTTGATGCTGCGATTGGGCCTCTGTTATTTTCTGTCCCAGCATCTCTTTTTCTTCCAGCGTAGCCTGATGGGCCGATTGCAGTTCACTCAAATTGTGCTGCAGATTGGACAGGGCGTTTTCCGCCTGCTCGGTTGCCTGCGTTTGTTCAGTCAATCGGGCTTCGGCCTCGCTGAGTGATTGCTGCAGCGTTTCCTGCAGTTCATCTCGGCCGCCAATCTGTTTATTCAGTTCCGCCACCGTCGTTTGCAGACTCTGGATCTCGCTGATATTGAAATCCTGCTGAGCCGCCAGTTCATCATTGCTCGTCTGCAACGACTGTTTCTCAGCTTCCAGTTCCTGCTGCCGTGCATCTGCGGCCTGCATCTTTTTGAGAAGTGTCTCCTTCTCGTCCTGTGCCGCCTGATGTGCTGACTGCAGTTCCGTCAGTTCATGCCGCAAATCCGCCAGGGCGTTTTCCGTCTGACCGCTGCTGTGTGTTTGTTGCGTCAACAGTGCTTCGGTTTCAGCTAATGACTGTTGAAGCTGTGTATATTTGTGCTCATGATGACCAATCTGTTCATTCAGTTCGGCAATCTGCGACTTGAATACATGCGTTTCGTTCTCAGAAGCGTGATATTTATCTACCGCCTGCTCCAGCTGGCCTTTCAGCTCAGCGATTTGTGCTTTCAAAGCGTTTTTCTGTTCCTCAACAGAACGATTCTGGTCACCGGACTGCTGCAGCCGATTCGCTAACGCCTGCTTTTCCTGCTGGATGAGCTGATAACCCTTTTCCAGTTCTTCCAATTCGTGACGCAGCTGTTTTGTTTCCCGCTCTTTTTCTTCTGAGATCTCGTTCTGTTGATTCAGCAAACCTTCCGTCGCGGCCATCGAATGGCGGAGTTGTTCGATCTCCTGCTCATTTTGACAGAGTTCGTCTCGGAGTGTTTTCCGGACTTGTTCAGTCTCTTTAAGATGACCCATTTCCACCTCAAGTTGGGCCGTTTTCTCCTCATATTGGGCAGTTTTCGCCTCAAGTTGAGCGGTTTTCTCAGCCATTTGAGACTCAAAATCCGCGATTTCACGCGTTTTTTCATCAATTTGAGCCTGAAAATTCGCCTTTTGAAGGGCAAAATCAGCCTTTTCATCCGCCAAAATCGCCTCTAAATCAGCGATTTTCCCGTCCGTCTGCTCGGCGATCAGCCGCTGGATTTCCGCCTGCGCCTCGCTGTGTCGTGCATTGGCCTCTTTGAGTTTGGAGGATAATTCCGCGATTGTGTCATACTGGTCGCTGCATGTGCCCGCTAGGTTATCTTTCTGCCGGGTGATTTTGCTCAGATTTTTGTCTAAATCCGCGATTTTCTGCTCTAAATCGCTGATTTTTCCAGCGTCGGCCTGTTGGCCATTCAGGGCTTCTTCCAGTTCGGCAATCTTTCCGTGGGCCTGCTGAAGTTCTTCATCCAGCCGCTGCTGTGTCTCGGCCAGTCCGGCATTGAGTGCGACCTGTGTCTGTAAATCGTTGATTTCAGCCTGGAAATGAGTGTTTTGAGTGCAATGTGCCTCCAACTGTCCCTGCAAATCTACATTTTGGGCCCGATGCGAATCCAGTTGTTCCTGCAAATCGTTGTACTGCGTGCGGTGCTGGTCTAACTGCCCCTGTAAATCCACAATGTAATCGGCCTGATCACTACAGGTGCCCGCGAGATTGTCCTTCTGTTTGGTCAGCGAAATCAGCTTTTTTTTGTATTTTTTCAGCTTTTGCTGGATTGTCGCCACATCCGCCTGCGATTCATTTCGTTCCGTTGCCGTTGCTTGAGCACTCACCGTTCACACTCCTGTATAAAAATCAAAGATTCACGCACCCGAATTTTCAAAGTCAAAAATTACAAACCGGCTCTTTCCGCACGCGCAGAAAGAGCCGTTCTGCCTATCTGTATGTCGAATATTAGCGGACTTTTTCTCCACTGTATTTGCCCATAATTGACAAAACTTTTCACCATAATAGAGCGCAAAGCCAGAGACCATTTAATTATTCGCTTGAATTAGTGTTTTATCGGACTATTTTCAGGTATTGACGGGGTAGTCAGAGTCTTTGGGTGAAATTGTATTTGGGGTGCTAAAATGAGCGGTTACGGGGTGATGATTTTGGTGCGGAAGGTACGCTGATTGCGGGGGAGTTGTTTGTTTTCGATGGCGCCGTTGTTAGTGTCGATGAGCTTGGTGCCGTCGTCGCTGAGGAGGATGATATTTTCCTGATTTGGGAATTGGAAAATGGCTTCGGGGTTGAAATCTGTAAATTCAGTGATTTTCAGGGTTTGGCGAGTTTTCAGGTCACAGGTGTACAGGGCGGAGGCTGGTGCGGAGCTGGAGCCTTTGTGGGAGCCGGCGATGATGAGGTGTTTTTGCAGTTTACTGGAGTATTCCATGCCGCGGATGCCGAGGCCGTTCAGGTCCAGTAGGATGGGACTTTGCAAAATGGGTTTGGCGTTTTTGAGCAGCACGTCTTCGGGATTTGTCAGCGGGATAATCAGGGCCATTTCCTTATTATTGACGCGAGGGCGGGGGTTTCGAAAGCCGATGAGCAGGGTTTTGCCGTCGGCAGCGGTGGATAGGCCTTCGATATTTAAGCCGGCGATTTTGGGGGCGCAATCGGGGATTTTTGCCGGGCTGACTCGGTTGTTTTTGGTGCCGATGGCTTTTTCGAGGCCGAGTTTATATGTTTTATCGTAGGCGATCAGGTCATTGGCGAGGTTGGAATACACGCCGTCAACGGACAGCTTGCCGTTGGTGAATGAGGTTGCAAAAAAGCGGTATCGGCTTTGGCGGTACTTGCCTTTTTTGTTGCGGCCGTGTGAGGTAATCCAGAAGATCCGTTTATTGAGTTGGGCCGCGCCTTCGATATCGGTTTCGGGGTAGTCCTCATCGACGGATAGCTTTGGTGAAAGGTCAATCTCTTGAACCGGTTCGGTGTCAGGGCGGTTCGAGTCGTAGATGCGTAGGGTGTTGTCTTCGTCATCAGCTATGATGAAACGGGTATTGTCGAGGGCGGCAGCGGCGGAGGCATCGGCGCTGCCGCGAAAGGTCACATCTGCAGAAGCAGTGACGGAAATCGCGGCTATCAGTATTAAAAAAGGCTTTTTAAGATATTTTGATACGACTGTTACGATTGTGTTATTTCGATTGCGATGGATACCCAGTGGTTTTGCACTGGATGCCGGGTCAAGCCCGGCATGACAAATCGCGGGTGCTTTTTCAATATGTAGCGGAACTGTTTTGTGGGTCGTTTTCATCGCTGCTTTTGATCTTAAGGCTGGATGGTTCGGGTTCGATAGGTTCGCAGATGTATTGGCAGCAGTTTGTTGATTTGCGGCCCGGTGGGGGTGTCGATGATGCGTGTGCCGTCGTCGCTGAGCAGGTTAATTGCGTTTTGGCCGGGGAACTGGAAGAGTGCTTCCGGGGTGATGTCGGAGAACGTTGCCAGTTTGTCGCGGTCCTGTTTTTCGATGCTGTAGTTGTAGAGGTACTGGATGGGTTCTTGTTCGCCGCCGCGATGTGAGCCGGCGACAATGAGGTATTCGCCAATGGTCGGCGAATATTCGATGCTGCGGATGCCGAGGTCGTCGAGGTCAATCAGGATGGGAGCTTCCAAAACGGCGGGCATGCCATTTAGGACGACGTCTTCGGGGTTTGCCAGCGGAATCACCAGCGACATATCTTCGCCGTCGATATGGGGACGCGGATTGCGAAAGGCAATGAACATTTTGGTGCCGTCTGCGGTGGTGCAGAGGCCTTCGATGTTGAGGCCGTTGACTTTCGGGGCCAGATCGGGGATTGTTGCGGGGTCGATGTGGTCGCCGAGGGTGCCGATGGCGGCTTCAAGGCCCAGATCGAGACCGTTGGCCAGCCAGAATCGGTCGTATTGAATCAAATCATCGATCAAATCGAAATATACGCCATCGACTGTGACACTGCCGTCGGTTGCGACGGTGGTGGCGAAGAATCGGTAGCGGCTCGGCCAGTAATCGCCATGGCGGCTACGACCGTGCGAGGCAATCCAGAAAATGCGGTTGCCAAACCAGGTGGCACCTTCGATGTCGGCTTCCGGGTGGGCGGGGTCGATGCTGATGGCGGCGGAGATATCGGTCTGCATAATGGGATCCGAAGCGGGGGCGTTCCAGTCATAGACCTGCAGAATGTTAAATTCGTCATCGGCCATGATGAATCGGTTGGGGTCCAGTGCGACAGCGGCCGATGCGTCGGCGGCATGGTAAAACAGGCCGTCGGTGCGGACGGTTTCAATGCTTGAAAAGTTGGTTTCGTTGAATCGGCCGGAGGTGTCGCGGGCTTTGACGCGGAAGGACAAATCGGTTCCGGGCGGCAGGTCGGCGGGGCTGTAGGTTCGGTCGTATTGCCATTCGCTTATGAGACGCGGGTTTTCGAGACAATCAAAGGAGTACTGGACGCCGTGGAGGTCATCGTCGGCTTTTTTGGCCTTCATGGTTAGGATGCCGTAGTCACCGATGACGGGTTTGTCGGTCCAGTCGAACGGATCGGGCTGTGGTGCAGTCAGGTCAACGCCGGCGAGCCAGTTTTCGGCGATTTGGGCGAAGTCGTCTGTACTTGTTTGCAGCAGCCACTGCTGCGCGAGGGCGGCGAGGTCTTCCATGTCCACATCGCGGTCGCAGTCAAGGTCGCCGGGCTGGTAGCACTCGGGAAGCAGGGTGGTGACGGCGTTGCGAAGGAATTGTCGGGCCGGTCCGGCTGCATGATCGAAGAAGGTTGAGGGTTTGCCGGGCATGGCAAAGAACATTCGGGGGGCGCCGTTGGGGTCGTATGCCGAGCCGGGGTAATAGTTGGGTTCGGTGCCGTCGAAATAGACTATCATCGGCAGGTTGGTCACATCGGTGGCGAGAAGTGCGCCGTCGCCGGTGTAAGGGGTGTCCGGCAGTTCGTAATCTTTTGCGTTGTCGAATAGTGTCAGGCTGCCGCCGGTTAAATCGACTCCGTCGAACAGGGCGTCATTGGCGTCGGCGGGGTAGAGTTCGGAGACGGCTTCGGTTGTTCGTCCACTGTCGAACCAGTCCCAGTTTTCGCCGTTGTTGCTGCGGGCCAGGGCGGTGTTGTGGCAGAGAATCGGTACCGGCAATGTGGACCAGAAGGCAGAGTCGCCGTTGTAGTCGGAGCCGGCGTTGTCGCTGGAGACGATGATGAGGTTCGCGGCGGCGAGCTGCTGTTTTTTGGTGTTGCTGAGCGGTTCGTCGTAGCGGTTGGCGTCGATTTCGACATCGGCGTTGTCGAGATAGATTTCGCGCAGAAAATCGCTGTAGTCGGATTCCGAACCGGCGTCACTGGTGACGATGATAATGCTGAGCGGCCGGGCTTGAAGCAGTCCGGCCAGTGCCAGCAGAATTACCATAACAGCAATTTTACGAATCAATCGCAATCCCCCAAAAGTCCGATAAAGGAGTCTTTGGCTATCTCTATATATAGACCGCGTTATTATACCAGAAAACGCCTTTAAATTCAATGGAAATCGTGGGTCGCGGATGTTTTGGGACAAGTTGACGAACACGGACTTTCACGGACGGAAGGGACAGAAGGATATAAGAATACAGGTATACAGGAATGCAGGGTTTTTAGAATACAAGAACTCAAGGACACAGGGACTCAAGAAGATGTGGTTTTTGGGGGGAAATCGGTTTACAATCCATTTCTGCTGTTGATTATAAATCATTTGGGTCTGCATCTGAGGCTAATTGTGCCTCCAGTTTCTCAATGCTTATATCCAATTGATCATGTATCTTGTCTCGTTCATCATAAGTTAAGCCCTTTCTGAATTTATCTTCCAATGATTCCAAATCAAATGTGACTTCTTCCATTCCTCGCTCTATCTCTAACTTTGTAAGTCTTTCCAGTAGTCGATACAGTCTTTTCGAAGCCGCGATGTCTTGATCATCAAGAATGATTTCATGGACAACACGGGCGTCTAACAATTCCTGTGTTGTGGGTATCCAGTATTCATTGGCCTTTAATTCTGAAATTGCTTTGTCAAAAAATGCTCTTTCAATTTCCTTGCTGGGATATATCTGAAAATCTTTCCGTTGGATTTTTTCTGCATCGAATCTTTTGTCAACATACTCAAATTTTTTTCCCCGATGAAATACTAAGGGGCATCCACTTGCCAGATAGCGTTTATTGCCGGCCAGAAAAGGGATTGTTCCAGCTGAGCAGCAGCCTACCTTGGAGTATGTGTCCAAGCCATGTTGTTGAACTAATTTTGCCAGTTGCCTGCCCTCATAAGCGCGTCCGCCGGGTGTGTCCAGTATGATTCCTTCAATTTTCGGATTTTCCGCGAGGATTTTTTTGACATCGCGAGACAATCCAAATCCCATGGAGCCTTCCAGGTGCAGCAGTGTATTATCCTCTTGGAGGGTCAGCGTGTATTGAGCCATGTAATCCTTAAAAAAACTATGTACAAAACGCTGTTTATATAGCGGCCAATAGGTGATATGAATACATGCCGTTAGAAGGACACCCACAATGATAATGAATCGAATTAATATGACTCTTACGGATGCATGATGTGTCGCGGCGTAATTTGTGCAGCAACGCCACATTCCGACAATCCGCCATGGATAGGTGATCGCCACCATTACCAACAGCAAAAGGCCAAAACGTGCCGCCTGGATAGGGCTTAGATAGCTTCTGCGGCCGGTTAACAGCTTTGCAAACACAATAAAAAACACATAAAGTCCGAAATAATTTACCCAGAATGACACTCCGAGCGGCAGTTGTCCTTTCCAATGTTTTTTAATGTAGTTTGCTCCGGGCCAACGAGAGGCAGCAGCCCTCTTGTCGGGCTGGATTGGGTCTTCCTGTTGGGCGGTTTCTGTTGTTGTGCTGTCTATGTTTTCAAGCCCCATATAGTATTGTCTCCTCTTTCCGCAGCTTTCAACTGAGTAAACTCCAAGCAAGCGTCCATTATCCGGTGATTGGTTTGACGGTCAAGGGAAATACTTTGGAATTATGAATGTTGAATTTTTAATTATGAATGGAGAAATCGGCCTTCGGCCGATGGCTGTTTAAATAGATTCCTCGCCCCGGATCGGTGTCCGGGGTGACAATACTTCGCTCGGAATGACAATATTGTGAGTCAGAGAGGTTGCGATGTTTTTTGGGCTTTTGTTGTTCTTGAGTGGACGGACACGGACAGGCACGGACGGATATTAAGAATACAGGAATACAAGGATGGAAGTAAGTATATAAGTATGTAAGTATACAGGTATACAGGAATGTAAGAGCTCAAGGACACAGGAACTCAAGGGTTTGGGTTAAGGATTGAGTTTCTTGCTGTTTTTTGGTCAAAAACGGGGATTGCGGAGTTTGGGATTTTCGGATACGATGGGTCTTATGGAACAGGATGTACATGAGATTGGATTAGAGACGCCCGTGCAGTTTTTGTCGGGGGTTGGGCCGCAACGGGCGAAGGCTTTTCGGGAGATTGGCGTCGAATGCGCGGGGGATTTGCTGGAATATTATCCGCGTGACTGGGTTTTCATGCCGGAGCCGTCGGATATTTGCGATATTGGGGCTGAGCAGACGGTTTGCGTGGTGGGGATCGTCGAGCAGACGGATTATCAGCCGTATCGGAAAGTGCCGATTTTTGAGGTGGCGCTGGCCGATGATTCGGGGATTTTGCGGGTGGTTTGGTTTCGGGGCAAGTACCTGATCAACCAGATCGAGCCGGGGCAGGTGCTGCTGGTGCACGGCAAGGTGAAGAAGTATAAGTATCAGCTTCAGATGAGCAATCCGAAGTTTGTTGTGCTGCGGGAGGATCAGGTGCAGGACCCGTCGGCGATCAGCGGGCCGGTGTATCCGGCGACGGGCAAGCTGCCCAACTGGCAGATCAAGAAAATCGTGCGGTCGCAGATTGAGACATTGGCGCCGATGGTGGGGGAGCTGTATGACGCGGCGTTTTTAGATAAGAATGCACTCATGGGGCGTGAGAAGGCGTACTTGCAGATTCATAAGCCGGATGATGAGGACACGCTGGGCCAGGCCCGGCGGCGGCTTAAATATGACGAATTGTTTCTGATGCAGGCGGGGCTGGCGCTGAAGCGGTATCATGTGCGGCACGGCAGCCCGGCGGTCGAAATGCAGCGAAGCGAGGATATTGACCATCGGATTCGGCGGCGGTTTCCGTTTATTTTGACGGAAGATCAGGAGACGGTGATTGAGGAAGTCGTTGCCGATATGGCCAAGCCGGTGCCGATGAACAGGCTTTTGCAGGGGGACGTCGGCTCGGGTAAGACGGTGGTGGCGGTGTATGCGGCGCTGGTGGCGGTGGCAAATAAGTGCCAGGCGGTGATTATGGCGCCGACGGAGATTTTGGCGAGGCAGCATTACCAGAGTATGGAGCGGTTTCTGGAGGGCAGCCAGGTTCGGCGGGAATTGATCGTCGGCGGGATGACCGGGAAAAAACGCACGGAACTGCTGGAGCGGATCAAGGCCGGCGAGGTGGATATTGTTGTCGGGACGGTGGCGCTTTTGCAGGGCGATATTGAGTTTGCGAACCTGGGGCTGGTGATCATTGACGAGCAGCACAAGTTTGGTGTGCATCAGCGGGCAGGGCTTCGAAAGGGGCAGTCGCCGCATTGTTTAGTGATGACGGCGACGCCGATTCCGAGGACGCTGGCGATGACGGCGTTTGGCGATCTGGATGTTTCGATCATCCGGCACAGTCCGCCGGGGCGGGGTGAGGTGATTACGCGCTGGGTGCAACCGCACGATAGGGCGAAGGCGATGGATTTTATTGCCCAGCGGCTGAAGGCGAAGAAGCAGGCGTATTTTGTGTATCCGCGGATCGATTCGGATGAAACGGAAGACGTTGACAGTAAGCAAATCAAGGCGGCGGTGGATGAATACCATCGGCTGAAAGCAAAGGTGTTTCCATTGTTTGAGGTGGGGCTGCTGCACGGGCAGATGAGTGCGGATGAGAAAACGGGAGTGATGGCGGCGTTTCGGTCGGGAAAGCTCGATGTGCTGGTTTCGACGGTGGTGATCGAGGTGGGGGTTGATGTGCCGAACGCGACGATGATGGTGATCGAGAATGCCAACCGGTTCGGGCTGGCGCAGCTGCATCAGCTTCGCGGGCGGATTGGTCGCGGCCAGAGTAAGTCGTATTGTTTTCTGTTTGCCGAGACCGAGGACGAGACGGCGGTCAGTCGGCTGGAGATTATGACACGCAGCCGGGATGGATTTGAGATTGCCGAGCATGATTTGAAACTGCGCGGGCCGGGCGAGCTGTTCAGTACGCGACAGCATGGCTTGCCGGATTTGAAGATCGCCAATATTGTTGAGGATTTTGAGCTGCTGAATCTGGCGCGGCGTGATGCGTTTGCGATGATTAAAGACGACCCGATGCTGACGAATGCGGCTCATGCGGCGATACGGACTGAACTGATCAAACGCTTCGGCGAGAAACTCGGGTTGGTGGATGTGGGCTAAACCGCTCCAAAATTAACTGGAAATTTGGAGCCAAAACGGTTAAATGGCAGTGTAGTTAGTTCAAAAATCAAATTGTAAAAAGCAAAATTGAGGAATCGCCTTCGGCGATGCTGTTTAAGTAGATTCCTCGGCTGCGCTCGGAATGACAGTTTTTTTCTTGGAATGACATTTTTGCGTTTTGGATGGCATCTTCCGATTTGGGATAGCAAAGGGTGTGTTTGAATAACAAGAACGGGATATGAAGTTATCGTATAAAAATACGGCGGTTGAGCATTCGGTGATGGTGGTCAGTTTTCTGGCGATGGGTGCGGTGATTGCGATTTTCGTGATGCTGTACGGGTTTGATACGCCGCTGCTGCCGGTGGCCTTGCTGAATACGGCGAAGGTGACGGTGTTTTTTGTGTTTTTGGGCGAAAAGCTTGTTCGCTTTTTTAATGCCGAGAGCAAAAAGGAGTTTTTGAAGGGCAACTGGTTTGAGGGGCCGCTGCTGGCGATTTTGCTGGTGGTGTACCTGGGGGCCGGCGATTGGTTCCCGGCGTTGGAGCGGTCGGTGGTGATGCTGCCGGCGATTTCAGT
>JANQGW010000155.1 GCA_028282905.1 Sedimentisphaerales bacterium | reverse complement strand
CCGCATAAGACCGACGGCGTTGGGGCGGTGGCCGCCGGCAAACGCGGCATCTCCGGCCAGACAACCGAAGTCCAGTACCTCAAGCCCGATGAACGCAGCGGCCATGACATTGCCTTGACCGTCGATGTCAATGCGGGCGTCAAGATCGAAAAAATCGACTGCCCCTCGCATGCGGTACATAAAAAGAAGCATGGCCCCGAAACGGCGACGGTGACATTGAGCAGTCGCGACAGCATTCCCAACAAGGATTTCATCCTGCGGTACAAAGTCGCCGGAACGAAGTTGAAACATTCGTTCATCAGCCACGCTGCCCAAGACGGCAATTACTTTACGCTGATGCTGTATCCGCCCGAAGACCTGGACAATTCCTGCCGTGTGCTGATGGAGATGATCTTTGTCATCGACTGTTCCGGCAGCATGTCCGGCCGGCCGATTGCCATGGCCAAAGCCGCGGCCAAACGCGCCATCAAAAAACTCGGCCCCAACGATACGTTCCAGGTAATCCGCTTTTCCAGCGACGCCTCGCAGCTTGGGGCGTATCCGGTATTGGCCACACCTGAAAATATCCGCAGGGGCCTGCGGTATATCGATGATCTGGATTCCGGCGGCGGGACCATGATGGTCGAGGGCATCAAAGCAGCCCTCGATTTTCCACATGATCCGACCCGCCTGCGGCTGGTGTCGTTCATGACCGATGGGTATATCGGCAACGAGGCCGAAATTCTCGCCGCGATTCATGGGCGGCTTGGCAGCAGCCGGATTTTCAGCTTCGGCGTCGGCGATTCCGTCAATCGCTACCTGCTGGACCGCATGGCCAAACTCGGCAGAGGCGCCGTTGCGTATATCGGCCTCGACGACAGTGCCGCCCGAGCGATTGACCTGTTCTATGACCGCGTCCGCCACCCGGCCCTGATGGATGTTTCGATTGACTGGGGCGGTCTGCAGGTCTCAGATGTGTACCCGTCAAGAATTCCCGACATCTTCCCCGGTCGGCCCATTATCCTGACCGGCCGCTACGCTTCGAATGCCCCGACGGACATTCGCATTACCGGCAAGGTCGGCGATGTTTATCGGCAACGGACGATCCCCGTTCTCAATGATGAGGCCTACCGCGGTCACGACGGCGTTCGCTTCGTCTGGGCACGCAAACGCATCGAAGAATTGAACAGCCGCAGTACGTATGACAGCAATCCGGAATTGAAAAATGAAATCCGCAATGTGGCCCTGCGGTACGGCCTGATGTCAGCCTATACAGCCTTCCTGGCAGTCGATTCGTCCACTCGCACCGCCGGCGACCACGGCGTCACCGTCACCGTTCCGGTCCCCGTTCCCGACGGCGTCCGCTACGAAACTACGGTGCAGAATTGAACCACGGATGCACACTAATCGACACGAATATATTTTAAGACAGGATTTACGGGATTTCACGGATAAAAAAACAAAAAAATACTTTTAAATCCCGTTAATCCTGTCTAATAATCGGTGTCCTCAGCGTTCTCGGTGGTGAAATAATCATTCGCATCTATCCGCGATTCAATAACATTGGCTATCACGCGCTAGTATTGAATATTCAGCACTTCTTTTGAAGGCAGTTTTGGGAATTTCTGGTGCGGTTCGGTTTGGTACCAGAATGCCACTGATGACATGTCATCTTCCAGCGGCAGATAATTGCCCTCGTTATCCCAGCCTAAGCATTGAATCTGGACTTTAAAATCGGATTTAAACCGGATGGGATCGTAAATGTGCCAGCGATATTGACCAAACCTTCCGACAAATTCACCTTTATGCTCGGCCTCATGAAAGCCTGCATACGCCGTGTTGTAATCGACATACTCAAAATTCCTCCAGCCCTCATCGAAGAATTTCTTATAGGCATAAGAGCCCAGGAAATAATCCTCTTCGCCAGTCCCGTTGATCGTCGGATAATCGGTATCACCGTCAATGAACATCTGCACTTCGCCTTCTCCCCACCAGTTGTCGCTACGGGTGCCGCGAGACAAAAACGTCCCGACGTAATGGCCCCGGCCTTTGATGTTATCGACGATGACGTATTCCTTTTTAAACGGTACTTTCTTGACCCGGCGGAACTGGGCATGAAAATAGGCGGCGTTTTTGGGCACTTTGGTGAGGGTATAGTCCACCTGGTAAAAAAGGCGCGTTCTTGAATCCGTCAGGTTGGTCATCGTGATTTTGCATTGTTTGCGAAACGGCATCTGCCAGAAACAGTTAAAGCCGTTGAGCGGATTGACACAAACCGGCAGCGAGTTGATGTTGGTTTGGTTTTTGCTTCCCCAGGCGTTACAGAAGAAGTCACCGACCGGCACTTCCACAGACGGCTGCGTTTCGCCGTCCCAGTAGATACGAATAATCCGCAGGCGGTCATTACCGCTTCGGCCGGGTGTCATCCAGATATGGTTGATAATGCCGGAGCCTTTGATGTCTGCAAGGACTTTCTCTTCTCCCGAGGCGATAAAGACATAGGGGTTGGTTTTCCATCCGTATTTTTCGGCGGCGCGTCTGGCGTTACCCTGCTGCGGGCTGATGCGGCCGCCCTGACCTTTTTCGCCGGTTAAATTTTCCGGGCTGATGGACCGTGTCTGAGCATCGCTCATCAGAAACAGATTATCCATGCCGGGGATCAGCACAGTGCTGCTGTCCTGATTGCATCCCGATAGAACGATAAAAACCAAACTGAACGTTACAAATGTGAACTGTTTCATCTGCCTGTTACCTTTATTTTTTAAAGTGTTATGTTGTTTCAAGCTTTATTGTTCATTAGACATTGAGTAGGGCACGTCTTTGGACGAAGTGCCCCAGGTTTTATTGGGTTGGTTGACCATGTTAAATTCCACCTTGCCGCCGCTGGTGATATCGTCATGCGCCAGATAGGTTTTGGTGTAGCTTTGGCCGTTCAGTTTGGCCGACTGGATATACAGATTGTCTTTGGAGTTTTCAGGAGCGTTTATGGTGAAGGTCTTGCCGTCCTGCAGTGTGATGGTTGTCTCTTTAAACAGCGGTGCGCCGATGACATACTGGCCGGCGCCGGGGCAGACCGGGTAAAAACCCAATGCCGAAAAGACATACCATGCGGAGGTCTGGCCGTTGTCCTCGTCGCCGCACAGACCGTCCGGCGTCGGTGTATACAGTTTTTCCATAACTTCACGCACCCATTTTTGCGCCTTCCACGGCGAACCGGCATAGTTGTACAGGTAAATCATATGTTGGATCGGCTGGTTGCCGTGGGCGTACTGGCCCATGTCCATGACCGTCATCTCAACGATCTCGTGAATCGGAAAACCGTAATACGAGCAGTCATACGTCGGCGGCGTGGTAAAGACCGCGTCCAGCTTGTCAACAAACGCCTTGCGCCCGCCCATCAGGTCGATCAGGCCCTGTGGATTGTGAAAGACCGACCAGGTGTAATGCCATGCGCAGCCTTCGGTAAAGTCGCCGCCCCATTTCTCCGGCACGAACGGTTCCGACCACTGGCCGTTCTTCTTTTTGCCGCGCATAAAATTCGTCGAGGTGTCAAAGACATTTTTGTAATAGTTGGCCCGTTGGTAGAACCGGTCGATTTCTGCCTGCGGTCGGTTCAGGGCCTTTGCCAGTTTCCAGATGGTAAAATCATCGTAACAGTATTCCAGCGTGCGTGCGACATTTTCCCGCACATTTACATCGCAGGGTACGTAACCGAGCTTATTGTAGTGCTCAACGCCAAGACGTCCGACTGAATGAATTGGTCCGGCGTTTTCAGAATTTTTCAAAATTCCTTCGTACAGCGTTTCGATGTCATAGCCGCGAATCCCTTTCAGATACGAATCGGCGATGATGGATGCGGAATTGGAGCCGATCATGCAATCCCGATGGCCGGGGCTGGCCCATTCCGGCAGCCACCCGCTTTCCTTGAACGTGTTAGCCAGTCCTTCCATCATCTGGGCGTTTTCTTTGGGATACAGCAGGGCATTTAGCGGGAACGCCGCCCGGAACGTATCCCAAAAGCCGTTATCGGTGTACATGTAGCCGGGCAGAACTTTGCCGTTGTACGGGCTGTAGTGAACGATTCTTTCATTCGCGTCAATCTCAAAAAACATCCGCGGAAACAGCAGCGAACGATAAAACGCCGTATAGAAATTCTGATACTGCGCCAGCGTGCCGCCCTTGACCGCAAGACGGCCCAGTTGCTGATTCCAGATATCCTTGGCCTTTTGCCGGGTCTGGTCAAATGTGTCGGCGGCCAGCTCCCGCTCAAGGTTTAGCTTGGCCTGCTTGTGGCTGATAAATGACGAAGCCACACGGACATGCACCTTTTCGCCCCGGCGAGTCTTGAATCGGACGACAGCACCGACATGATCGCCTTTTTTCTCAGCCTGCCCCTTCTTAACCTTCCACTTGCTCCAGCTGGCGACTTCTTCAAAATCCTTATCAAAGACCGCGATGAAATAGTTGTGGAAATTGTCCGGTACGCCGCCGTGATTGTTCCGGCAGTAGCCGATAATCATCCGCTGTTCCGGGATGATCTTTACATAGGAGCCTTTGTCAAAGGCGTCCAGCAGGACATAGGCGTCGTCCGTTTCCGGAAAAGTAAATCGAAACTGTGCGGCCCGTTCGGTTGGCGTGATCTCTGTCGTTACATCATGATCGGCCAGATACACACGGTAGTAATACGGCCGGGAGGTTTCGGCCTTGTGCGAAAACCACGAGGCACGTTTGTCCTGTTCGACTTCCAGCTTGCCGACAATCGGCATCAGCGAAAACGCCGCGTAATCGTTAATCCACGGGCTGGGCTGATGCGTTTGTTTAAAGCCGACGATTTTGCGGGCACTGTACTGATAGCCCCAGCCGTTGCCCATGACATTCGTCTGCGGCGTCCAGAAGTTCATTCCCCACGGCACCGCAATCGCCGGATACGTATTACCCGTCGAAAAATTAAACGTCGAGTCCGTCCCCACCAGCGGATTGACATAATCAGCATAAGAAACCAGCTCATTTTCCACAGCAGCTGCGCAGCCTGACAAAAAGACAAACAATCCCGATAGAACAAACAACTTTCCGATTTTCAGCATGATGACAATTTCTCACTTTCAAGTTACTGTGATTGTTGGAAATAGATTTCTTCGCGGGGCTGGATGACGACAAAGCCATCGCCCTGGAAGAGCATCTGGATGGATTCGCCGCTGCCGCGACCGAAGAAGGTTTTTAGCGTTACGTCGGTCTTGAATTCCGGCTGCAATGTGCCCGACCAGGCGACCGTTGCGTTTGGGTCGCACGAGACCGGCTGGGCCGGCGTTACCCGCAGCGTCATCGGGTCGTAATGCGTCGTCAGGGCGATCATCCCGGTGCCGCTTAATCGGACGTTGAACAGGCCGCCGGCCATCAATCCGGCGATTTTCCGCATCAGCTTAATATCCCACTCGATCGACTCCTCGAAGGCGAGGATGTCGTTACCATTGACATAAATCGTCTCGTTCTGCAGGTTGATGATCGAGACCTTTTTGCCGTCGTCGGCCAGGTAAATCCGCCCCTTCCCTTCGGCCTTGGTCAGCCGGGTACCTTCACCGCTGACGGCGCGTTTGAGCAGCTTGCCGACGCCGTGTTCCAAAATCCCTTCACGGGTGAACCGAACATCGCCGAGATAAGCAACCATCGACCCCATCTTCGTCCAGACCTGTCCGTTCAGATTGACCTCCAGCATCCGGCTGCTCTCCAGTTCAAACAGACCTTGCCCATGATCTTTCTGCCGGGTCTGCTCAATAAACTCATTCAACGTATAACGCGCCATAAATAGACTCCTTTCTCGATAATGAATCATCTTGTTTGTTTTATCATCGTAAATGCAGGCCGATTATATCGACTGACTTGCGGACTTGTCAATGGATTCCTGTATCAATCTGCCGGGTTTCTTATTCGATAAGAATGACGACTTCGTTGCGGCGGAGGAACCAGAGTTGGAAGGGCGGGTCGTAGCGGGCGAAGATGGGTTCGCCGACGGGTTGGAGGTTTTGGGTTTGCATCCAGTCTTGCAGGGCGGTCTTTTTGGCGTCATAGCGTTTTTGGCTCCAGGAGCCCGAATAGCGAATCGCTGCGGCTTTGAAACCGCCGATTTCTTTGACAACCACATTTTCATCCAGCGGCTGCGGCAGCGTGGCCAGTGTGTATTCGGCGGGCATGACAAAGCTGATCGTATATTGATTTCCCTCGGCCTGCATGTTGACCGGCGCTGTCATCGCGATTTTTTCAGAGGACGACTGCTGATTAACCGGGGCGGTCATGGCGATGGATTCCTGGGAGCGGTTATTCCCGGAGATATAGTTAAAAAGCCGTCGGAAGGCGATATTGCCGGCCTGGTCAAAATCCGCATCCACAAGCGTTTCGGCAACCAGGTACGGCTCATACTGACGCACTTGGAAGGCACCGTCTTTTTCCAGAACGGTATAGCTGACTTTTTCGATTCCCACGACACCACACGATACCAAAAACAGCGGTATCAATAAGACCGCCATGCTGAATATGAATATTCGCAACAATTTTTTTTGACGTTGTCTCATTGCGATTTCCCTTACTACTATAGACGTCTCTGTCATCTATACGCATCCGGGTGTGAATGTTCACGTTTTTAACCGGTTTTTGGCGGCAGAGGGAGGATATTGGCTGAAATCGAAAGTTTGCGAGCGAATGAGGCGGAAATACGGCGTGACAGATATTAAAAGAAGGTAAAAAAGGCTGTTTTGCCCGGGTTTCCATTATTGGGTAAAACAGCCTGAAATTGTGACGGATTATTCGTAGCCGATGAGCTTTCGCAGTTCGGCGATGTGCTTTTGGTAGATGACTCGGGGTGTGGTGTCATATTGATTGCACAGGGCCGCGGCATAGCCGGTGGCGATACCCATCTGGGCGGTTGTGTTCATCACACGCGGCCCGCCCAGGCCGACATGCGAACAACTGAAGCATCGCCCGGCCATCATCAGGTTATCGACGTTTCGCGAATACAGGCAGCGGAAGGGGATATAGTATTTGGGTGAATGCATAAACAGTGCTTCCGAAAGGAAGTCGTATTTGCCGCCTTTCAGATTCCTCTGGTAATGCACGTCAATCTCGCGGGTTTCTTCGACAACCGTATCGGCAAATGTGCGGCCTTCGGTCATGTCCTTCATGGTGTAAATATAATCGCCCATCAGCCGGCGGGATTCGCGCTTGCCC
This sequence comes from Sedimentisphaerales bacterium, assembly GCA_028282905.1. Classification (GTDB taxonomy): domain Bacteria; phylum Planctomycetota; class Phycisphaerae; order Sedimentisphaerales; family Anaerohalosphaeraceae; genus 4572-13. Next base: position 7,475 of record JANQGW010000155.1, on the reverse strand, counting down.
AAGAGGTAGCCAACCCAATCCAACTCATAGTTGGCGTTTTCAGGTTTTTTCTTGGCGTTTGCAAAGCTGCCGTAAATGGCACACAGCATGTGGTCCCGAATTTCCTCGGCGTCGTCGATCTGGTGCCGGTCATCGTCGGAAAATTCCCAATACCACTCGCCTTTCAGAGCGGCTTTATCTTTGGCAATTGGCATCGCCCAGGGAACCTTTGGGAACTTTGCGGGTGCATCGGTTTTACGTGAATACCACAGCAGTGACGAACCCATCACGCGATTGTCCGGTTTTTCCGGCGACCACAGCTCGCCGTGCTTGTTCCAGCCTTCATCGAATTCATCCCGGCTTTCCCGCCCATAGCGGAAGTCTGCGCCCGCCCAGTAGCCGACCCAGCCGTCGCCGGTACAGTCAATGAAAACCGGTGCGGCAAACCGGCATCTTTCGCCTGTTTCAATATGCGCCGCATTGACACTGTCGATACGTTTGCCGGTGGTCTTGGCGCCGTAGGCCCGCCAGTTCAAAAACAGTGTGATATTGTCTTTACCCTTAAACGCTGCCTGCCGTTTGCGATTGTCGGCAATCGCGTCAGCCGAGCCGTTGGGCCAGTGACGGGTATTGATCGTATCGATAATCGCCTTGGATTTTCCGGTAATTCCGAGCGTGTGAACGCGGATTTCCTCACTGGCATTTCCGCCGAGAACGGGCCGGTCATGGATCAGGGCGACTTTCAGCCCCTGCTGTTCGGCGGCTAATGCAGCACCGCAACCGGCCAGCCCGCCGCCGACGATGACCACGTCAAACCGCTTGACGGTTTCGGGCGTTTCTGAAAGCCCGGACAACTTATTGCGCCATGGACGCATGGCTTTCAGATCATTGGGCGGAATGAAGTTGGCGTCTGTTGTAAAATACAGCGCATCGCAGCGGCCGTCAAAGCCGGTCAGGTCTTTCAGTTCGAGGCGTACCCGTTTGTTGCCAATCTTCACTGTGCCGCCGTTTTGCCATTGCCAGCCTATTTCTGTGCCGAACGTTGCGTCAACGGCTTTGCCGTCAATCAGCACCTGAAACCGTCCCGGGGCCTGCCAGTTTCCGGGCCGCCAGTTTTTGGTGCGTACCCAGAGCGTGTAGGTACCCGTTGCGGGAAATGTCACAGTCGTTTTCGCATTTTCCACCGGTACGCCCATGCCGTGAGCCAGCAGGTAGGGCGACCCCATCAGATCACAAAACTGCTGATCGACTTTCCAGCCGCCTTTGCCGCGAAAACTTTCCGCTTCAACAAGAAGCTCCGAGCCGGCTGCAGCGAGGGCTTTTTCGAGATTTCTGAATCCTTTGTTCCACTCGTCCAGCCGAGTGATTTTTTTCTTCTTGGCAATCGTCAAAAAATCCTGGTATGCCGTATGAATGGAGTCGGGCATTGGCCAGTCGGCGCCGGCTTTTTCAGCCTGCTGTCGCATCGGATTCCAGCACATCATAAACGCATACTGCACTGGTAGTTGAGCGCACTGAACGCGAAACTTTTTCTCAGGATCATCGTTGACCGCCGCTTCGGCAGCCTTCAGATATGCCAATCCCTGCGACAGTGTTTCAAGTGTGATAAATTTGGAACGATCCGGATTGGCCCAGCCGACTTTAATCTTCGAGGCGGCAATATCGGCAAAGCAGCCGAGTTTGTCGCCGGTTTGCTCCACGCGGTCATGCATCAGGTTGATATAATCACGCATCGAATCGGCGGCTGCGCCGTAGTAACCATCCAAAAATTCATCAATCAGCTTGTCGTCGTCCAGATCGGGGTTCCACAGCAGTTTGGCCAGTACCCACGCCCGCAGTTCCGCCATTTCCGCACCGTGTGTCGTATAGGCACCCTGTTCAAAAATACCCTTGGCGCTGTGCTCGACAAAGAACTTGATATTCGGTCCGAGCACTCGCAGGTTCGGATGCGGCAGGATATGGTGACGGAAGTTGGTCGTGTAGTCCCAGATGTAAAGCCGGTTGCAGATCTTTGACCATCCGCGGATGTCATCGGCGAATGTCTTGTTGCGTTCGTCGGTCAGCGGCTTGCTGAACGAGCACTCGATACTGCATAGCCGCACGATGACATTAGGCCGGGGTTGGGTAATTTTCGGCGGCTTGCGCGTGTATTGATAGGCCAGCGTGCTGATAGCCACATGTGGAAAATCCTTTTCGATATCTTCGGCGACGGCATTGACAAACCGCAGCATGCTGCCGGCCGGGCTGCCTTCGGCCTTGTCAACAGCGGTGCATTTGGCGCATTGGCAGTGGCCGCGCCAGTCATTTTGAGAAACCGAGGCAATGGTTGCTGCGGGATTTTTCTTAAGATTTGTACGAAGATTTCTAATCAGTTCCGCCCGCATGGACTCATTGGTCAGGCAGAGTTGTGCGTGGTCGTGTTTTCGCTTGCCGTTGATTTCACTAAACCATTCGGGATGTTTTTTGAAATACTTTTTCGGCGGGATGAGTCGATAAAAAGTATGCACAAACCCTTCGTATCGGTGCTTGCCGCCGCGTTTGGCGTCAAGCCGTTCGGAGTTGCCGTTGGCCTTGTTCCGCACGGCCCAGTTGCCGTCAAAAGCGTCGGTCCAGAATGGCTCGCGATACTCCAGCGGCGGGATATAACGCAGGTGCATTTTGTCAATCGTCAGTGTGGGCTTGTGCGGGATCGTACTGGCATCCGACGCCCACCACCGGCACCCCACCACATCTTCCAGAAAGGTGTAAACGGCATACAGCGTGCCGCGCGGCTCTCCGCCGGCCAGAATCAAATCATTGCCGACACTGCTCAGCACCATCCCGTCGCTGCCCAGTCCCTTGGTGGTAAAATTGGGATCGGCCAATCGTGCCGCAGTCGGCCCGACCAGCAGCCGGGGTTTGGAGTTGCCGGCAGTGTGGGAGATTGTGAACTCAGCCCCGGAAACCTGTCCAAGAAAATCAGCCAGTTCCGAAGCCGCATGCCGAACCGGCTCCGAAGCATTCTCGCTGACGACAATGACGGCGTTGGCTGTACCGTCTTTGGCAATGCTGACGGCAAAAACCGGGCAACGGCAAAGGAACAGCAGTATACAACAGAACAGAGATGTGTTCCGAAACGATTGCTTGTCAGAAACGTACTGTGCCATGATCGCATCCTTTCGAGAGCAGACGGTTGTTTAAGAGTTTAGCTTGTTGAGAAGAAAGGCCATTGACTCGCCAAGGTTCGCCATGTTTGCCATACCTTCTTCGTCAGATTCAACATCGCCGGGCTGCAGGCCGTAGGCCATGTTCCAGTAGGTCGAGCCGACGATAAACATCTGGTTGATCTGGAAAAAGTGGTTCATCGTATCAAAAACATGCAGCGCTCCGCCCCGGCGAACCGCTACAACCGCAGCACCCACCTTATGCTTCAGCAATGCGCCGTTTGCCAGCGCTACATACCCGGCCCGGTCGATCAGGGCCTTCATTTCCGCCGTCACATCCGTAAAATAAGTCGGGCTGCCGAGGATAATGCCATCGGCCTCGACCATTTTTTGAACGATGCCATTAACCGGGTCTTTATCAATCACGCAGGTTTGGTTCTGCATCTCAAAGCACTTGCCGCAGGCAATACACCCCCGGATGGCCTTGCCGCCGATCTGGATAATTTCCGTTTCGATACCCGCCGCCTCGATAGGCGCGAGTGCTTTCTTGATCAGTATTTCCGTATTACCGCCTTTGCGCGGGCTGCCGTTGATCGCGAGTACTTTCATAATCAGTCGTTCCTTTCTTTCTTGATTTCAAGACCGTCTTTCCATGCCTTGCCGGCCTGCTGGCCCAGTTTCCAGTAACGATTGTCCGGCATGGTCAGAATCATCGGGTCTATTTTTTCCTGTACGATTTTCTCATTTTCAAGGATGTCGTCGCGTCCGTATGCGCCGACAATTTCTCCGATAAAGAAATAATTCGACGGCAGATCCACTTTTTCAACGAGCCTGCATTCCAGGTTCACCGGGCAATCTTTGATGAGCGGGGCATTCTCAAGCTCGCCTGAAAATGTTTCAAAGACGCCGGATTTATCCGCTCTTTTGCCGGAAACAACCCCGCAATAATCAACCAGCGGCTCGGCCCGGCTGTCAGGCACGCACACGCTGAATGTTTCGTTTTCAATGATGCCGGTCGGTGTCAAATGGACTTTGTTAATGCCCACGCCGATCATTGGAGGCGAAGCATTAACCCGGCTGCACCAGCCGACCGTCATGAAATTTGTTTTTCCGTTAACAACTGTACCGACCAAGACAACCGGCATCGGGGGAATATAGTTCTTGTTAATGGGTATCTGTTTCATAATATCTCTCCTGTATTGCGCAGTTTATCTTTTATGACAGAATTGCTGCCAATTACAAGTTCCATTGCTCATAACAAACAATCTCATCCAGTTTCAGACGCTTGGGTGAAGTGCCTTTGTCAGCCGGGTAGCCGAGCGTCATCAATTCGACGATTTCGATGGAGGTTGGGATATTCAGAATTTTTCGTACCTGGTGGGGTTTGAATGAACCGATCCAGCAGGTTGCTAACTCCAGCGAAGTCGCCGCCAATGCAATGTGTTCCAGGGCGATAGAGACGTTGATGGACGAATAGGGCTGGCCGCACAGGTTCATTCGCTTATTCGTATTGCTGCACGCCGCGATAACGACCGGGGCGGCCCCGACAAATGGTTGGTCAGCCGCCGCTTTTTGTAGTGCCTTGCGTTTTTCCGAATCCGTTACTACCACAAACCGCCAGTCCTGCATATTCCGCGCAGACGGCGCCAAGCGGGCGGCATTCAGGATTTCTTCCAGCTTTTCGCTTTCAACAGGGCGGTTTTGATAATCCCGGCAGGAATATCGCCGTGTGACGGCTTCAAACAGGTTCATGGTGTGCCTCTTTCTCTTAACTATCTGTTAATAAAAGGATTATGGTATTTCAAATGAAAGCCGAAATACCCCGGCCCCGAGCAATATAGCACGAATTCGCCGTTTTTTCAATGAATTGGCGATTTGACCGGCAAAAAGGTTGACACGCACCCCCAAAATCCGTATAGTACTCCACTTCCGGGCGCTTAGCTCAGTTGGCTAGAGCACCTGCCTTACAAGCAGGGGGTCGGGGGTTCAAGTCCCTCAGCGCCCACTTAAAAAGCCTTGTTTCTATCTCAGAAACGAGGCTTTTTTTATTTATACTCACTCCAATTATTCTCTCTTTACCCTCTCATAGTCCAGAAATAGTACCTTTTAATTTAGTTTTCAGTTGGGAGGCAGTGGGGGCTAATCTGTCAAATTGATGAAGTAGAGGGTCAGAAGAGAGTTAAAAAGGTTTGATAGGAAGAAGTGGGAAGAGAGAGGAAGAAGCCTTGAATTGTGTAGAAGGGGGATTTCTCACATAACAGCCAGATCATTAAGTTTTTCTGCGGCAGAAATCTTATTTTCATCCAATGTTTTGATATAAAATTCCATTGTAGTAGTGATCGAAGAGTGACCCATTAAATCTTTCAAAGTATTGGCTGGGACACCAAGTCTTGCCATATTGGTACCATAACCCTTTCTCAGAGATTGAAGCGTCAGAACCTTATTGGTTTTAATACCCGCTTTTTTACAAAATTGTTTGAAATTTCTTCTCGCATTTGTGATGACATTTTTACTGTTCCAATCTTCTCCTTTGTTCTGACAATAGGTATGCCAGCGTTTCAGAAGTCGTTCATAACCATCTGCTGAATGAAAGACAAAGGGACTGTCTTGTCTGGATTTCTGCTTGAGTTCTCTGAGCAATTTCATGACTTTTCGAGGTACGGGGATGGAGCGGGTTTCATAATCTTTTACATTGAAAATTGGGATGTCTTTTTGGGGGAAGCGGTTGGCAATATTTATTTGATTGTTTTCAAAATCTATATCCCCATTGTCCCAGAGAAGATTTGCCGCTTCACCGAATCTTAAGCCGCAATAGTACATAACAGAGTAGAATACTTTCAAACGAAGAAGTCGAATTTTATCAACGTCAATATTGATCTTTAAAGATTCGGCATGGTTTTCAACGGCATTTAATATATTGGCAAACTCTTCTGTTGTGATTGAGTGCCAGTCCTTTTTCTTGAGTTTTCCAAGTTTGATGCCTTTAAAGGGATTTTTACGAGTATAGCCCCATTCCTGTGCAATATTGAATATCCGTTTGCATTGACGGAGATGTCTGCTTCTTGTTGAGTCTGAAGCCTCTTCGTCAGTTATCTGATTCATAAGGCTATTGATAAAAATGATAGCATCTTCTTTCCTGATTGAGTTGATACGGCAGTAAGGGGAAAAATATTCTTTTAGACGGTCAGTTGTGCTTATATATGCTCGATATGAGGAATATCTCAATGTTGGCTTATAGGCTTTTAAATATTTATCACAAAGCTGTTGGAGCGTAATCTTCTTGGGTTCGATTGAGATTCCATCTTGGATGTCATTTTTTAATGACTGGGCAAATCGCTCTGCTTCTTTCTTTGTTTTGAAGCTCTTGCTAAGTCTGGGCTGTTTTTCCTTATTAACATCATATTTTCCCCACCAACGAACGATCCAGGGTTTTGTTTTACTGCTTTTGTTCTTACTAACTACTACATCTTTTCTTATTCTCATATCTAACTTTCCTCAAAAATGGTGCCCCACACTACCGCTGCAATGAATCACATTCAAGCGGTTTCTATGAAATATCTCCATTTTCAAAATCTGTCTGATATTTCAGAAATTTGAGAAGTTCTGATTTAAGATATCTGAGTTTTTTACCTACTTTGGTGGCTTTGAGTCGGTCTTCTACCCTGTAATACTCAAGAGTGGTTTTGGGATGCTTGGTTCCTCCATCATCCAGCCTCAAGAACTTGATCGCTTCCTCTTCTGTCAATAAATCTGGGACTACTGTTCCATCTGCGAAATAACTTGCTCCAATAAATTTCACTTCTACATCTTTGTTCATACTTAAAATAACCTCATTCTAATTCATACAACGTTTAAGAATCCCGTTTGGGATTTAGATAAAAATATCAACTATAACCCTACCTTACAGATTTCTTTATCACTACTCAATAGGATTGGAGATTTTTCTAAATTATTTTTAAAAAAAGACTTAAATCACTTTTGACAGGTTTATAAATACTTCATAAAGCATTTTCTTCTTCCCCCTCTGTCCCAGTTTTCACACCAGCCCCACATTTCGCTCCTGTGCTGCTTTCCTATGTATGAGACATAGTTGGGGTAGATATTACAGAGAAGGGGCTGGTGAGGCTCTGATTTGGTCCAAAGAAAGGTTCTATGGATCAGTGGGACTTATTTTCAGGGGCTGAAGGGAAGTTTCGATGCTGTTATTTCTTTTCAGAGAGATTTCGCATTATTAGGGTGATTGTACAATGCACCTGCAACGAAAGGACCAAGAGCTAGTGTGGCTCCAGATATACAGATTAAATATTTTTACAAAAAAGAAATTATTGCTGTAATAATTTGCCTGTTTTTGCG
>JANQGW010000078.1 GCA_028282905.1 Sedimentisphaerales bacterium | reverse complement strand
GGGCATATCTTTGCTGAATGTCCGGATACGACGCTGTTGTATGATACGGACATTAGAACACAAAAAATCCTGCCGCCCGGATGGGGTGGTCATAAAAGTAAACATCTGCCCTATATGGGCGGAACTGAATACGGCAATTCTGCGAACTCTATGATTTTCATGCATGCTAATTGCGGCATCACCTTTGATTTGGATGCCATCCGGGCTGCTATGCCGGGTGTCCGCATTCAGCGCTTTACCGCGGTCGGCGGCCTGGAGGACAGCAGTTACCAAGCGGTAAAAGCTGCCGTGTGGATTCTCGTGGACGGCGTTCAGGAAGACATGCTGCATGTGACCAATACCAAGGAAAATACTGAGGGGATTGATTATAAGAATTTTAGTGTGGAAATTGATGACCGCTGCCGCTTTTTGACACTGATCACCACTGATGGCGGCGACGGTACCGGTGGAGACTGGACATTTTTTGGCAATCCCATTCTCGAACTGGAATCATATTAAAACACAGTGTTAATAAAACTAAGGGTCAAAGATTACAAACAGCAGCAAGATCGCAACAGCAAACGGATTGGATGGATAATCTGAGACGGATTATGGAAACGGCAAAAAACGAGGTTGAAAATGAGTAAAAAACGAGGTTTTACATTAATTGAATTACTGGTTGTGATTGCTATTATCGCTCTGTTGCTGGCGATTGTGATGCCGGCTTTAAGCAAGGCCAAGGATATGGCACGGAATATTCTCTGCCGGTCAAATCTAAAGAGTATGCAGTTGGCGACAATTCTCTACACGGAAGCCAACGACGGTAAGATGCAGGAATATAATTACTCCAACGGTTTGTGGATTAACAAGTTGACTGCTTTTTTGGATGAGGTTGACGATGCCCGCTATTGTCCGCGAACCAAGCGTCGTGACAGTGTCGGTTCCATGTCCACGTACAGTTTCGGTCGTGCCCGACAAACCTGGGTTTGGTTCTGGGACGGAATGGAAGAGCCAGAAGAGGGTTCTTATGCAATCAATGGCTGGGTATATTCGAACGGTGGTTCCGCTTACGATCGGAATAATCTCTATTACAACAAGATCACTGAAGTAAAGAGCACGTCAATTACCCCCGTTTTTGCCGATTCGATCTGGGTGGATACCTGGCCGCGCGATACAGATTCGCCTGATGTTGATCTTGAGTTTACCAACACCCACATGGGTCGGCTGCTGACCTATCGTCACGAGGATAAAACCAATGTCGGATTTGTGGACGGTTCCCAGCGTCCGGTCGAACTCAGCCAGATGTGGTCGTTGAAATGGCATAAAGAGTTCAAGACAAAAAGGGATATGACCCGGACTGACGGCAGCCCGATCTATCAACGGGAAGGCCGGTAATTATATAAGTGAGTATGGAGCGAATTAGATAGTTTAAACGTAATGGTATGACATCCAGGTTTCCGGAGAGTTGGTATTGAAAAGAACGTGTTTTAAAGCGGCGATTATCATTATTTGTGTCTGTGTTTTCGGACAGGTTAACGCAGCCCCCGAAGGGTTGGTGCATCACTGGAATTTTGACGAGGGATCGGATTGGCACGATGACGCCTTCGGTACAGTTTATTCCGGTACAGTTGCTTATGACAGCGTCGGAAACAATGATGGTTCGTTTCAAAACATGTCCGCGTCATCATGGAAGTCCGGTGTTCAGTTTACCAGCCTGAAATTTGACGGCATTGAGGATTATTTGCTTTTGCAGGCTGATCTTTCCGGCGTACTCGGTGGATCATCGTCGCTGTCTTATTGGATAAGGACGCCCAGTGCATCAGTGGCGGGAATCACGGGATCAGACGAGATCCAGTGGGGCGGCATCGACGCGGCTGGAAAAGTTGCTTTGACGGTGGACGGCAGCCCGGTGGTAACTTCTGATACAGTCGTCAACGACAGACGATGGCACCATGTTGTTATTACCCGAAACGCTTCAACCGGTGCGTCGCAAATCTATCTCGATGGCGTGTTGTCCGCTGCTTCAGTCGGGCCGGTTGGTATAAAAAATTCAACATTTACCAGTATCGGCAGGGTTGAGGGGATCGGCCCCGGCAGCGGATATTATGCCGGTCGCCTGGACCAGATACATGTTTTCAATCAAGTGATTGATGCGGCGATGGTTGCGCAGCTTATGGACAATCACGCGCCAAAGACCTGGGAAGTGACGACGCAGGGGACGAACACCGCGTCTTTCTCCACCGCAAGTGTTTTCTTCAATTCATACGATCCGGAACAGGACAGCTTGTCGGTTGTCAGTTTTTCTCAGGCTGCCCATGGAACCGTTGCAGATAACGGTGACGGCAGCTTTTCCTATACGGCGGACGCGGGTTATGTCGGTGCCGATTGGTTTAATGTGGTTATCGAAGACGATCGGGGCGGGTTTCGACGTTCAAACGTGCATGTCAACATTATCGAAGATGCAGGGGCTGCGGGCCAAAACCGGACGACGACATTTGAAGATTTTCAGCCCATTCAGGCCGGCGGTGTGGATATCTCGCTGAGCGGTCGGCGGGTGCCCCGGGCGATTGACTGGGAAGGCGACGGTGATTCTGACCTGCTTGTCGGCCACAGCGGAGCAGTGTGGCGCTATATCAATACCGGCTCACCGACATCCGCGTCGTTTTCAGCGGGTGTCAAAGTGCAGGCCGCGGGGGTGGATATTGCTTTGGGCGGAAGTGTTTTGATTACTCTGATGGATATGACCGGTGACGGTGTTGATGACCTTGTGGCGGTTGACAACAGTAACAAAATCCGTATCTATCGAAATACATCGGCTGCTGGTGCGATTCCAGTTTATGCCGCAGCGGTCATCGCTAAACAGCCTAACAACAGCGATTTTGAGCTGCCTGATCCCCGATTCGATGTTGGCGACTGGGATGGCGATGGCTTGCCCGATGTGATTATGGGCCGCTGGTCGGGTGACGTACGTGTGTACCGAAATGTAGGGACGGCTTCTACGGCGCGGTACGACAGCAATGACTATGAATCCCTGAACAGCAGTTCATACAATCTTTATCCGCGATTATTCGATATCAGCCGCAATGGAGTCATCGATCTCCTGCAGGGAATCAACTGGGGAAGCATTACATACTGGTTTGATCCGTTACTGAACGGCGGTCTGGTGTCCAGCGGTACACTGGTGATTACGGATACGGTTGGGGCCTCCGTTGACATGAAGGCGCATACAGATGGCGCGATTGTTGATTTTGCCGATTTCAACGCCGATGGAGTTTACGATATTCTGATTGGTGGGCATGCCGGTTCAAATGTTTTTATTGCTTATGGTGCGGCTAAAACAGTTGCTGACTGCATCGCGGAAAATGAGTCGATTTATGACGCCCATCCCACCGGGCTCGGCGATGCGCTTGAAGCGAATGACCAGGCATTGCTGAAGGTGATTAACGCCAACAGCCGAACCATTATTTCGCACATGTTAGCAGCGCCTATCACGGAACGTCAGCAGATGTTCACGGATATGGCATCTCATGTTGGGAGTTATTCCTTCCTGCAAATGGATTCGGCGCTGGATACCAATGAGTATCATCATTTACCCAGTATAGCCGGCCAGAACCTGATGACGATGCACAAGATGCTGCCGGATACGCCAACCCACCGAACAAATGTAGCCGATGCAGTAGGACTGATCGGGAGATTGCGTGAGATCTACCTGACGACATTTCTGCATGTCGGAGAAAACAAGACATCGTCCTCCGGACAGCGTGCATCAATTCTGAAATATATCAATAGTCTGCCGCGTGAGATCTTTCCGGATTCACTGCTAACCTTAAATCATTACTGGGGTGATGGTCGGGGCGGTACAGTCAACTCATTCCGGGGTGCCAAGAATACCTTCTCATCGCAAACCGGCGGTGACAGCGGTGATGGTTTCCATAACGACCATGACCCAGTCATTGAAGCGATTTTCGGTTCCGGAGCCTATCGCGGTGATTACTTTACGCTGGTGATGGGACATGAAGTGACCCATTCACTCGATGGGTATTTAAACCGCTGCGGTAATAAAGACCTCTGGCGGCGGAAGGGTTTAATGATGGCCCATGCGGGCGGCCCGGATATTGTTACCGGCAGCAACGGCTGGATCGACTGGAACGAGACCAAATCCCACTTCCAGACTCAGGGATACTGGGATGGTGTGTCGGGCAACTGGGATACCGCCTGGAGCGACTACTGGTCAACCGGCCCTGGCAGTGCTTGGCGAGGACTGTCTTTCATGCGAGGAAGTATTGACTGGTTCTTCGGAGCACCGCAGGAGGCACTGGCCACACAGGCCAACCAGCACCTGTCTCATTCCGAAGGTCGTCTGGTGGCGGCGATTGATCGGTGGCGACGCGGTGTTGAAAACGGCGTTGACCCCATGAAGGCCAATATTAATGAGTGTGTTGATTTTCTGGATTACGTCTCGGCGGGTCTGAACAAAGTGGTTTTATATGATACCCGAGGTGTTGGGCAGTCTGCAGAATATACCATTACACATGCCTGGCTGACGCGGAACAATCTGGGCTTCATCACCGACATTCGCGTCAAAGCGCATGGGCACGAATATGAGTTTGAAATAGATGCTGACGGCATCATTACTGACGTCAAGACCAATATCATGACGGTTACCAATGACAAGATGCCCGCATTCCATAACAAGTACAACAGGATCGATGTATTGGCCAATGACAATAAGCTGGAAGGCGGTAAACCGGATATTGTCGAATTTACTCAGCCGGCCCACGGCGTTGTCAGTGATAACGGTGACGGCACGCTGCGATACATTCCCGATGCAGGCTATTACGGTCCGGACAGTTTTACCTATACTGTTGCCGGCACCAGTGGTCAGGGGCAGCAGACGGCGGCCGTTGATTTGACAGTTGTTAGCAGAAATGGCATTCTTGAGGAAGTCTATAACGGCATTGGCGGTAACAATGTTTCAGATTTGACCGGCAGTTCAAAATATCCGCACAGCCCGGACAGCATTGAGGTTGCCGGCAGTTTTCAGACGCCGCAGTACACTGGTGACAGTTATGGCAGGAGGATGTCCGGATGGCTGACGCCGCCGGCGAAAGGCAGCTATACTTTCTGGATCGCCTCCGATGACGGCAGTGAACTCTGGCTCAGCAGTGACCATGACCCGGCTAACGCCTCACTGATCGGCTCGGTTTCCGGTTGGACCGATTACAAAGATTGGGATGCCAATCCCGAGCAGCAGTCATCTGCAGTGACGCTGGTGGACGGTAACAGCTATTATATTGAGGCACTGCAAAAAGAAGGCGGCGGCGGCGATCACCTTGCGGTGGCATGGTCCGGCCCCGGTTTTTCGCGGCAAGTCATCAGCGGCACCTATCTCAGTGCCAGTTTTCCGCCTTTGCCGGAGTTTATCTCGAACCCGACGATTAAAACGGCCGCTTTTGAACGCAGGAATTACTCGGAAACAGTGTCTGATACTCTTGCCGATGTCGGTTATGGGTCTGTGGAATTCAGCAAGATTGATGGTCCTGAATGGCTTTCGGTTGCGGCTGACGGTACGCTTTCCGGCATGACAAGCAATAAAGATGTCGGCCCGAACGTATTTACTGTGCGAGTTGTTAATAGTGGCGGGGCGTTTGCCGATACAAACTTAAGTATTGAGGTCTATGATCTGTTTACAGGCGAGTTAGGCCTTGAAGATTTGGCCGGTTTTTCGCTTCATTGGCTAAGTACCGGCTGTGTTGATGTTCCGGCCTGCGGCGGCAGCGATTTGAGTGGAGACGAAGATGTGGACATAGATGACCTTGTAATCTTGTCCGAGTTTTGGCTCGATAGCCAGCTTTAGAACAGGTGAAAAGGAAGTAAGATTTCGCTCTTTAAAAATAAAATAGGCATAGTAAGTAGTTTTATGAACAAATTAAACATGCCTTGAACAAAAATAGGTATTTGCGAGTATAAAAAGGGTGAGCCAGTGAAGAACTTTGGCGAGTGCACACTGGCCCACAGCGCTGAATGACGGGGTTTTTCTGTACCCACATCAAACGCTTTTTTCGTTTATAGACACGCAACATTAGAAATTCAAGGTATTTCTGAGAAATTGGAAAGCATCAAAGGCATCCACCGGAGACTGTATCGTTCTTTGCGAACTGCGTTTTGAACCCTTATTTCTTATTTTTAAAGGACTTATACTCATTGAAGTGTGTTTGAGTCGTTGTTTTTTCTGTTGATGTTCTGCGGATATAGATTGGCTGGAGGGGCATCTATCCTGGTATGTTGAGCAATGTCTCAACCGGCTACATCCGAGCTTTAACACACAATTGTTATGTTAATACCCTACGGGAAAATAAGGGATGTGAAGACACATCAATAGTAAGACGGTTTGCGTGAAACCGGATGCAGTAAATCTAATATCAACTTTATGTGGAGGTGATGCCATGATGAAAACTATTGTATTGAGAGAAGGAGGGTGTAACGGATTGTAAATGTTCATAATGGAGTGTTATGAGATGTATGTCGGAAAATATTTCATTTAACCTTATTCTGGAGGTCTTAAAAATGAAGAAAAAAGTTTTATTTTTGTGCATCGTTGCGTTGACGATGCTGGCAGCAACCGGGCAAGTGTTTGCTGCCTTTAATCAGGTCTCGATGAACTTTGGCGAGAACCCGGGCAACCAGGTCTTCGCCGGTGGCCAGTACATCGGACCGTTTTCAACTAACAGCAGCTATTGGAACAGCAGTATGACGCCTACTACGGGCGATAAGACTGCCGGTACAGTTGTCGATATGGTTGATGCGACTGGTGCATCGACCGGTATCACTGTCGAGTGGGCTTGTTCAACCACCTGGTACAACGGCGACGGTGTTGGCGACGACCAGCACAAACTGGCTGTCGGTTATCTTGATGATGGCGATCCCAACGCCACCGGCAAGGGTGCCTCTGTTACATTCACCAATATCCCGTATGCCAACTATAAGATTGTTGGCCTGTACACATCGGGTCAGGGTGACACGGCCATGGTGAACTTTGATGTGAACGGGACATGGGTCTTGGGCGGTGATGCCACAACGACCGCAGATGTCTATGGTTCCATCAATTCCTGTAACACCAATACCGGTAGCTACTGGACACAGATCGAACCGGGTGTTACTCGCGGTAACTACTGGGTTGTCGATGCGACCGGATCGACCTGTACTATTACCGGTGAACTGAGAAGCGGCTCAAATCGCGGAAGCCTGGCGGGTGTTATTATCCTGACAGATGAAGTGATCCCTTCTCCTCAGCGTTCGATCAGCCACAACTTCCAGTCGTATGAATCAGCCGGCGGTTGGGGTTTCCACTGGTATCTTTCCAGATCATCGAATGCCACGGCAGGTTACTATGAGCCAAACGGTCTTTTCCCGGTGCAGTGTCCCAGCGGCACCTGGAACGAGGGTATCTACAAGGACCAGACCTATCTGGCCAAAGACCACACTGGCACAACGGATACGGCAATCGCCGTCCATACCGGTGATTTTGAATGGCATACCTCATGGTACCGGAATGTTACCAACTTCTTCGCGGGTACTGCTGCTGATGATCCCAGTGATCCGTGGGGCCTGGAAGATGTTAAGAACAGATATCGTGTTGCCGTAGGTTTCATTGGTCACAATGGTAACGCTCAGCCGGCCAAACCCCTGACGGCACTGCAAAAAGTACCGTACGGTAAGTACACCGTAGTCACTTACATGCATCCGAACCGTACCGGCGACCAGCAGCAGATCACTATTGGTGATCAGACGTATTACTATATTGATCAGAATGGTAGTACGGAGTTCCAGGAAGGTCTGAAAGCAGATCCGAATGACGGCGGCTGGCTGTTTGCAACCGAGACAACAAGCCCGGCAACGAAGCAGGCCAATATTGCTGTTTTCTCCGGCCTGACAGCACCGGACATGACCATCTTATTCCAGACGCCTGCCAACAGCGGCATCAGCGGTTACTCCCTGATTTCGGAAGTTGACAGTGACAATGTTGCCACACAAGTTGCTCCCGGTAATGTTGACAAGGATTATGGCGGCACCCCGGTTTCGATTGACACGGTGCTTTCGTGGAGTGCGCCTGGAAATGGTGCGGATTCTTATGATGTGTACATCAAAGAATATGATGTGACTGACCCGAACCTGAGCAACCCGAGCTATATGCTTGATGCGCTTGCCGAAGCCGGAAACACCACCGGTTCATACGATCCGGTACTCGAATACGGCAAAACCTATGTCTGGCGGGTTGACACGGTCAGAGGCGGTGAAACCTACACTGGTGACTACTTCTACTTCGATGTTGAAGGCGATCCGGTCATTATGGTTCAGCCGCGTTCTGTTTCAGTTGAAGAAGGCACTGACACTTTCTTTGATGTCGATGCCGTACTGGCTGAAAATTACGCATGGTACTATTCTCCGGATGCTGCCAATGACACGCCCGGCGATGACGTACTGCTTCAGGACGGTCCCTCTGCACAGGTGGATATCCTGGAAGTTGCCCCGGCCGACACTGGCTACTACTATGTTGTTCTGACCAATACCATTGCCGGCTCGAATGCCATTACGTCTGAGATAGCCAGCCTTGAAATCGGTCAGCTTGAAGTGTACATTCCGTTTGACGGTGATCCCAATGATTACAGTGGTAATGATTGGCTGATTTTGCCTGGTAACAGGATTGTGGATGTCAACGGTGTCTATGTCGGTCCTGCTAACGGTGAGATCAGCTATCAGACCGGTTGGGACGGCGCCGGTCAGGCCGCCAAGTTTACACGTGGCAGCGGCGATCAGATTGAAGTCGTTGGCAGTGATGACTACTTCAATTTCTATCCCAAGGGCTTCACCGTTCGTTTCTGGGTTAAACCGACCTACGGCGTGGGCGGTTATGTCACATACATGGGCAAGAGCAGTAATGCCTGGAATCCTCCGGCTCAAGGTTGGCGGATGTTCGATGAATGTGAATACGCCAGTACGGGTCTTGTGGCCAATATGTCTCCACTGAGCAGAAATCAAGGGGGACGCCTTGATGACGGCAACTGGCATCTGGTTGCCTGCACCTATGACGGCGCAACCCAGGAACTGAAGGTTTACCAGAACGGTTTCTTGACGGGTACGATCGCAGGTTCACTGGGCGCACCGACATCTTATCCTCTTGTTATCGGTAACCAATACAGTACCGGTACCGGCGGATGGGGTTATGAAGGTCTGATCGACGAAGTGGAAATCTTCAGCTATGCCATCAGTGAATATGACATGCTCGAAGACTATGCCATCAAGACCGGTCAGGACTTCTGCCTTGCGGCTATCCCGGGTGACGTTAATGGTGACTGCAAGGTCGATCTGCTCGATATCTCCGACACCTCGGCTCAGTGGCTCAATTCCACGAATCCGGGTTCAGCACCCTTTACCCGCGTGGTCAGCTGGAAGTTTGATGAAACCACCGGACTGGTTGCAACGGACTCTTCAGGCAATGGTCTGAACGGTGCCCTGGGTGCCGGATTTGCTGATGATGCCGATGCTCAGTGGGTTGTTGACGGTGGCCGCACAGGTACCACGGGCGACCATGCTCTGTACTTCAACGGTGATCCGAACACGGCTGTAACGGCAACCGTGGCCTCTCCGGCCGCACTGCCGAACGGCGCTGGAAACATCTTTGAAGGTACCGCGTCGTGGACCATCAACCTGTGGATCAAGTACGCCAGTGAAGCTGCGGCATCCGCGATGACCAATATCGGTGGTTTCGGCCAGAACGAATGGCTGGATCCCTCGGTTAATTCGGACCGTTACTTCGCCAGCTACAATGGCGGTTATGAATTCGAATTGGGTCAGGCCGGTATCTGGCCGTCGAATCCGCTTGGGACTGATTGGCAGATGATGACAGCGACCTATGACGGCACCACCTGTACCGTTTACCTGAACGGTGTCCAGGTTGCCCAGCAGACGGTTGCACTGGTCAACACCCTGGCCAATGAGATTAACCTCAACACAGCCCGCCGTGTTCTGTGGGCAGGTGTAGATGCAACAGTTCCGCTGAACGGTACTATCGATGACTTCAGCATCTGGTCCGAAGCGTTCAATGCTGTCCAGGTTCTGGGCATGTACGAAAACGCCTTCCCGTCCTGTGACGGTGCACTGGCTGCTGACCTGAACGGTGACTGTGAAGTTGACGTCAACGATCTGTTGATTGTTGCCGACGACTGGCTGGAATGTCAGCGTGTACCGTCAAGCTTGTGTGACTAATATCACGTTTGCTTGAGAATTGTAATTAACGCGGCAGTGTTTTAAGTGCTGTCAGCGAGGGTCAGTCGGGTGGTTTCCCCGGAAACCACCCGATGGCCCGATTTTTATATACGCCGTGCTTAGTCGCGGTGGTCGGTTTGAAGCCGGCGTTTAGTTTGATTCATATTTATGGGGTGGTTTTTAATAACCGTAAATCCGTTTTTGGGTTTGATTTTTAAAGCGTGTCTGTTGGTTATCGTTGTCCGGCAGGTAGGGAAAGGATTATTGTGATGAAATCATTGGCAACTTGTATGTTAATATTATTGGTGTGCGGCACGCTTTGGGCCGCCGGGCCGCAGGCGGTCGATGACCTGCATCTGACGGCTCAAAATGCCTCTCGTACCTGTTATCCTCTCGTTAACGATACAGACGCGGACGGCGATGCCCTGTCACTTCAATCATTTGATTCAAGCAGCAGTCAGGGCGGAACTGTGACCAGCAACGGTAACGGAACCTTAACCTACAATCCTCCGGCCGGGTTTGCCGGACTGGATACATTTGATTATACGGTTACTGACGGGTCCGGCAGTTCAATCGGTACTGTCAGCATCAGCGTCAACGCGATGTTCGATGAAGAAGCTGCACGCACTGCGATCTTAAGCGGTGTTAGCACGCTCGCTGATCCCAGTGGTGCCAGTGGGTGCGTAGCCTACGGCCCAACCGCTTACAGCATCGGTCATTACGGCGGCGAAAATCGCAGTGACCCAATTGTCGCCGCGGCGACGCTGGGCCATGGTCGCGTACTGGCCATGCCGGACCATCAGTGGCTCCGGATGAACAGCTACGGCGGCACCGCTGATACCGGAACCTATTATCTGAACGCCATCGAATGGCTGACCGGAACAAGCAGCAAAAATATTAAAATTGTCGTTACCAACGTTGACAGCAATAACGCCGATACATGGCTGACTGCACAGGGATATACTGATGTGGTCAAGAGCAATAATTTTGCCGTGGAACTGGCCGATGCGGATATATTGATTGGCTGGCTGGGTTCGAGCATGTCACAGAGTAACGTGGATGCTGTCATTGAATTTGCTCGTGACGGCGGGGCATTATTTCTGTCCGATTACGGTATCGGCTATGTTTGGTGGTGGGGGGATATTAAGAACGCTCCCGGAAACCGTGTACTTCGTCAGGCAGGCATCGGATTTGGCAGAGATGGCGGAGGCTCCCTGAACATCGCCCGTTCCTCCGGTCAGACAACCTCTGAGGATGTCCTGGATATACTTGAAGATTCGGACGGTTATTCCAGTACCGAGTTGGATATCGCCGGTGTTGTGATGGGACGACTTTTTGATTTTCTGCCCGAAGGTGATAACCTGCTGGCTCGGCTCGATGCTCAATTAGCCGGCCGCATCGAATCCATCAACCCAACGCCGGCAACGCCTCTGTCAGATCCCTTTGAACAAGGACTGATTCGTCGCGAAGCTTCACTGCTGCAGCAGACCCCATTCGATGAAGTGACAGCTCATCGAACCGCTGAGGCGGTGTACGGGACAATCCCTGCCGGCGCGGCGCGCGTGAACCGAACGGTGCGCATTGATACCGCAAAATCGCGGTGGCACAGTACCGGGCTGTATGCGGCTCCGGGTGAGTTAATCACTGTGACAGTGCCCGCCGGGGTCGCAGGCAGAGGATTTAATGTCCGTCTGAGCGGCCATGTGGACAATATCAGCGGCCGAAGCAGTTGGAACCGGATTCCCTACGGTATATCCCGCACGGTCAATGTTGACAGTACTACCGTTCAGATTGCCAGCGCCTTTGGCGGCGCGGTCTATTTCGACGTTGGCTCAACACCGCCGGCGATGAGTGATTTTGATATTCAAATCAACGGCGCCATTGAAGCTCCGTATTTTGTACTGGGTGAAACAACTAACGCCCAGTGGGTAGCGGGCATCCGTGACAATCCCGCACCGTTCGCAGAATTGGTTTGCGATCATCTGGCGATTTCATTCCCGTCTCAATACGTTCGGACGGTGGATGACATGGAAGCGGTGATGGAATACTGGGACAGTGTTGTGGCGATCCAGGACTATGTCGGTGCTCTGGATCATCTTCGGACAAATGGCGAGCGCATTAATATTGATGTGCAAATCAGCGTTGGATATCTGCATGCCGGTTATCCAACCCAAGGCCCCACGGGTTCCGGTACGAATCTGGCGAACCTGACCGTCCAGAAGGCAAACGGCGACTGGGGATGGTTCCATGAATTGGGTCACGAATCCCAGCGCAGACCGGATAAGGCCTGGGGATGGGACAATTACTATACATTCCCCGGTGATGTTGAAGTTACGGTGAATATTTTCTCGAATGCGTCCCTGGAAGGCGCCACCAACAATATTTCAACCGGCGGATGGGGATACTGCGGTTATCCCGGAGAGGTCATGAACCGGGCCATTTCGACCATCAACGATGGCTCAAAACCGAACTTCGATGACAAAGACCCGTATCCGTTCTATTTCCAGCTTGCCGATGGATTTGGCTGGGATACTTACCGGGCGGTCTTTCAGACTTACCACGACGATTATGCCACGAATCCCGGTGCATTGCCGAGCGGCGGCCAGGAAGAGAAGGACCAGTGGCTGATTCGCTGGTCACAGGCCTCCGGCTATAACATGGTCAATTATATGGTCAATCGCTGGAAGCTGGAAGCCTCTTCGTCGGCGATTTCTCAGGTCAACGCGATGGGGCTGCCGGACTGGCTGCCGGTGGTAACATCGCTGAGAGATGTTGAAGTGGCCCTAGGCTCGACATATGTTTTCGACATTGAAGGCAGCGCGCTTTCACTCGACGGGGTTGCCAATGTCACCGAGGTCATACCGCCGTCCCAAGGTGAATTTACGGACAACGGCGACGGTACCTGGACCTACGAAGCGACGCAAGCGGGCGTTGAGGATTCCTTCAGCTTTACGCTTCAGTCCAGTGTGGGCAACACCAGTACCTATACGATCAATATTACGACCGGCGATAAGATGTTGAAGGCGTATTACACATTTGACAACGACGACCTGTCCGGCAGTACCGTCAAGGATATGTCCGGCCCTGATAAGTATCATGCGACGAATGTCACTGCCAAAACCGGCTATACCGGCTATGATGAGCAGGCGTTCAGCTTTGATGGCGATAATGACTATGTCGAAATGCCGGCTTTGAATTTGAACTCTAATCATGTTACGATGACGGCGTGGGTCAAACGCAGTGGCACTCAGGACAGTTACACGGGTATCATATTCTCACGCGGCGGTTCCACCACGGCAGGTATGAATTTCCGCGGCACGACGCTCGAACTGGGTTATCACTGGAACGGCACATCAAGCACCTATAATTTTGCTTCGGGCCTGACGATTCCACATAACCAATGGGCGTTTATCGCCTTGGTGGTTGAGCCGAGCAAGGCAACGCTGTATGTCAATAACCAGAGCGCCGTCAATAATGTCTCGCATGACATCGAGGAGTTTGATGGCATTACGAACATTGGCCGCGACTATTCCTATCGCAGCTATAAAGGTTTGATCGACGAGGTCACCGTTTGGAACCGAGCGCTCGGATCCAGTGAGATTGCCGAGCTGTATAATAACGGCAGGGCGAAGATCAACTCGCTGCCGAAATTTCCGGATCCGTTTGACGGCGAACCGGCACGGGAAGGCATCAGCTACCAAAGTGATCTCGCTTTGCTGGTCACCGACCCCGAAGCCGATCCGCTGACATTCACGAAGATTTCCGGCCCGGCCTGGCTCGACATTGCCTCCAACGGTTCGGTGACAGGCCTGCCTGAAGCAGCCGATATCGGCACTCACAGCGTTACGGTTCAGGCTGAAGATGCGCTGGGCGGACTACTGCAGGCAGATATGTCGCTTGAGGTGCATAACCTGTACCGCGGCCACATGGGCCTTGAGGATTTCGCCATGTTTGCTTTGCAGTGGCTGGAAACCGATTGCGGTGACTTCCCGCCGTGCGGCGGCAGCGATTTGGACGGCGACAGCGACGTCGACCTCGATGATTTGGACCTGTTCTTCTTAAACTGGCTTCTCTAAATTCTGAATTGTTTGTTAGTAGCTTCTATAAGGCGATAGGCTGTAAGTATTTATAGCCTGTCGCCTTCTTTTTTTGAGGAATTGAAATACCTCTCATAGGGCCGATAACAAGTGGGGCTGGTTCGACAAATTCTGCGAGAAGGCGGTTAAGTGACAGCGTAAAAATGTCGATATCCTGCTGGTGAAAAACTCTGATTCTGATTTGAGGATACGAACGTGGGAACACGACACAATCAGCGGGCTTTAAATGTGATCCGGCATCTGCGCAGCCGACAGGCGACGCAGGACCGAAAGATTGATATTTTGTGCAGCGATATGGTTTCGGCTCATCATCTGTTTGCGCAGAAGCAGTCACGTATAAATTTTGCGGTCACCTTTTATGAATCGCTGCTGGGCTGCTCAGAGCAGTCGTCTTTGCTGGCGACAGCCGTGCGAAGCATCGAAGCCAATGTCCAGGAGGCCGGATGTGCTGTTTTTCTGCTGGAAGGTGACGGTTTCCGCATCTATGGCGATCCCGCCAGCTGCCCGCGGGAAATTGAAACACATCATTTACAGGACTGGTTTCCGCAGCCGGTTGTCGTGCAAATCAGCCAGATGAACCGGATGTGCTCGTTGGAACAACTGCTTCGGATGGGTTTGCAGGGGCCGCCGGCAATCCTCAAGACGATTTCCGCCGCGGCGCTGCCGTTAGGGCGGTTCGGGCAGGGGCTGGGTTTTCTATTTCTCTATCGCTGTGCCGATTTCCCGCTGACGGCCGAAGAACTGTCACGTGTTGCGGCGGTCACTGCGGGGCTGCGCCAAGCCATCGAACGATTCAAAGAGCCAACCGCTCTTGAGACGCTCAATACCAATGGAGCAGGCGGGGCAACAGGCGTATCCTGACTAAACTTTCTCTTGAAATGCTTTTTTAGCAAAAAACGATTGCCAAAAAGACTTATTTCCTGTATTATTATCGCGATAATTTTGTGAAGGAAGAGTCTTTTATGGTATCGATGGGCGTTTTAGCGGCAAGTGTGGATGCTTGCTCGCAATTATTATTAGTGGGGGCGTTAACTGAGTTAGCCGGGGACAGTACGCTCTCTTTTAGCCCGCTGAAAACAACCTTCTTTATCGGCTGGTTCTATTTATGCCTCTATTCCGTCCAGCGCTCTGAAAACAGCCCCCTGATTAATAACAAATTCCGCTATTTGTCCAATATTGTTGCGCTGGTCTTTGGCCCGCTGCATCTTTTTGTTTTGTTTGTGGGTGATACTGTTCAGAAGGTTCAGGATGGAGAGCTGGCGGCATCCGACATTTTCACCTATACACTGGCCTGTATTCTGGAAAAGCCGACACGCAAAAAAGCGGCTGATTTAACGCCTCGGACCATTGAACTGCTGGATACTTCCGGCCGGTCATTCGAGTCGGTCTATTCACGTCAGATTCAAGGCGACCCTCGCAGCCGAAAAGTTCAGGAACGTGCTTGCGAGATGATTCTGGCCGGCATTAACAGCCGGGCCAGCGATATCCTGATCGATCCCAAAAGCGATTCCGAGTACACAATTCGGTTTCGGGTGGACGGATTTCTGCGAATTCATGAGATGGTTGACAGTGCTGCCTGTAACGCGCTGATTAACAGCTTAAAGGCGATTGCCGGGATGGATATTGCGGAAAAACGACGGCCCCAGGATGGCGCGTTCATGGCGAAGATTTCAAACGGTGAGGTGTATTTCCGAATGGCCACCTCCGGCGTGCTCGGGGGCGAAAAACTGGCGATTCGTGTGATGGACCAGACGCGGGGAATGCTGACATTGCCAGAAGTTGGTTTCTCTAAAGAGCAGGTCAAGATGCTGACCAAAATCGTTCAGCAGCCGCAGGGAATGATTCTGGTCTGCGGCCCAACCGGCAGCGGCAAGACAACGACCCTTTACGGTATGCTGCAAACGATTGATTTTCAAGAGCGTAATGTCATTACCGTGGAAGACCCGATTGAACATATCATGCCGCATGTCAGCCAGATTGAGGTCAATACCAAGGCGGACCTGACATTTGCCAAAGCCTTGCGAAGCATTCTTCGTCAAGACCCGGACGTGATCTGTGTCGGCGAAATCCGTGATTCCGAGACGGCGCAAATGGCGATTCAGGCTTCACAGACCGGGCACCTGGTGCTGGCGACACTTCACGCTAACAGCAATATCTCGGCATTGGTGCGGCTGATGGATCTGGAGATTAAACCGTTGCTGATTTCGTCGGCGATTTCTGTGGTAATATCACAGCGGCTTGTTCGCAGTTTGTGTCGGTACTGCAAGGGACCGGCGGAACTGACGCAGAGCCAGCTTGACTATTGCGTGCAGCATGACGTCTCGAAAACTCGCATTTTGAAAGCCAACGGCTGCGGTCACTGCGGCGGAACGGGTTACTACGGACGAACGGCGATTCTGGATGTGTTGTACATGAACGACGACCTGCGGACATTGCTGTGCAATAACCAGTTGTCCCCGGGCGATATGAAAAATCAGGGCGACAAACAATTCAGCTCATCGCTCCGCAAGGAAGGCATCCGGCGGGTGCTCGACGGCACGACAACACTCAATGAAATTAAACGACTGACGGACAATATGGGATAAACAAAGATGCTGCTGTGGTTGGTGATTATAATCAGTTTGCTGTGTGCATGGATAGGATCCAAAAAGGGTTTCTATGTCATGTTTGCGACCCTTTTTAACCTGATGTTCGCGGTTTTTATGAGCGTGTTCTTGACGCGATGGCTGATGCACTACAGTTCGGGCTATGAGGCCAGTGCCTACTATGCGGCGATCACGCTGTTATTGGTGTTTGTCCTGCTTTTCGGCGTGTTGGAGGCGTTCGCCTGTTTGTATATTCTGCGCAGCAAAGAGGACTATTTCCCCAAACTTTTTGACAAAGCGGGTTCCGTTGTGTTGGGGTTTTTATGCGGCTATGTCATTTGTGCGCTGCTCATCTTAATTCTCTGTGTCATGCCCTGCTCAATACATGGTAAAGTGGACTGGCTGTGTACACGCGACAAGATGCGGGAAATTTCTGTGCCGGGAATTCGCAAAGTCTGCAATTTTCTCGGCTGGTATTCGCTGCACTGCTTCGACGGCGACAGCGAGCGAGAGATCGATTACCTGCTGACCCTGGAAGACAGAAAGCCTCCGGAAAAACCACCGGCATCACCAACGCTCGAATCAATTTTAGAGCAGGAAGAAACATCCGAAGAACCGATACCTGCCGGATAGAATTAGAGAACGAAGAGCCACGTTATTTACCTGGGTTATTGAGTGGCTTCAATATTGTGGGGTATGTAAGGGAGAGGCCAATGGAGACCATCATTATTATTGCTGTGATCGCTTTACTTATGGGTGGCGGTTATGTTTTTACCAAGAAATATGAAGCGAATCGAACGAACGAGCTAACTGAGTTTTTTCGAGGTCTTTCCTTTCAAATGATTGAGCAGCCGGCTGTGCCTGATTTCAAAATCACTCGCCGGGGACATTCCAAAAAACGCTACAATAATTTTGAAGGCAGGGCCATCGGCTTTGACCTGTCGGTGTTCGATTATCGCTTTACCGTCGGCCATGGGAAAAATCGACGCACGTATAAGATAACCATTGCGATGACCGAGGTGAATCTGCCGGTCTTTCAATTGTCAAAAGAAGGGCTGATGCAAAAGCTTGCGGATAAATTTACCAACAAAGATATCGATTTCGAGGATTTCCCGGACTTCAGTGACCGGTTTGTTTTGCACGGCGATAGTGAAGAGGAGGTTCGAAGAGTATTTACGCCTGAGATACTGCGATTTTTTGAAAACGCGGAAAGCTATTGTTGTGAATCCAATGGCCACCAATTGATCATGTACAGACCAAAGAAAAGAATTAAGCCGGATGAGATGAGCAGGTTTTTGGAAGCCGCGAAACACTGTTTTCAATTGTTTGTCAAAAATGTTTAATGCCAACGCTTTTAAAAATACGCGATTGACTGAAAACTTTGTTTTGCCTTAATAAGATAACTCATTCGATTTAGGATTAGCGATGTATTGTTATTGGGATTTTATCGAAGAGAAAAAGAGTGACGGCCCGAAGTTTAAAGAGTGTGACAAAGCATCATCCGTTTTACATCCAATTATGTATTTAGACAAGCAATGTCCGTTTGGTATTGTTGAAATTGATTTTATGGAGTTTGAAAAATTAAAGCAATATTCCTATATTGAAAAAGTCCCCGATCATTTATTTGCACTTTTAGAATCATCGGACAGTTATCCGCCTGCACGGGTTTTGGCACGAGAAGACATCGACGGCTTAAATCTCGATGAAACAATTACAAAAGATGAGTTTACAGAGATTGCCGTAAAACGGTTACACAAGTATTTTGAAAGACAGGGTCAAGACGGTATTACTCTTGCTGAAGTTCTTGTGCCTTATAGTTATGAGACTTCGGTTGGCCAATTTAAATGGATCATCGGCTATACTCCAAAAATCAAGTTAATCCACTTTGCCGGATGGGATTTTTTTAGGGATACAGATCATGTAAGCTGTTTTAAGCTGACAGAACAGCAGATAGAGCAGCTGCCGATTGTTGAGATGGAAACATACACTCTTGTTGTTGATTGTGAGAAAAGAAAGTGGATCACATATAATCTTACAGATGAGAGTCTCGATTTAGACAGAATTTCTGAAAAGATCCGAACCACACGATAGGGAATCCATATACGTGTTCCGAGTATAATGAAAATAAAAAAGCCGAATCCTAATCAACAGGATTCGGCTTTTGTTTGTGTTGTGATTTTTTGCTGCTACTTTGCCATGGCTTTTTCTGCTGACAGGACGGTGTTGTAGAGCAGCATGGTGATGGTCATGGGGCCGACGCCGCCGGGAACCGGGGTAATCAGGGACGCCTTTTCCTTGACCGCTTCAAAGTCCACATCGCCGACGAGGCGATAGCCGCGTTTTTTGGTGGCGTCTTCGACACGATTAACACCAACATCAATGACGACCGCGCCGTCTTTGACCATATCCGCGGTGACGGTGTTGGGCCAGCCGGCGGCGGCGATGATGATATCGGCGCGTTTAACATGTTCAGCCATGTTTTTTGTGCGGGTGTGACAAACCGTGACGGTCGCGTTTCCGGTGGCGGCTTTCTGGATAAGCATATTGGCGACGGGTTTGCCGACGATGTTACTGCGGCCGACCACGACGACTTCGGCGCCTTCCAGCGGCACGTCGTTGCGCAACAGTAGTTGAATTACGCCGTGCGGCGTACAGGGCAGAAACGCGTCCTGGCCGACAACCATCTTGCCGACGTTGACCGGGTGGAAACCATCGACATCTTTGGCCGGGTCAATCGCCAGCAGCACCTTGTCTTCGTCGATGTGCTTGGGCAGCGGCAACTGCACGAGAATCCCGTTGATCTTCGGGTCGTTGTTGCACTTTTCGACGAGTGCCAGCAGATCTTCTTCGCTGGTGTCATCCGGCAGGCGGTTGTCATCGCTGTAAATGCCGATTTCTTCACAAGCCTTTTCCTTGGCGGTCACATACGACTTCGAAGCCGGGTCGTCACCGACCAGAATCACCGCCAGACCGGGCACAACGCCCTGGGTCTTGAGTTCTGCGACTTTATCCTTCAGTTCGGCCCGCATGTCCGCGGCTACTTGTTTTCCGTCAATAATTTTTGCCGTCATGATTTCTCCAAAAATTGGAATTCATAAAAATTAAGTCGTTATTTTAAATATTTACAACCTTTTGACAAGGATAATCAAACGAAAAGCAGGCTGCGCTCCCAATCGAGAACACAGCCTGAGTAAAACTGGATACGCTGAGTCGTGCTAATTGGACAGCTTGATCTTGTTGCCGTCGGCGTCGGTGAATGCCCCGATGATAATCATGATCACGTCAATCAGTGCCCAGATACCGAATCCGCCAAATGTCAGCAGCATCAGTACGCCGGTGCCGATTTTGCCCACCATAAACCGGTGAACGCCGAGGGGGCCTAATAAAATGGCCAGAATCAGGACAACAATACCATTTTGGGAAGAAACCTGCTCGCTCATAGTAATGACTCCTTTCGAAAAGTAATCCTTTGTTAACAAGACGATATTGTTGTTCAATATTACCCGAATAGCCGGTATTCGCAAGCAAAAAATACCGTTTAGAACAGGCCCTGGACCTTTCCGGTCTTGACATCGACGTCGATTTTTCGATAGGCCGGGTTGGAGCCGGTACCGGGCATGAGTTTGATATCCCCGGCAATCGGCACGACATAGCCGGCGCCTTCATAGACCATGACATCGCGAATCGGCAGTTGCCAGCCGGTGGGGCGGCCCTTAAGGGTCGGGTCGTGCGAGAGGCTCAGGTGGGTTTTGACCATGCAGGTGCCCAGTTTTCGCATTTCGGGTGTATTGTCGATTTTCTCGATTTTGGCCAGTGCCTTGTCCGAATAGGTGACGCCGTCGGCACCGTAGATTTCGGTGGCAATCTTCTCGATTCGCTCTTTCAGCGGCATCTTAAGGTCATACAGATAGTGGAAGTCTTTTTCTTCCTGTGCGACAGCGGCGACTTTTTCGGCTAATTCGATCGCACCTTCACCACCTTTGAGCCAGTGGTCGGAAACGGCGGCTTCGGCGCCGGCCTCTTCGGCGATACGGCGAACGAGGGCCACTTCCGCGTCGGTATCCGTATAAAATTTGTTAATACAGACAATCGGACGAATGCCGGACTTTCGGACGATATCGATATGGGCGAGCAGATTTTCGCAGCCTTTTTCGAGCAGTTCGAGGTTTTCCTGCGTGTATTCCTCGGCTAAGGGTTTGCCGGGCTTGACTTCCGGGCCGCCGCCGTGCATTTTCAATGCGCGAACTGTCGCAACGATGACCACTGCGTGCGGTTTGAGGCCCGACATGCGGCATTTCAGGTTCCAGAACTTCTCAAACCCGATATCGGCGGCAAACCCGCTTTCGGTCACCACGTAATCGCTCAGCTTGGTTGCCACCAGATCCGCGATGATACTGCTCTGGCCGATAGCGATATTGGCAAATGGGCCGGCATGAACCAGAATCGGCTGGCCTTCGATGGTCTGGACGAGGTTGGGATTCAGGGCATCGACCATCCAAGCGGTCATTGCACCATCGACTTCCAGGTCGGCGGTCGTCACTTCGTTACCGTCTTTGTCATAGGCGACTACGATTTTCGCCATTCGCTGGCGGAGGTCGCGGAGGTTCTTGGCGACCGATAGAATTGCCATAACTTCACTGGATACAGAGATTTGCGCGCCGGATTCCATCTGGAGCCCGTCCATCTTGCCGCCTTTACCGATGGTGATGTTACGCAGTGCCTGAGCGCAAAAGTCAATGGCCCATTTGATCTGGACGTTTTCCGGGTCAATATTGAGGCGTTCGAGGCCGATTTTCTCCAGCCGCTCATCGTCGTAGTTGTTTTCGTGCTGCATCCGGGCTGTCAGGGCAACCATTGCCAGGTTATGGGCATTGGTGACACATTCGACATCGCCGGTCAGGCGAATCGAAAACGGCACCATCGGAATACATTGGCTCAGTCCGCCGCCGGCGGCGGAACCTTTGATATTGAAGGTCGGCCCGCCGGAAGGCTGGCGAATACAGCCGCAGACGCGTTTTCCGAGCTTGCCGAGGCCCTGGACCAGTCCGATGGTGGTGGTGGTTTTACCTTCGCCAAAGGGGGTCGGGGTAATCGCCGTCACGTCGATATACCGACCGGTTGGTGCGTGGCGGAGGCGATGAAGCACTTTTTTGTAGTCGATTTTGGCCAGTTGTTCACCCATCGGCAGCAATTCACCATAGGCCAGCCCTAAATCGCGGGCCAACTGGTACAGCGGCTTCATGTTCTCTTCGGCAGCTTCGGCGATCTGCCAGTCCTTCATGACGGTTGGGTCCGGTTTTGGCATCGTAAATATTCCTTATCTTCTAAGTTATTGCCTGAGCGTATCGTATGGACGCCATTATTTCAAGTATTGTCTTTATCGGCTATCGCAGACAAAGACTTTTTAGATACTATCCTGCTTTTTTGGTCATGTTTTGTGTTTTTCCGCGTTTTTATTGCCGTGGATGCGTGACATTATTACTTGACTGAACAGTCCGGACCATTAAGATTTAGCGATAAAAGAGTTGTTTTTAATACTATTACAACAACTGAAAATGGATTTCCGGTAGAATCGCTGTGAATCAAGGAAACATCAAACATAATACGCCTGCCTGCGGGGCAGGTTCTATCCGTAAATATCCCTAAAGTTTTTGACTGTCCCCAGACGAAAACACGTATGTCTGCATTTAGTTCATGCAATGTATATTCTTTAAATAAGGAGATTAAACGATGTATTCACCAAAATTACGGTCTATTGTGATTCTCATTGCCTTGTTAGCAATCAGTACTGCTGCCTATGCGGCTTTTGACTGGAGCGGGGCAACGGATAATGTCTGGTCAACCGACACAAACTGGACGGGCGGAACTGCTCCGGTAGCGGGGGCGGTTTCCGATTCCCTGACCTTTGGCAGCGACGCCGGAGATTTCACGGTGACCGGAGCCGATGGAGCCTATACTGATATTTCGGCCATCAGCTTTGATACGGCGGCAGGTGCTTATTCGATTTCCGGTGCCGGAAGTTTTTCGCTGGATGCCGGCGGGACGATTGGCGGAACCAGCGGTTTTGCCCATACCATCGGCGTGAACCTTGTCAGTAATGCAGGCGGCGGGATTGTCTTTAACGGGACTGATGATTTCAGCATTTCCAGCATCATTTCAGGTGCGGGCGGATTGACCCAGTCCGGTACCGGCACGCTGACATTGTCCGGCGTGAATACCTATTCCGGTGGAACCACGCTGAGCGGCGGCATGGTGATTGCCGGTAACGATGCGGCGTTTGGTTCCGGTGCGGTAACAGTCACCGCTGACAGTGTGCTTCAGTCTGACGATGATGCCCGTGCTATCAGCAACGCGATTGGCATTAATGCCGGCCAGACGTTAACTGTCTCCGGTACGAACAATCTGGCTCTGAGTGGAATTGTTTCCGGTGACGGCAGTCTGACCAAATCCGGTACCAACATACTGACGCTGTCGGGTGTGAATACTTATACCGGCGGAACTTCGCTGGGTGGCGGCACGGTGATTGCCGGTAACGACGCGGCGTTTGGTTCCGGTGCGGTAACGGTGACTGCTGACAGTGTGCTTCAATCTGACAACGACGCCCGTTCGCTCAGCAACGCGATTTCCGTTGCTGCCGGCCAGGCGCTGACGGTTTCCGGTACCAATAACCTGGGGCTGAGTGGAGTTGTTTCCGGAACGGGGAGCTTGAGCAAGTCCGGCACCAACACCTTGACGCTGTCGGGTGTGAATACTTATACCGGCGGAACTTCGCTGGGCGGCGGCACGGTGATTGCCGGTAATGACGCAGCGTTTGGTTCCGGTGCGGTAACGGTGACTGCTGACAGTGTGCTTCAGTCTGACGATGACGCCCGTGCCATCAGCAATGCAGTTGGCATCAACACCGGACAGACGTTAACTGTCTCCGGTACGAACAATCTTGGCCTGAGCGGAATTGTCTCCGGTGACGGCAGTCTGACTAAATCCGGCACCAACACACTGACGCTGTCAGGTGTGAATACTTATACCGGTGGAACTTCACTGGGCGGCGGCACGGTGATTGCCGGCGATGACGCAGCCTTTGGTTCCGGTGCAGTGTCGGTCACCGCTGACAGTACTCTCCAATCCGACAACGACGCCCGTTCGATCAGCAACGCGATTTCCGTTGCTGCCGGCCAGTCGCTGACGGTTTCGGGCACCAATAACCTGACTCTGAGCGGGATTGTCTCCGGAACGGGGAGCTTGACCCAGTCCGGTACCAACACCTTGACGCTGTCGGGTGTGAATACTTACTCAGGCGGTACAACATTGAGCGACGGCATCGTTATTGCCGCTGATGACGCAGCCTTCGGTTCCGGCGCGATTACGGTGGCGGCTGATAGTGCGATTCAATCTGACAATGACGCCCGTACGCTGAGCAACAACATGACGCTGGGCGCTGGACAGACACTAACCATCCTTGGCACGAATAATTTGGGCCTGAGCGGGGTACTGTCCGGCACAGGCGGACTGGATAAGGATGGCACCGGCATATTGACACTGACGGGTGTTAACACCTATACCGGCGCAACGACTTTGTCATCCGGGACACTGGTTCTGAACGGACAGGTGGCCGGAGATGTTGCAGTGGACGGCGGTACTCTCATGGGCACCGGTACGGTCGCCGGCGGCGGAAACCTGACGTTGAATAATGGCGGTACATTTGCACCGGGTAACAGCATCGGTACAACAACAGTAACCGGTGACTATGTACAGAATGCCGGTTCAACATTATCTGTTGAAATCTTCAAAGATGCCGGCGGGGTCTTGAGCAATGACCAGATTGATGTTACCGGTACAGCGACCCTGGAAGCCGGCAGCACAATTGAAGTGACGGATACGACGCCGACTGATCGTTTTATTGGAACCGGCGATACCTTTGATATTATTACGGCTGCCGGCGGCGTTACTGATAACGGCGCAACCATTAACAGCCTATCAGCGAGCTTGAGTTTCACTGGTTCGATTGTTGGCAACGACTATATCTTAACGGCCACACGAAGCGCATTTGGCGGCAGCGCCGCGACCGGTAACAATGCCGCTGTGTTGGGAGCGATTGACGCAGACATGGGGTCAGCCACCGGTGACTTTGTGACGGTGATTAATGAGCTTAGTGCTTTAGGTGCGGCGGAATTGAATAGTGCTGCTGAGCAGTTAATTCCTCTTCCGCACGCTTCAACGGCGGCCTTTTCGGCGAACCTGAATCAATCTCTGCTGTCGGCGACGGCTTCGTACCTGGGCAATCGTCGCCGCGGCAGCCTGAATATTACCCGTTTCGGCGCGCCGGTTGGGCAGGAGTCCTTCCTGGTACAGGCAGTGGCTTCACCGGGAACTGTGCGTGACGCCAAAGCTGTTACGCCGAGCGTTTACGGCCAGTCACGCAATATCTACCTGCAGCCGTTTGGAATGTATTATGATCAGGACTCGACAGAAGAGTTTACCGGGTTCCATGCTACGGCGACCGGATTTAATTTCGGCTTTGATGAAGTCGTCAACGATAACTGGATCGCCGGGCTGAATGCTTCCTACATGCACTCATGGCTGAGCTTTGACAACCATCTGGGTGACGGTGATATTGACAGCTTCCGCGTGGGACCGTATGCGTCTTACTTCAAGGATGATTTCTATCTCGATGCGATGCTGAGTTTCGGATATCACTTCAATGAGACTGAACGGGACGTGAATTTCGGCGGGATTAACCGCACAGCCAAGGCCGACTATGATTCTTATGATTTCTCGGCCTACCTGGGCGGCGGCTATGATATTGATCTGCCTCGTTGGACACTGACGCCGACTGCTTCACTGCAATATATGTACAGCCGGACTGAAGATTTCAGAGAATCGGGTGCCGGTGCGGCAGGTCTGGAAGTCGATGCCAATACGCAGCAGTCACTGCTGAGCCGGATTGGTGTGCGGCTGCATACGTTAACTGAGATCGATTCGATTCGGATTGCTCCGGAAGTGTTTGCCGGCTATGCTCATGAGTTTATGGATGAAGAAAGCATGCGGAGTCGATTGCTTGGCGGTACCACAAAGTTTACCACCAATGTCGATAACGACCGCAGGGACAGTATTTACTTTGGTGCCGGTGTCAGTGGAACGCTGAATGAAAACACCTCACTCTTCCTGCGTTACGAAGGCGAAGTTTATTCGGCCAATGAAACTCATGTCCTGACCGGTGGCTTGACACTGTTGTTCTAATTACAACAGGATACCCTTACTATCAATAAAAACGAGGCGCCGGTTTTATTGCCGGCGCCTCGTTTTTTAATGATTGTTTTGGTTTTACTCGTGGTTATGCCTTGCCGGGGATGGCGACGATGTCATCGGCGGGGGCCTTAACGGTGCCATTCTCGAAATCAGCCGGTGTCGGGCCGCAGGTCAGGTTGTACCAGGGCGATCGCTTATTTTCGACCAGGTCTTTCCAGCGGATCAATTGGCCGGTATAGGCGCTGATGCGGCCCATGATACCGGTCATCGTGGAGGTACCGACGTTTTCGGCTTCATTCAGATAGGGAATCTTTTTTATCATGCTGTCGATCAGATCCACGTGTTCCTGAACATAAGGATTGCCGGCATACGGTGCGTCGGGGCGTTTGAATTCAGCGGGGAAGCCCTGCTTGCCGGGGCCGGTGCCCCAGGTCTCGCCGGTTGCACCGGTAAAGACTTCTGCCACGCGTGAATAGGTGCCGTTTACCTGGCGGCACATGCTGTGGACGCGAACGCCTTCGCCGTAGTCCAGGTCAATGCTGAAGAAGTCGAACTGGTTACCGGTTTGCCGGCGTGCGCGACCACCGAAGCCGATGGCCGATTTGGGGGTGCGGCCGAGGAACCAATTAGTCACGTCGAGGTTGTGAACATGCTGTTCGACGATATGGTCGCCGGACATTTCGGTAAAGCTGACCCAGTTGCGGACCATGTAAGAGGCATCGTCTTCACCGGGGTTGCGTTTCTTGCGCCACAGGGCACCGCCGCACCAATAAACCGAACCGCCGCGAATGTCACCGATCGCGCCTTTGTCGATGGCGTACTTGGTATCGAGGTATTCGCGTTGATGGCGGCGTTGGGTACCGGCGACAACGGTCAGGCCTTTTTGCTTGGCGACTTCGCCCATTGCGACGATCTTGCGGGCGCCCGGAGGGTCAACGGCAACCGGTTTTTCCATAAAGACGTGCTTGCCGGCATTGATGGCTGCTTCAAAATGAACCGGGCGGAAATTCGGCGGTGTCACCAGCAGGACGACGTCGGCGTCGCCTTTCATGATGTCCTTATAGCCGTTGGCACCGGCAATGGCCAGATCTTCGGAGACGCCAAACTGTCTGGCAGCGCCTTTGGCACGGTCTGCGAAGAAGTCGGCCAGACCGACGATTTCCGTTTTGAGATTCCGGCGTTTGGCCGCGTTCAGGAAGTCTTTCATCGCGCCTTTACCGCGTCCGCCGCAGCCGACCAGAGCGACTTTCACCGTTTCGGTTCCCGCGGCAAAAACACTGCTGGCGGGAGATAAGATAGTTGCCGCTGAAATCGCGGCTGATGCCTTAAGAAAATTTCTGCGTGAGCTATTGGTTTCATTGCGTTTCATTTTATTTTGAACCTTTCTTTAAAGTGTGATTATCCGTTGAGTTTCCAGCCGGGACGGTATTGGCGTTTTAGCAGTTCATTGGCCTGTGGGCAATCAGTGACACGTCCGGTCTTTCCGTCATACTTGATTTTTTGGCCGACGCGGTAAGCGACCAGACCCAGCATCATCTGTTCGGTCATAGTTCCTCCATAGTCAAAGTCACAAGAGGTCTTCAGGTCACCTTTGCAGGCATTGATCCATTCGCCCATGAAGTGACCCAGCGGCGGGATCACGGTTTCTTCCGTGCGCGGTGTGTAATAGGTTAAGTCTCCGCGTTTGCCGACTGGTATGATGATACGGTTATGGTAGTTCGTGACCAGAAAGCCCTCCGATCCTTTGAACATGGCGCCGTGTCCGATCTTGTTCAAATCGACGAAAGGATAAGACTTGGACATCAGCGGCATTGCACCGCCCTGATGCCAGTGGACGCGAACGGGACCGCGCCAATCATTGGCAGGATGTTCAAACGTCATGTGCAGTTTGACCGGAGTTACTTCCGGGTTGAACGGGTCGCCTTTGGCCGTGGCGCTTGTCGGCAGCCCGGCGTCGATAGCGTTCCAGGCCAGGTCCATGGTATGGCTGCCCATATCACCGACCTGCCCGGTACCAAAGTCCCAGTACATGTTCCATTGCAGGCAGTTGGCGCCGGCACGACCGGAGAAATAATCCGGGTTGTAGGGATGGTGAGGCGAAGGACCGAGCCACAGGTCGTAATGCAGTGTTTTAGGCGGCTGTCCCTTGGCGGGCAGGTACCCGGGTCTTCGAAGCTGACGATTGCCCCAGGTATGGACGCTTCTGAGGTCGCCGATGGCTCCGTCACGGATGAGTTCTCGAACTCTGCTAAAGTTCGTAAATGCGTGACGCTGGATGCCGAGCTGGGTGGCCAGCCTGTTTTTGTTTTTCAGATAGGTTGCCCGAACCAAGCGGGCTTCTTCAACACTGTTGCCCTGCGGTTTTTCGCAATAGACATGAAAACCGCGGTTCATTGCCCATGTTGCGATGAACGCGTGGGTATGGTCCGGTGTTGCAATAATGACAGCTTCGATGTCCTTTTGTTCCAGGCATTTTCGCCAATCGACATACGTTTTGGCCTTGGGGAATCGTTTGGCGGCCTCGTTGAGGTGATTTTCGTCCACATCGCACAGGGCGACGACGTTTTCCTTACTGATGGTGTCGGTAAAGGCCAGTGCTCGTCCCCAGGTGCCGATCAGGGCGATATTGAGTTTACTGTTCGCCGATGCCGCTGTCGCAGTACTGCCGGCAAGAAAAAGGGATCCGGCAGTCGCGGCGGCTGAGGTTTTCAAAAAGTCGCGTCGATTCATAACAGATCCTTTACTGTAAAGGGGTGATCGTGATATTACGAAACTCGATTGGCGAGCCTTCCGATTGCAGACTGATCGCGCCGCTGGTCAATGATGTATTGGTGGCGGTGTTCTGTAAGATGCCATTGACCGTCAGTGTGATCGTGTCGTCTTTGCATACAATGTCATAGCTGTTCCACTGGCCCGCCGGTTTTTCGTTGCTGTCGTGCTGTTTGGCGGCAACGTTGAAGATTTTTCCTGCCGGCGGCTGAACCCGCTGCCCGTTAACGGTAACAGCGGAGCCTTGCTGGATCGTGACAAAGTCGCCGGCGTGTTCGTGTTTTAACTGCGCCTCAATACACAGCGGCCAGATTTTGTTGTCGCCGGTTGAATGCAGCAGCACGCCGCTGTTGGTTGGCTTATTAACCCATCGCCATTCCAGATGCAGGGCATAGTTCGAGTAGTCTTCAAGGGTGCGGATAAAACCGTTCGGCTTGCCTTTGCAGTGAATGACACCATCTTTGACTGACCAGACGGTGGCCGGATCGATGTTTTTATCTTCGAGATAGGTCTGCCAGCCGTCCAGATTCTCACCGTTAAAGAGTGCGACTGATTGGCCGCAACCGCTTAGCGTCAGCACGATAACAGCGCTGAGTGTCAGAAGAAAAAGTCTTATCTTCATGTGTATCTCCTTATGTTCGTTTTAGAAAGTGTCACAAGCCCGGTAGGCGTCAATAAAGGCCTGCTCGCCCTCTTTTCCCCCGCGGCTGATACCGTGCTCGCAGCACAGAACACCATCATATCCTTTTTTATGTAAATGCTTGAAGACGTTTATGAAATTGATTTCACCGGTTCCGGGTTCTTTTCGGCCGGGATTGTCGCCCAGATGGAATGCGGCGATCTCGCTCCAGGACCGGTCAATATTGGGAATCAGATTGCCTTCGGTGATTTGCTGGTGATAGAGGTCATTGACGATTTTGCAGGACGGGCTGTTGACAGCTTTGCAGATTTGATAGGCCTGCGGCATTTTCGTCAGGAAAAGCCCGGGGTGGTTATGCGGGTTCAGTGGTTCCAGCACGATGACCAGTCCGGCCTTTTCGCAAACATCCGAACACCATTTCAGATTCTCCACGACATTTGCGGTTTGATAATCCCATTCGAGCCGTTCATCGTATCGTCCCGGCACGGCCAGTACCCACTTGACGCCGGTGCGCTGATGGACCTCAACCCATTGCTTGGCCATAGAGATAATCTGGTCCTTCATTTCATGGGGCGGCAGCACAAAACTTTTTTTGCTGAAATCGGCATAGCCGACAAACGGTCCCAAATCCATGTTGAATTCTTTTAGGGTTGCCGCAATCTTTTCCTGCAGTTTGGCCGGTTTTCCTTTCAGGCCGTTATCAAAAATGGCCCGAAATCCCTGTTCGTTCATGAATCGGATCTGGTCGATGGGGTCATTACCGGCCAAATGTTTGAACCGGCCCAGTGAAGGGGCATACTTGAGCTTGAAGGGTTTCGATGAGAGGGTTTGTTCAGCAGCGGAAGCGGAATTAACCGCGGCTCCGAGTGAAGCACCTGCCGCGACAGCGGTTGTGACAAAGGTACGTCGGTTCATAAATTAGGTCTCCCGTAATTCATTAGTGATTTTCAGTTTAGCCACAGCGTGCCCTGAATGTAATCGAGTTTGGCGGCTTTTGCATTCAATATTTACCAGTGGTAGATATTTTACATATTGACAGGCCGCCGCCATTGGCACCTGAATGGCCTTTTTAATACAGAACGTTTGATTTTTGGTTTTATTTCCGAAAAGTTCACTTTTACTATTGCTCAGATAATATTCTTGAAAAGGAATTCATTTAACAGACAAAAGACCGCTTATATGTTTAAATGGCACAGAATAAACATGAAGTTGGAGCGGGCGATGACAGCCTGAATAAGGGAAGGATATTGTTGACCTCAAACGCAGAGAATCCAAAATGCCCACCAAGATTCAATTTCAGATCGGCTTAAAAGGCCGCTCTGTTATCGGACACTTGTTACATATGTTCGGTCTTTTTTTTGATAGCTGCCGATAATATAAGGGCTGTCATCCATTAAACTCTATTGATCAGAAATGCCAAATCTTCTTAGTTGCCCCCCTTAACGGCATCATTACTTTTACCGATAAGTCCTACGATATAGGTAGAGGACAATATGATGTATAAAAAAACGATCCAATATATATTCGTTTTGCTGCTGGGCGTGTCGGGCCTGACCAGTCAGGCTTTTGCCCATCATGATCCGAATGATCTGTTTAATATGTCTATCGAAGATTTGATGGATATCCCCCTTGTTATCTCAGCATCACGCGCCGAAGGTGAAATTGGCCGGTTGTCAGTGCCGGTCAGTGTGATTACCGCAGATGATATCCACTACAGCGGCCTGACCAGTATTCCCGAGATACTGCAGTTTGCGCCCGGCGTGGATGTGACTCCTTTGAGCCGGATTCATTATGCCGTTGGCGTTCGGGGATTGCATGATTTTGTTGCCGACCGAACACTGACGTTGATTAATGGACGTACGGCGGACAGCCCGTATTTTGGAGGTTCTGAATTTTACCGCTATCCCATTCTGATGGAAGATATCGAGCGCATTGAAATTGTCCGAGGCCCCGGCGGGGCGGCCTGGGGAGCGAACGCGTTCACCGGCGTCATTAACATTATTACCAAGCAGCCCGGACAGGATCCGGGATGGCTGCTGTCATCGACGGTGAATGAATACGGTGACATCTATAATCATATTCGCTTCTCCGGTCAGCGCGGCCGGTGGAGCTGGCGCAGTTCAGTGGGTTATGAGGATTTTGAAGATTCCGACGCCGCCGGTGCCGGAAAGATGTCTTTATCAACACCGGCGCTGAATGCCCTGATAGGGTTTGACAGCTATGCCGCGCAGGACTACGCCAGAAATTTTCGGACTGATAACGAATTCCGATACGAAATTTCTGACGAAACCATTTTTTCTTTCGGTGCGGGCTATTCCCATTTGGAACGCGGCGATATAGAATTCATCGGGTATTTTCCGGGCGGTCACGCACGATATGAAACATTTCGAAGTTTTGCCAAAATCGAACACTTCTTTGACGACGAGACCAGCGGTTATTTGCAGTGGTCCGGCAATTACAATAATTCCATGCAGCCGTCCATGATGAAGTGGAAGACTTTCGAAAATGACATTGAACTCCAGTTCAACAAGCAGATCAACGATCACCATATCTCCGTCGGTGGTAATGTCCGGTTTACTCATATCCATACGCATGAGATTTCGCCGGAAAGTCTGACCGGTGAGGGCGGACCGTTTGATGAACGAACGATGGGAATATTTTTTATTGACCGATTTGATGTAACCGAGAAATTGAAACTGGAAACCCAGATTCGCAGTGACTGGTATTCCGAGACGGAACACGATTGGTCAACGCGTTTGACAGCGTTATACGCATTGGATGACGCTCAGAACCATAACGTGCGGCTTAGTTTTGCCCGCGCTTTCCGCACACCATTTCTGGGGTTGAGAAACAGTCAGGCCAGTCGTATTTACCACCCGGGACTCATGACCTATCTGTATCGCATTAACAATACGCGTGATCTGGATCATGAGGAAACCTGGTCGGTAGAAGCCGGTTATGCCTGGCATTTAAATGAAAATACATTATTTCAAGCCAACGCCTATTTCCAGCAGTTTGACCGGTTGATTGCCTATGAACGAACTGAGACGCCGCCGATCGTCTCATTTTCGGCTGACAATATTAATGGTGCTGATACATGGGGTGTGGAAACCGAACTGAGTTTTCGCAATCAAACCGGACAGCTTGCATTATGGTATGCGTATAATGATTTTCAGGAGAATGAACCGCATCAACTCATCCGTTCTTATTTGCCTGCCCAGCATAAGGTCGGCATTACCGGGCGGCTGTTTCTGGACCAGGGACTCTGTCTGAATGCGAATTATCGATATGCTACAACCACCGATATTGTCGGAGATACTTCTTATTTTCCGGTTGATCCCGCACATCGCCTGGATTTGACAGTGTCGAAGGACCTTGCCAATGGGCGAGGTCAGTTTATGGTGGGTGTTACCGATTTGCTGAATGAGACACGCGGCCCAAATTATATTGCCGGAACCTTCACTGCGCACGAGATACCTGGGCGAACATTCTTTACGCGTTTGCAATTGAAGTTTTAATCAAACAGTCTGTCGTGAAGCCGACTTAAGCTTTCTCGCGGTCTTTCATGAGCTTGTACTCAACGCTGTCCACCAGCGCGTGCCAGCTTGCCTCGATAATGTTTTCCGAAACACCGACCGTACCCCACATGCTTTCGGAGTCGCGGCTTTCAATGACAACGCGCACTTTGGCTGCCGTTCCCGCACGGGCATTAACGACACGTACCTTGTAATCAATCAGGCTCATGTCTTTGATGTTTGGATAAAACGGTTCGAGCGCTTTTCGCAGGGCGCCGTCCAGGGCGTTGACCGGGCCGTCGCCTTCGCTGACGACGTGTTCGATTTTTCCATCTACTTGCAGTTTGACGGTGGCTTCGGTGACCATCTCGCCGGCGGTACTGCGTTCGAAGTCAATATGATATTTGAGCAGGTCAAAAGTTTTTTGATAATCGCCGATTTCTTTTTTGATGAGCAGGTCGAAACTGGCTTCGGCGGTTTCAAACTGGTAGCCTTCGTTTTCCATCTCCTGAACACGGTTGAGAATCTTACGGGCCAGCGACTTATCCGTAATCATTTTCCGTTTTTCGAGTTTGTCCAGAACATTTGAGGCGCCGGATAGTTCAGAAATCAAAAACCGCCGTTCGTTGCCGACCGCGTCCGGATGGACATGTTCGTATGTCTTTTCATTTTTCCGCAGTGCGTCAATGTGCAGACCGCCTTTATGGGCGAAGGCACTTTCACCGACATACGGCATGTGCATATTGGGTGCCAGGTTGGCGATTTCAAAAACAAACCGTGACATCTCGGTCAGCTTTTTAATGTTGCTGGCGCCGATGGTTTCAAAACCCATCTTCAGCGACAGGTTCGGAATGATGGTGCAAAGATTGGCGTTGCCCGTGCGTTCACCCAGACCGTTGATGGTCCCCTGGACATGTCGGGCGCCGGCGCGAACCGCGGCTAAGCTGTTGGCGACCGCACAATCTGTGTCATTGTGACAATGGATGCCAACGATGACGTCCGGCAAAGCTCTGCAGACTGTTTCGGTAATATCAAATACCTCGTCCGGCAGTGCGCCGCCGTTGGTTTCGCACAAGACCAGTGTGCCGGCTCCGGCTTGGGCAGCGGCTCTCAGGACGTTAATAGCGTAATCCGGATTTGCCTTGTAGCCGTCAAAGAAATGCTCGGCGTCAAAGATGACTTCCCGGCCTTTAGAGACGAGATAAGCGACCGAATCGCCGCACAATTGAATATTCTCTTCCAAGCTGCATCGCAGTACATCTGTAACGTGCAGATCCCAGGTTTTTCCGACAATCGTGATTGCCGGGGCCTCGCATGCCAGCAGGGCGGCCAGTCCCGGGTCATCTTCGACCGTATTTGCGGCCCGTCGGGTACTGCCGAACGCTGCGACTTTGGCGCTGCCAAGCTCCAGTTTGCCGATATCCCGAAAAAACTCTTCTTCTTTGGGGTTGCTTAGCGGAAACCCGCCTTCGATATAATCGACGCCGAACTCATCCAGGCGCCGGGCGACCATCAGCTTATCCGCCGCGGAAAAACTGACGCCCTCAGCCTGCATGCCGTCCCGCAGGGTGGTATCGTATATTTTGACTTTTTCCATATAGAATCTCTGAATGGGGTTGATATTCAAAGAGAGTGTACAGAAAATCGTCTCAAAAGTAAAGCCGCATTTAAAACGGAACTGTCATAGTAAGGTTTACGGATGGATCTGGACTTACCTGCAAAAGCTTTGAATTTTTGAACATATGCAGCTTATTGAGATTAAATGAGCTATTTAAACTCTGTGTATTTTGCGGAATTGACCGGGGCTAATGCCTTGTTCTCGATGAAATGCCCTGAAAAGATAATTGGCGCTCGAAAAACCGGTTTGGCCGGCAATTGTGCTGACTGAATGGGTAGAGTGCTTAAGTAACTCAATGACTTTTTCCATTCTGACACGCATGATTTCCTGGTGAATGGAACGGTTTAGCTTCTGTCTAAATGCTTTTCTCAGGCCTCTGGAGGTCAGATTTGTTTGCGACGCCACCTGCTCGACGGACAAAGAAGCATCTGTGTAATGAGTCCAGATATAACGCAGAGCCTTGGCAATTTCGACGTTGTCAATGGCGAGAATGTCCGTGCTGATCCGTGTGAAAGTGCCATGTGGAGGAACACGGAGAACTGTTTCCGGCGGACTTTGTCCATTCATCAGTTTATCCAGCAAAGCGGCCCCTTCGTACGCAAGGACGTCTAAATCTAACTGAATGCTGGAAAGCGGAATAGGGACCGATTCACAAACGATCTGATCGTTATCAACCCCCAGTACGGCAACCTGTTCCGGTACCAGTAATTCTGCTTCAAGGCAGGCGTCAATAACCTCAACCCCAACGCCGTCATTATAGGAAAAAACGGCAAAGGGCTTGGAAATTTGTCGGAGCGTGCGAATGAGTTTTTTTCTGCTCTGTGCCCAGTTGATTGCGGTCGTTTGGTCTTTTGTCACCATGATTGTCGGCAGCGTATGGACTCGACAGCCGGCGGATTGGAGCGATTTTTCAAAACCGGCCAGACGCTGTCGATTGGGGGTGTCCTTTGCAAAAGGTGCCCAGGCAAAGTTTTTGAAGTGTCGTTCCAGAAAATAGTTTGCCGCTAACTGCCCGATGCGGTAGTTGTCAATGGCGACTCTGGGAACGTCCAGATCGTCCCGGACATATGACAGTTCCACTTTTGGGCAGGACATCTGTTGGATAAATTCCGCCAAATCGTTTCGGTATCCGGCAAAGGAGATGATTCCGTCGCCTTGCCACCCCAGCGGGATTTTACCTGAATAAGCCATAAAGGTATTCAGGTGCCACCCGTGTTCGCCGGCATATTTGGAAATGCCGCGAAAAAATCCATGGTGGGTGGAAGATAGTGCCATGAGTACAGATTTTCTTCTTGCCATAGCAAATAGTATAACAAAAAGTTCCGTAAA
Source organism: Sedimentisphaerales bacterium (assembly GCA_028282905.1). Lineage (GTDB taxonomy): Bacteria > Planctomycetota > Phycisphaerae > Sedimentisphaerales > Anaerohalosphaeraceae > 4572-13. The sequence goes on along the minus strand of JANQGW010000078.1, from coordinate 7,936 downwards.
TGAAATGCTATTGATGTAAAAATGACATATTTTTGCTGATTCTTTCTGCTATAATTCGCACGTTGACACACAGGCACCCTGAAAACGTTATTCGGAACGTAGATGTCCGATTCAGCATATATATTGGCAAACCAAGCTTGGAAAGGGTCATTTTATGATGTTTGGCATGTTGGCGGAAGCGGGGGTTCAGATAGAAACAGCCGATTTTATTGTCATTGTTCTCTACTTTGTGCTGATTGTGGGTATCGGTCTGTGGGCCGGCAGAAAACGCAAAGATCATGTTGACAGTGACAGCTACTTCCGTGCGGGCGGGACGCTTACGTGGCCGATGATCGGGCTGGCCTTATTTTCGACCAATATTTCAACAATCCACATGGTTGGATTCGCCGGAGAGGGATACCGAACGGGCTTTGCTTATGGCAATTTTGAGTGGATGGCGCCGTTCCTGCTGATTGTGCTTGCATTGTTCTTCGCACCGTTTTATCTGAAGTCCCGAATTGCGACACTTCCGGATTTTCTTGAAAAGCGTTACTGCGGCACTTGCCGGAACTGGCTGGCGGGGATCAGCATTGTCTCGGCGGTCTTTATTCATATTGGGTTTACGCTGTACACCGGTGCATTGGTTATCGAGACGCTATTCGGAATCCCTATTTTCTACAGCATTGTTGCCGCGGCGGTTCTGACCGGTATCTATACGGTTATCGGCGGACTTCTGGCTGTGGTAGTTACCGGGGCACTGCAGACCATTATCCTTTTAGCCGGTTCGATCATCCTGACGATTATCGCGTATGTCAAAATTGGAGGGTGGTCCGGTCTTTGCCAGTATGTTGAACCGGCCAAGCTGACCATTTTGCGGCCCGCAAGCGACCCGGCGAACCTGCCATGGTACTCCGTCTTTCTGGGCTATCCCGTGATCGGTCTGTGGTACTGGTGCGCCGATCAGACAATTGTCCAGCGCGTACTTGGGGCCAAGGACAGCAACCATGCACGAACAGGGCCGCTGTTTGCGGGATTCCTGAAGGTCTTGCCGGTTATTGTCTTCTTTATGCCGGGGTTGATCTATCTGGCAATGGTTAATCGGGGCGATTATGCTGCGCTGGGCAAGCCGGATGAATGTTTTTCGATGGCTATCCAGAACCTGCTTCCTGTAGGTGTTACCGGATTGATGGCTGCGGCACTGCTGGCAGCTTTGATGAGTACGGTTTCCGGGGCGTTAAACTCCATCGCCACGCTGGTTAGTTATGACCTTTACGAGCAGTGGAAGCCGAACACCTCTGACAGACAACTGATTTGGGTTGGTCAGATCGCGACGGTTGTGTGCATGGTGGTGGCGATTGTCTGGTCTATGTATATCGGAAGGTTCGGCAGCGTATATAAAGGGTGTGTTGACCTGATTAGCTATGTTTCCCCGCCGATTGCGGCAGTGTTTGTATTTGGTGTATTCTGGCGAAAGGCCTCTAACAAGGCGGCTATCTGGACGATGGCGGTTGGCTCGTTTTTGGGGCTGGCTGTGTTCATTGTTGACTGGTTTAACTTTTTCGGCTGGTCCATGCCGGGACTGCTGGCGGGTTTTTATCTGTTCTGTATCTGTTCGGTGGTGATGTTTATTGTGTCATTGACTTATCCGCACTCACATACGCAAGAGAGTGAAAAACTGGTGTGGGAAAATCCGTTGTCGGCCCTTAAGGATAAGGGGTGGCCGGGCCTTGCAAACTACAAGTTTCTTTCATTGGCGCTGTTTGCAACCATGGTCGTTTGCTATCTGAGTCTCCTTCGATCCGATCCGCTGCCGGCGGTCGAGGTTGATGCTGCAAAACCGGGACTTCAATGCACAGTCTATGCCGACGATGCTCAAAATCTGCATGAGCTGATCTTCGCTCCTGAAACAAATCCGGAAATCGTAACAACGATAGTCGTTCCGACGCCGGCCGCCCCCGCTGCCCTCGATGAAAATCAGGTTGTGGAGTATAAGGGGTATCTGGATGTGTCTGAAGACGGATTCTACCAATTCATTATTACGTCAGCCCAGAAGGTGGATATACGGTTCGATAAGGTAACATTATCGCTTTTTGACACCACGGAACCTGACAAGAAAAAAGAGCAGGTGCGGGCATATACAGGGCAGGTTCATCTGGCCAAAGGCAAACACGCTTTCGCTCTGTACCACTATGCTTCGGTGCCGTGGACCGCATTCAATCTGACAGATGCTCTCGGACAGGATAATCAGGAGGAAATCGAACGTAAAGCCGGCTGGGTAAAAGAACCCAAAACGCTTACGCTGAACTATATCAAACCAGCGCAGAGCGAGGCGATTGCTTTGCCTGCTGATGTTTTTTCATTTGAATAACTATGCCAGGGAGCCAATCGGAGTTTGTCCTGACGGCGGCGATGTATGTTGTCTTCGTCAGAGAGCTAAGATTGCGATTATTCGGCTTATTGAAATAATCTATTTGTGAAAGGGGATTATAATGTTGGTATTTAAAAAGAGTGTCATGGTTTGCTTGCTATCGGTTTTGGTGTCCGGCTGTTTGGCTGTCGAATCAAGTGACACAAGTCCGGATACTGCGGCGATGAAACGCTGGCAGGATATGCGGTTTGGCATGTTTATTCACTGGGGACCGGTGGCACTTAAAGGGACTGAAATCGGCTGGTCCAGAGGAAAACAGGTTCCAACTGAGGAATATGACCGGCTTTATGAACAGTTTAATCCCATTGAGTTCAATGCCGATGAATGGGCACAAACGGCGGCCGATGCCGGGATGAAGTACCTGGTGATTACCGCCAAACATCATGACGGGTTTTGTTTGTGGCCCAGTGCATACACGGATTATGACATTGCCAGCACGCCGTTTAAACGGGACGTGATTTCCGAATTAGCCAGGGCGTGCAAAAAACACGACATACTGTTTTGTACTTATTATTCGGTGTGCGACTGGTATCATCCGGATTATCCGCTTGGTTCGCCGGCGGGACGCAGTCAAAAAGCCGAACACAACATGGACCGTTATTATGCCTATCTGAAAAATCAGACGAAAGAACTGATTGACAACTACGGCCCACTGGGCCTGATGTGGTTTGACGGGGAGTGGGAAAAGCCCTGGACACGTGACTATGGCAACGGGTTATATACTTATTTAAAAGACATCCAGCCGACGCTGCTGATTAACAACCGCGTGAGCAAGGGACGTCACGGCATGGCCGGCACGACCAAACAGTCTCATCTGAATGCCGGAGATTTTGATACGCCCGAACAGCGAATCGGCGGGTTTAACCGAAAGCGTCCGTGGGAAACCTGCATGACGATTTGCCGGCAGTGGGCCTGGAAGCCGAATGACAATATGAAATCGTTGAAGGAATGCATCCAGACGCTGCTTTATACCGTCGGCGGTGACGGCAACCTGTTATTTAATGTCGGGCCGATGTCGGATGGTCGCATTGAATCGCGGCAGGTCGAACGCCTTAAGGAAATGGGTGATTGGCTCGAACAGCATGGTGACACGGTGTATGGCACACGCGGCGGGCCTTTTAAGCCGGGCAAGTGGGGGGCGTCCACCTGCAAAGACAATAAAATCAATTTATTTGTAATGAACTGGCCGAAGGAAGGACCGCTGCAAATGCCGGCCTTGCCGATGAAAATTGTGAAGTCTGAGATCAAAACCGGAGGACAGTTGCGGATAAGCAGCAATGAAGAAACGATTGACATTCATGTTCCGGTTAAAGACCGCCGTGAGATTGCCACAGTAATTGAATTAACGGTCGGTGGGCAAGCCTTTGAGATAGCTCCTGCGGATGTTGCTTTATATAAAAGCGGTTCGGTTGCTTTTGGAAAACCCGCGAAAGCATCGAATGTTTTTCAAAACAGCGAGCAGTATGTTCCGGCTAAGGCGTTGGATGATGATGCTGAAACACGCTGGGCCACCGATGCCGGAACTAAAGAGGCCTGGTTGGAGGTTGATCTTGGCAAAGATATGACGATTGACCGGGCGATGATCCATGAAGGCGATTGGAATCGGGTCAGAAAGTTTGAACTGCAATATAAGTCCGGTTCGCAATGGAAGACAGCTTACACAGACTCAACGATTGGAGCGGAAAAACAGTTTGAATTTTCTCCGGTGACCGCCCGCTATTTCAGATTGAATATACTGCAAGCCATCGAAGGCCCGACAATTTGGGAGTTTCAAATATTTGAGTCCAAGTAGCTTGAGAAATACTTTGTGTTTGAAATGTATAATATAATTACAAAATAGGAGAGAATAAAATGAAGAGCCTTTTTGCAGCGGCATTGTTAAGCGGGATTATTATTCTATCCGGCTGCAGCCAAAACATTCAGCGGTACGGCAGCGTCATCGGCGTCAAAGAAGAAATGCTGGAAAAGTATAAGGATTTACATGCCAATCCCTGGCCGAAAGTCAATCAACAGATTAAGGAATGCAATATTCAAAACTACTCGATCTATCTGACGCAGTTCCCGGACGGCAAGTATTATCTCTTCAGTTTTTTTGAATACACCGGTGATGACTTTGAAGCCGATATGGCGAAGATGGCGGCAGATCCGACGACACAGAAATGGTGGAAAGAAACCGACCCCTGCCAATTCGGTCTGAGCAATCGTGCCGAAGGCGAGTGGTGGAAAAATATGGAAGAAGTATATCATCTCGATTAAAAAACATGAGAGCTTGGAGTATGGTTTATGAATTGGACGCGTTGTTTGCAATTGTTGGGGGTTACAGTTGGTGTTTTTTTGCTTGGCGGGTGTGCCGCAAAGACCGCCTCGAAGACGGCAGAGCAGTCACAACCCCTGCCCAATATTGTGTATATTTTGGCGGACGATATGGGCTATGGTGACCCGGGCTGCTATAATCCTGAGTCAAAAATCCCTACACCTAATATGGACCGTTTGGCAAATGAAGGGATACGCTTTACCGATGCGCATTCCCCATCGTCGGTCTGTACGCCTACACGCTACAGTATTCTTACAGGTCGATATGCATGGCGGTCGCGTCTGAAAAAAGCTGTTCTCTGGTCTTGGGATAAGCCGCTGATTGAAACCGACCGTTTGACGGTTCCGGAGATGCTCAAACAGCGGGGTTACCATACCGCCTGTATTGGGAAATGGCACTTAGGCTGGGACTGGCCGACAACGGATAGTTCACAAATCGATGACCAACTGAAGGTGGGACAGTATAACGAAAAGGTACGAGCGGCATTCGGTCAAAAAGTCGATTTTACCCAACCCATTAAGGGCGGTCCTCTGGATTGTGGTTTCGATTATTATTTTGGGGATGATGTGCCGAACTTTCCACCATACTGTTTTATCGAAAATGATCGCGTGGTTGAAAACCCTTCAGAAACAAAGCCCAAAGCCATGTTCGGCACTGCCGGTCCCATGTGTCCGGATTGGAAACTTGAAGCGGTGATGCCCGCCTTGACAGAGAAAGCAACCGACTATATTCGCCAACAGGCTAAACAATCTCAACAACAACCGTTCTTCCTGTATTTTGCGCTGACGGCTCCCCATACGCCGATTGTTCCGGCCGATGAGTTTGCCGGAAAGAGCCGTGCCGGACGATACGGCGACTATGTCTATCAGGTCGATTGGACCATCGGTCAAATAATGGAAGAACTCTTCAGGCAGAGCCTTGAAGACAACACCTTGATCATCGTCACCAGCGACAACGGCTCTCCCGCACGCGATGGTACAAACGCTTGCGGCTCAGCACGTTCCGTGATAAAATACGACCACAATCCAAGCGGCAAACTCCGCGGTATTAAAGCAGACATCTGGGAAGGTGGGCACCGTGTCCCCTTTATTGCCCGCTGGCCTGATAAAATCAGGCCCGGCTTGGTAAGCCATGAAACCATCTGCCATGTCGATTTGATGGCCACAGTCGCTTCTGTATTAAGTATTGAATTGCCGGACAATGCTGCCGAAGACAGCTATGATATTCTACCGGTTTTATTAGATAAGCCTCATGATGGTCCCATCCGCCCGGCAACGGTACACCACTCCATCCAGGGTGTCTTTGGTATCCGCCGGGGAAAATGGAAATATGTCGATGGTGTAGGTTCCGGCGGCTGGTCCGGAAAAGGCGATGGTCTGCCGGGGCAGTTGTATGACATGGAAGCTGACCCGAAAGAAAGCAATAACCTTTATGAAAGCCCGGAGCACCAGACAATCATAAAAGAGTTAAAGGCATTGCTGACTCGATATAAAGATCAAGGCTATAGTCGGATTTTATAAAAGGTAAGAGGGATTAATAAGATGAATTCACGCGAACGAGTTTTGACTGTATTCGAACATGAACGTCCTGACCGGGTTCCGTGTTGGTGCGGTGCATCTGTGGAGTTCTGGGAAAAAGCCAAAAAGGAGTTATCTCTGGACGACGAAGGCCTAAGAATACGTTTTGGCGACGATTTCAGACGCGTTTTTGCCAAATATGCCGGCCCGGAATTCGCCCTGAAACACCCCCAGGCTACATACAGGACTCCTTTTGGTATTGAACGAGAAGGATACGGCTATGGTCAGCCGTTGGAGCACCCGCTGGCGGATGCAAGTATTGCTGAGATTGAAAAGTATTCATGGCCCGATCCTGTGTGGATGGATGTTTCAAAGATTAAGGTTGCGGCTGAAGCTTATAACGGTCAATTCGCAATTCTCGGCGGTGACTGGTCACCGTTCTGGCATGATGCCATTGATTTGATCGGGATGGAGAACCTGTATATCAAGATGTATGCTGAACCGGAACTTGTAGATGCCATTCTGACTCACCTGGTTGATTATTATTTCGAAGTCAGCAAGCGAGTTTTTGACGCTGCCGCCGATATAATTGATATCTTTTTTATAGGGAATGATTTCGGCAGCCAGACTGGTCCCTTAATGAGCCCTGAGATGTTTGAACGATTTATGGCGCCTCATCTAAAACGGCTGTGTGATTTGGGACATTCCTATGGCTTGAAAACGCAAATGCACTGTTGCGGCGGTATTTATGAGCTGATCCCAAGCATGATCGATGTTGGCATTGACAGCTTGCATGCTGTCCAGCCATCATGTCGGGGGATGGCGCTTGAGACGCTTAAAGCTGAATTTGGCAATAAGATCGTTTTCAACGGTGCTATCGATTCCCATCATACTTTGATGGAAAAGATCCCCGATGGCATCAGAGAAGATACACGTCAAGTTCTCAAGATCATGATGCCTGGCAGCGGCTATATCGCGGGAGCCAGCCATGATACCATTCTGGAGGAAACACCTGTTAGTAATGTACTTGCAATGTTTGACGCGATTCATGAATATGGGGTTTATTCCTAAGGAGAAGTATCTACACTGTGGCAGCCTGGCTGGATGATTGAACTCAAAGAAGACAAGGTGGAAAAAATATAAAACTGCATGTGAATACGACCCCCGATATAATCTGAATAACACCACGCTGCTGCAGGTGAAGGATCATGTCACGGAGCGGATTGAAATTCTCTCCCGGCGGAGGGTTTGTCTCCAATTCCGTTTACAATATCCTGCTGGAAGTGCCCCCGTAAAATATTGTCGCCATGTTTGATGCCATCAGGGAGCATAACAGCGATTAAGTGATCACAGTTAATTTTAGCTCGAAAACCATTCGATCCAAAAGGCACTTATTTGACTAATTTCCATGATTTTTACCTTTTGAAAATATGACGCATCAGCTATAATCCCCGAACGGCCGCAATCCGCTACGCAGGGTGCTGGCCTAAGTTCTTATTAAACAAAGCCTTGGAGAGGTGTCGGAGTGGCTTATCGAGCTGGTTTCGAAAACCAGTGTGCTCGTCAGAGTACCGCGGGTTCGAATCCCGCCCTCTCCGCTTTATTGTCAGTTGATGGGATTAAAACCCTCGCCTTTAGGCGAAACCTTGAGGATTTAATGGTTCTTGTTATAATTTGGCTATGGAAAACTACCGAACA
>JANQGW010000066.1 GCA_028282905.1 Sedimentisphaerales bacterium | reverse complement strand
GCTGGACCGGGCGTATCTGCAATATGAACCGGTATGGGCCGAAGGCGTGACGCTGCTGTTCGGTAAGATGGGCAACCCGTTCTTTAAGCCGGGCAAGAGCCAGTTGATCTGGGATGATGATGTTAATCCCGAAGGTGTGGCTCTGCAGTATGAAAGCAGTTTGAACGAATGCACCGATTTGTTTGTCAATGCCGCGGGCCTGTGGGTTGAAGAAAACAGTTCGGACGCCGATGTGTCACTTTGGGGCGTGCAGGGTGGTTTGGTCCATGATTTAGACGGTTCCAAGCTGACCTGGGGCGGTAGCTATTTCAAATACGGCAATATTCAGGGCGAACCGACGATCTTTGACCCGAAGGACGGTTTCGGCAACAGTGTCACGACTGTTGGGACCGACACGTTCTATATGTATGATTATGAACTGGTGGAAGGGTTTGCCGAATACGGGACCAAGCTGGGCGATACGCCGCTGACGGTTTACGGCGATTATGTGGTCAATACCGCGTCGGGTGTTTCGGATGATACCGGCTGGGCGATTGGTGCCAAGTATAACAAGGCGAAGTCGCCGGGTACCTGGCAGTTGGGGTATGAATACCGTGACATCGAAAAGGACGCGACGGTCGGTGTCTTTACCGATTCGGACTTTGTCGGCGGCGGTACAGACGGCCGGGGTCACAAATTCAGTGTTGCCTATGCGATTGCCAGGAATGCGACACTGGGCGCAACTTACTTCATGACTGAGCGTGATGCCGACGGCGACGGCAATCGCAACGACGATTATGACCGGCTTCAGCTGGACTTGAAAGTTAAGTTTTAATCGCTAACAGAACTTTAGCAGACAGCTAATGCGGAGCTTATGAACTCTGTTTAAAACAATAACAAATAGAGTTCATTGAATGAAAGGAAAAAGCGATGAAGTATTTGAAGACAATGGTGTTCGTGTCAGCGGTGTTGCTGGCGGCAACTGGAGCGATGGCTGAGAAACTGGTAATCGACGGTTCGACAACGGTCGGACCGATTGGTGATGCGTTTGCCGAGGCGTTTAAGGATAAGTGCGATGTGACCGTCAGCAAGACTGGTTCCGGCGACGGCGCCAAGTCGCTGGTGGCGGGCAGCTGCGATATTGCCATGATGAGCCGGTTTATGAAAGATAAGGAATTCAAGACGGCGGTTGATAAGGGCATTATGCCGGTGGCGCATGTGGTGGCCATGGACGGGGTCTGCTCGATCGTTCACCCGTCGAACCCGGTCAAGTCGCTGACCACTGCCCAGATCAAAGACATCTATAAGGGCAAAATCACCAACTGGAAACAGGTTGGCGGTGCGGATATGCCAATCGTTGTGATCAGCCGGGATACCTCCAGCGGGACTTATGAGACGTTCCACGGCCTTGTGATGAAAAAGGAAAAGATGGCTTCGCATGTTGAGTATGTCAGCTCCAACCCGCAGTCACACGCTCGTGTTAAGAGCACGAAGGGTGCGATTGCTTACGTCGGTCTGGGTTTTGTGGATCGTGAAGTACGGGCACTGAAGGTTGACGGTGTTGCTCCGAGTCGTTCGACGATTGCCAAGGGTATCTATCCGGTGAGCCGTCCGCTGTATCTGTTTACAGCCGGTTATCCGAAGCTTGGTTCGCCGGCGCATTTGTTCTGTACCTTCCACCTGAGTGAAGAAGGTCAGGAAATTGTTGAAGCTAAAGGTTTTGTACCTGTTACTGACTACTAATTACAGACTGCTAATTGAGAGGGACGCCGGCGGCGATACCGCCTGCGGTACGTGAATGGCTAATATCACTGCCGACAAAGAGAAAACTGCGGCGGCCGGGTTTAACCGGCCGCTGCGTTTGACTGTGACCGAGGATTTGCGCGGGTTTATTGCCGTGAAGGTCGGTCACTCGCTATTGTTTTTGACGACGTTTGTCTCTGTGGTGGCGGTATTTTTGATCTTCTTCTTTGTCATCAAAGAAGCCATTCCATTTTTGTTTAAGGGCGGCCTTTCCGAGTTCTGGGCACGCATGAGTGAATTTTCGACCAGTCTGAACTGGTATCCGCATAATGAGGAGCACCCCGAATTCGGGGCATTAACGATTTTTGTCGCTTCACTATACGTCACTGTCTGCTCGCTGCTGATCGCGGTGCCGGTGGGTCTGCTGGCGGCGATTTTTTTGAGCGATATCGCGCCATTTGGACTGCGACAGGTGTGCAAGCCGGTTATTGAAATTCTGGCGGCGATACCCTCGGTCGCCTATGGTGTGTTTGCTGTGATGGTGGTGGCGCCGTGGATGCAGAATAAACTGGGATTCAGTACCGGGACGAATGTGCTGAACGCATCGCTGATTTTGTCTCTGATGGCACTGCCGACGATTATCAGTGTGGCCGAGGATGCGTTGTCAGCGATTGGACGGGAGATTCGCGAGGCGTCTTATGGATTGGGGGCGACGCGGGCCGAGACAATGATCAAGGTTGTGCTGCCGGCGGCTCACAGCGGGATTATCGCGGCGGTCATTCTTGGAATGATGCGGGCGATCGGTGAGACGATGGTGGTCTGGATGGCGTCGGGGCAGTCGGCTCAGATTCCGTCGCCGTGGTGGGATTTGTCGCAGTCAGTGCGGACGATGACCGGGACGATTGCCCAGGAAATGGGCGAAGTGGCTAAGGATACAGACCCGTATTATGTGCTGTTTGCGATCGGTGTGGTGCTGCTGATCTTCACGTTTATTCTGAATATGATCAGCGAATTTTTCATGTCTCGATTTAAGAAAACCGTGAGGGGGCACTGATGAGAATCCAAATTCGCCAAACCTGGAATCATCTGTTTACCGTTTTCTCGTCGATGTCGGTGGTGTTGATGGTCGCTGCGCTGCTGCTTTTCTTGGTGCCGATGCTGGGTAAGGGGATGTCGGCGGTATTTTTCCGCGGGACGGTGGAGTTTCGCAAGATGCAGCATGACCTGTATGGTCTCGGTAGTGAATCAACTTTACAGAAGGAAATCGCGGCGACCCAAGCGGCGCGAGATGATATTTACGCAATTTTTGACCGTTTCAGCCGGGGAATTGATACGGATCTGTTAGCCGGTGAGGCGAAGCGTTTGTATCGGGATCATGGCGATGAGCTGCGGTATCAGAATGTTCCCAAGGATGAATACACGGCACTGAGAAAGCAGGCTAAGGGAATTCGCAATCATCTGATGGATGCTTTTGAAAGTGTGGATAAGGCAGAAATTTTTGAGCATCTGGATGCGGTCGAAGCGTTTAAGAGCGATGCATCGCTTAAGGGTACGTCGGTTGAGAAATTGATCGCCATGGCGGCTGATTATCGAAACATCGCTGAGACAGTGGATTTTTCCAAACGCGCTGACTATGCCGAGGAGTTGGACGCGGTTGAGGAAGAACTGTTTCGGCTGTTCGGGCCGCGGCCGGGCGTCGAACGGGCACTGGCGATGGAGAGTTACGGCGCAACCCGCTGGGATGTTGTCCAAAAGCACTTGCATCAGTTAGTCTGGCAGGAAAGCTGGGTGCTTTCTGAAGATGGTCAGCAGATGGTTCAAAAGCAGGTTCGCCGGGATGATCCGAAAGAAGGTTCGTTTGCCGGGACGCAATTGGCGCCAATGTTCGCGCTGGTTGAGGAGACGGTTTCTGAGACACTGCGGCCACGAAGGACGTTTTATTGGCGTTATTTTGTGCAGGACAGTACGCCGGGGCATTACTTCGGCGGGGTTGGACCGGAGATTTTGGGGACGCTGCTGCTGACGGTGTTGGCCATGTGTTTCGCCGTGCCGCTGGGGGTGATTTCTGCGGCGTACCTGGTGGAATATGCCGGCGAAAACTGGGTGATTAAGATTATTCGTGTTTGCATCAATACACTGGCCGGCGTGCCGAGTATTGTTTACGGTTTGTTTGGCCTGGCATTTTTTGTGGAGTATGTGACAGCCAAGCAGAAGTGTATTACGTCGGCGTCGATGACGCTGGCGCTGCTGGTGCTGCCGGTGATTATCCGGGCCAGCGAAGAGGCGATCCGAGCCGTGCCGCGGACCTATCGCGAGGCGGCGATGGGCTTGGGTGCGGGAAAGTTCCGGACGTTTGCGACGGTGACGCTTCCGGCGGCGGGGCCGGGGATTTTGACAGGCATTATTTTGAGCCTGAGCCGCGCGGCGGGTGAGACGGCACCGATTTTGTTTGCGGGGGCGGTGGCGTTGGGGCCGATCCCCGATTTTGCGGGTAAGTGGTGGTTCCAGCCGACGCGGGCGTTGTCTTATGGGTGCCATGATATTACGGTTGGTGACAAGCTGGCGATGATGGTGCCGCACAATCAGTACGGGATGGTAATGACGCTGATACTGCTGGTGCTGTGTTTGAATATTGTTGCGATCGTGATCCGTTCGCGGATGAGCAAGAAACTGAGGGGATACTAAGAATGTTTGAAGTTTCGGAGATAACTGAGAAAACCAAAAGTGAGAGCCTAACCATGGAATCGATTCCGATCAGCAAACAGTCAGAGGCAACTGCCGGGAAGATCAAACTTGACGGCCCGGCGTCTGCGTCACAGCCGGAAACACCGATCACGCCGGAGCGGGCGATTATTCAGTCGCGTGATTTTTCTTTTTTTTACGGCTCTAAAATGGGTGTCGAAAAAATCAATATGGATATTGAAATCGGCTCGGTGACGGCGATCATTGGTCCCAGCGGCTGCGGCAAGAGTACGTTTCTGCGGAGTATTAACCGGATGAACGATTTGATTCCGCAGACTCGCGCCGAAGGTGTTTTGTCGGTGGGTGGACAGGATATTTATGATAAAAGTACAAATTTGGTGAATCTGCGGCAGCAGGTGGGGATGGTATTTCAGCGGCCAAACCCATTTGCAAAAAGTATTTATGATAATATTACCTATGGGCCGAAGCTTCAGGGGATTCGCAGTAAGGCTAAACTCGATGAGATTGTCGAACGCTGTTTGAAAGCCGGGGCGATTTGGGATGAAGTGAAGGACGACTTGCAGAAATCGGCACTGGCGCTTTCCGGTGGACAACAGCAGCGGCTATGTATTGCCCGGACGCTGGCGACGATGCCGAAAGTAATCTTGATGGATGAGCCGTGTTCGGCGCTGGACCCGCTGGCGACGGCCCGCATTGAAGATCTGATTGCGGAATTGAAAGGAACCTATACAATCGTCATTGTGACGCATAATATGCAGCAGGCTGCCCGTGTCAGTGACCGGACGGCGTTTTTCTGTCTGGGTAAGCTCGTTGAGTACGGGATGACCGACAAGCTGTTTACGAATCCGCGTGAGCAGGCGACGGAAGATTATATTACCGGCCGGTTCGGATAACCACAGTTTCGCAGGAGAGACGATATGACAATCCATATGAACAATGAAATCGACAAGCTCAAGCAGAAGCTGCTGAGTTTGAGTGCAAAGGTTGAGGAGCAGCTGTGGCAGGCGGTTAAATCTGTCAAGCAGCGTGATTATGAATTGGCGCAGCAGGTGATTGACAATGATGCCGCGATTGACCAGGATGAGGTAGATGTGGAGGAGGACTGTTTGAAGATTCTGGCGCTGCATCAGCCGGTGGCAATTGATTTGCGATTTATTGTGACGGCTTTGAAAATCAATAATGATTTGGAGCGGATTGGCGACTTGTCGGTGAATGTTGCCGAACGCAGCGAGTTTTTGTCTCGGCAGCAGCCGGTGGACAGCCCGTTTGATTTTGAGCGGATGGCTGAGAAGGTGCAGGTGATGCTGCGGAAAAGTATTGATGCGCTGGTGAATCTGGATCGCGACCTGGCCCATCAGGTTTGTGAGATGGATGATGCTGTGGATGCGATGAACAAGGAAATGTACGATCTGGTCAAGCAGAGTATTTTAGCCCAGCCGTCACAGATTGAGGAGTTGATCCATTTGCTGTCGATCTCGCGTCATCTGGAGCGGATTGCCGACCACGCGACCAATATTGCCGAAGATGTGATTTATATGGTTGAGGGACGGATCGTTCGGCATCAGACAGAGGAGTATAAATAAAAAGCAAATTTTGAATTTATAATAATGAATTAAGGAATCGCCTTCGGCGATGCTGTTTAAATAGATTCCTCGGCTTCGCTCGGAATGACAAGTTGTTGTTTTGGATGACCGTTTGGTTGTAAAAACTATGTCTCTGGAAATTCCCCTGAAAGTTTTCATGCTATCTCTTTGCTTGCTTTTTCTTTCCTATCTCTGCATAATTATATTATATGCTGTGATCATTAGGACTCTTTTTAGGACGGTATGCTATGCAGTTTGAGACATTGAAATGGGTTGGTGGGATTGACGGTTTTCTGGAGTTGACGGATCAGAGGCGGCTGCCGGGAGTGTATGAGAAGCTGAACTGTCAAACTCCTGAACAGCTTTTTGAGGCGATTGTAACGCTGGCGGTTCGCGGGGCGCCGGCGATCGGAGTTTCGGCGGCGTATGGGGTTTGTATTGCCGGCCGGCAGTTGTCGCAGGACATTTCTCTAACTGATGCTTTGGTGGAATTGAAAAAAGCCATCGACTATCTGGCATCAAGTCGGCCGACGGCGGTGAATCTGTTTTGGGCGCTGGAGCGGATGCAGCAAAAAATGACAGTGTTTGCTGGCGATTGTCCGGATGGTTCGGTTGATATGCTGCGGCAGATACTTTTGGATGAGGCGCATGCGATTTGTGCTGAGGACCAGGCGATGTGCCAGGCGATTGGACAGCACGGGATGCCATTGATTCCGGAAGGTGGTGCGGTGCTGACGCACTGCAATGCGGGGGCACTGGCGACGGCGGGGATAGGGACGGCGCTGGCGCCGATGTATGCCGCGCATGAGGCGGGGCGGCGGTTTACAGTGTATGTGGATGAAACGCGACCGCTTTTGCAGGGGGCGCGGCTGACGGCTTGGGAATTGACACAGGCCGGGATTGACGCTGTGCTGATCTGCGATAACATGGCGGCGTCACTGATGTCGGCGGGGAAGATTGATGCCGTCATTACCGGGGCCGACCGCATTGTGGCTAACGGTGATACTGCTAACAAGATTGGCACACAAGGCGTTAGCATTCTGGCTAAACATTTCAATGTCCCGTTTTATATTGCCGCGCCGTCCAGTACGTTTGATTTGTCGATTGAAACGGGTAAGCAGATTCCGATTGAAGAGCGCAGCGCAAACGAAGTTAAGACCATTGAGAAGGTTTCGATTGCTCCGGAAGGGGTTGATGTGTATAACCCGGCGTTTGACGTGACCGATGCCGGGGATATTACGGCTATTATCACAGAAAAAGGCGTGATTGACCAACTGGAAGCCGACCAAATACGCCATTTTCTGGAATAGCCGTTGACTCAAACTGGCTGGCGGCCAGTTTGAGAAATCAAAAATCAAAGTGCAAAATGCAAATTTAGGAATCCCGACGTTGTCGGGATGGCTGTTTTAACAGATTCCTCGGCTTCGCTCGGAATGACAAGTTTTTGTTCGGAATGACGGAACGCAGTATTAGTTGACCGCGACGACTTCTTTGACGTCGGGGATGTGTTGCTTGAGCATGCGTTCGACACCCATTTTGAGGGTCATCTGGGCACCGGGGCAACCCTTGCAGGCGCCCTGGAGGCGAACGCGGACGGTGTTGTCTTCATCGACGCCAACCAGTTCGATGTCGCCGCCATCGTTTTGCAGCATGGGGCGGATTGACTGGATGACTTCTTCAACTTTTGCTTCAAAACTCTTTTCGCCGCAACCACAATTGTCACACATATATCTATCTCCTGAAAGTGATTTTCATTTATTTTCCGCAGATTTTAACATAAATGGCCATTTGATACAAATCCAAAAAAGATTTTGAGATTTGTTAGGGTGGATAGATTTGAGTGGGTGGGCCGTAAGTCTTTATTTTAAAATGAGATATGCGGATTCCTGGAAGGCGGATAGAAAATGTCATCCCCTCGCGGCGTGTGATTTCCACGAAGGGCGGCGATTTACCGACCTAATGATTCCAGTTCGTCCGGTTCATTTTCGATGCGCATGATGACTTCTTCGCAGGAGATGCAGGACTCGGCGCAGAGTTTGACGTTGGAATCGCTGACCAGGACGATCTTGAATTGGCCGGGCATGACGTGATATTGCCGGCGCAGGCCCTGACAGCCTTCACAGGGCAGTTCTTCGAGGCCGACGTGGCCGCGTTCATGCTCAAAGACTTCGGCAATCGTGACGTGGTGGTCGGAAAGTGTCATCAACCGGTCTGAAAGGGCATCCATTTGTACCTGATACCGCCGCTCTTGTTTGGACGGGGAAAAGACGTACAGACATTTTTCGTTTGCGGCTTTACAGTCCTTTGTTTGTGGCGTTTCTGCAATCATTGCATGGCTCCTGAAAAAAGTTGCAGTTAGTTTAACAGAAATATACGCAAAAAGTCAATGATGGAGCGGTGATTTTATCGGACAACGATGAAAAAGTATAAGATTTATTTAGTAGATAAATGCTCTTGACGGGGAATGCGGGTGTGTCTTTTGAACTGCTGTAATGATGGTGCGATCTTTCTTTATGTAAGGTGTAATTAAGGAGATATCTGCGTTATCAGCCTATTCAGGACTTCATGCTGCAATTATTAACAAAAATCTTACAGAAAGTCCGAAAAATCGGCCCGGTATTTGGAATAACTTCATATAGGGGTTTTCTGAAAAACGGCCTTACGGCAGTAATAATGGGCTTTAAGGCTTAATGGTTTTGCAGGAATTCATGGTTTTTGGCGGTTTCTGCTATAATAAACAATATCAGGGGAAATGTTTGCTTCGGTTGGTCTGTCGCTTAGGCGGGGCCGACGGTGTCATCTTGAAATGGGGGCAGACGCATTTGGCGGGGTCTATGACTATGAGAAAGCCGGAACGAAGGTTGTTGAGTTTAACCGTCTTGTTGGGGATTTGCGGTGTTCTTGGGGCGGCGCGATGTATTGAAGGCGATCTGGACGGTAACGGCCAGGTTGGCATGGAGGATCTTCAACTGTTTGCCGAGCAATGGCTTGATCCGGGCGGATGTGCCGGTCGGGGTGAGGATTGCGCGGATTTGACGGATGCTGACCCGGAAGGCGACGGTAACCGTGTGGATGCGAGTGATTTTTCGATTATCGCGCGAAACTGGCTTCAGTTGTGCCCGCCTGACCTTGTGATCACTGAAGTTCATTATGATGCGGATGTTCGAGTGGAGCGTGTTGAGTTTGTTGAACTGTTTAATCCGACGCCGCTGGATATTGATCTGACCGGTTACTATTTCAGTGATGGGTTTGATTATACATTTGAGGCGGGGGTACTTATCCCGGCGGGCGGGTATTTGCTTGTCGCTGAGAATCCGGGCCAACTGATCTCAAAATACGGCATTCCCGCATCGATTGTCAAAGGCCCTTTTATCGGCAAACTGGATAATGATGGCGAGGACATCGAATTAAGAAACGCTTTGGGTGAAACGATTGACCGGGTTGATTACGGTGCGGGTTTTCCCTGGCCAACCGTGGGCAATACGCCGAGCGGACAGGCAGAGGGCAACGGCTACTCCATTCAATTGATCCATCCGGAACTGGCGAATGATTTGGGCGGGCACTGGCGCAGCGCCTTTCCTACACCCGGTTCTGACAACAGTGTATTCGCCGCGGATGCCGCCCCGGCGATTCGGCAGGTCAAGCACAGTCCGAAACAGCCGCAGGTGAATGAGCCGATTGTGATTACGGCGAAGATTACGGATGCCGGTGGAGTTGATACGGTGACTCTTCGTTACCAGCGGGTTTTGCCGGGCAGTTATATCCCGGCGTTTCTGCCGGTTCCGAAAGGGCAATTGATCTCGGATCCGGATACCCCGAAGGCACCGAATCCTGATTTTGAAAATCCCGCGAACTGGACATCGGTTGCGATGGTCGATGACGGAAGCGGGGCGGACGAATTTTCAGGGGATGGGATTTATACCGCGACGGTGACATCGGGGACGGTGAACCGGAGTCTGTTCCGGTACCGGATTTTTTCGCAGGATGTTCAAGGGTATTCGGTAACCGTGCCTTATTCGGATGATCCGTCTTTGAATTTTGCCTGCTACGTTTATAACGGGGTTCCGGATTATGTGGCGGAGACGCGGTCGGTTTCGATTGGCGGGGCGGGGCATGTGTATGACAGTGGAATGCTGACGGAGCTTCCGGTTTATTCGCTGATTACCCGTGAAGCGGATATGACCCAGTGTATCGGCTACAACTCCGCGGACAGAATTTCGGTGTATGATGACGATGCCCGTCGTGTGTTTAACTGGGAAGGCGCCTTTGTGTATGACGGGGTTGTGTATGACCATGTGCTGTACCGGCTGCGCGGGGTTAACCAGCGGTATGCCGGCAGCGGGAAACGGTCGATGCGCGTTCGGTTTAATCGCGGACACTATTTGCAGGCGCGAGATATGTACGGCAAAAAATTCAGCACGCGATGGCGCACGCTGAATATCAGTAAGGGATGTGATAATTTGCTGAACCAGGGCAATTTCGGCATCAATGAAATGATCAACAGCCAGCTTTTCAATATGGCGGGGATTCCGTCGCCGTATATGTATCCGTTCCATTTCCGTGTGATTGATGGTGCTGACGAGCAGCCGGCGGGAACAAACGGGCAGTACTATGGTGATTTCTGGGGGCTTTACTTTGGCGTTGAAGATTATGATGCCCGGTTTATTCAGGCGCATGGACTTTCCGAAGGGAATCTGTACAAGCTGAAATGGAATATTTACGACGGCAATAAGCAGAAGCGATTCCAGGGTATTGATTCGATGACGAGCGATATGGATTTCCAGACGATTCGGACGGCCTGTGACCCGGATAAGGATGAAGCGTGGCTTCGGGCGCATGTGGACCTGGACCACTGGTACCGTTATAATACCCTGTGCGAGATGATTCTGCATCGTGACTATAATCCTTCTGACGGCTGGCTTAAGAACCGGGCGTGGTTCTTTGAGCTTGGCCCCGGCTCTACCAACGGCCGACTGAAAACGTTGCCGCATGATACGGACAGCAGTTGGTACACCGGCGGCTGGAATGGCAACGGCGATTACCCGGAGGAAGCGATTTATGCCGATCATCCGGGCAACGATGACAAGAATAATCCATACTACTTCTATTATATTGGAACCTGGCCGGCTAAGGAAAATCTCAAGCTGGAGCATCGGAATGTGATGCGCGAGTTTCGCGATTTACTCTGGACGGAAGAGCAGATTTTTCCGCTGCTGGATGATATTGCGGCATTGATCGAGGATTTTGTGCCGGCAGATCGTGACCGGTGGAAAAGTGCACCGGCCGATGCGGGCAGCCAGGATTGGGGAACGATGGAATCGAAGCTCGCTTCCGTGAAAGCGTTTGCTTTTGGGGCGGGGGCGCGTGAGGACTATATCGATAATACGTTCGTAAACGCCGAAGGCGACGCGACCAGCGTTCCTGATACACCGATGATTACCTATACGGGGTCGGCGGGGTATCCGGTCAATCATCTGACGTTTGAAACCAGCTCATTTTCCGACCCGCAGGGCAGCGGCACCTTTAACGCGATGAAATGGCGGATCGCGGAGGTTGAACCGCCGGCTGACCCGGGGACCGAGCCGAGCACGATTGAGCTGGTGCCGACGGATGCTCAGTGGACCTACTTTAAAGGGACGCAGGAACCGTCTGAGACAGGTCTGTGGCGACTGGATGGTTTTAACGACAACTCGTGGCTGACCGGTTCGATGCCGATCGGGTATGACACGAAGGGGACTTACAGCTTTTCGACTTATCTGAGTGATATGCAGAACAGCTATAAGACGATTTATCTGCGGCGTTCGTTTGAAGTGAGCGATCCGGGAGGGATTGATTCGCTGAAGTTTGATGTGTTTGTTGATGACGGGTGTATTATCTGGATTAATGGCGTTGAGGTTGCGAGGCTTCATGTGCCTGACGGCGAATTGCCGTATGACGGCGGCGCGCATAATCACGGTGCTGTCTGGGAAACCGTTACGCTGTCGGATGTTTCCGGGCTGCTCAACCAAGGTGATAATATACTCGCCGTTCATGCGCTTAACCGAACTGCCGGCAGCAGTGACTTTGTGATTAATGTCGGTTTGACGGCTGAGTATGGAGGTTCGAGTGCTGATGATAAGCCGACAAAACTGCGTAACTGCGAGATCGTTTCCACTTGGGAAAGTGACGATATTACGACGTTTAACAATGCGATTCAAATTCCCGGTATCGTTGTCAAGCCGGGCCGGACGTATCGTGTTCGGTGCAAGATGCAGGATACCACACTTCGATGGGGGCACTGGTCGGCACCGATTGAGTTTGCGGCGGGCGAGGCTTTGGCACGACCGATCCTGGATGATCTGCGGGTGACCGAGGTGATGTATAATCCGATCGGCGGCGGTGATTATGAGTTTATTGAACTGAAAAATCTCGGCAGTCAGACGCTTGATCTGTCGGATGTGTCGTTTGATGACGGTGTGACCTTTGATTTTGCGACGGCGGCGGATACGACGCTGGAACCGGGGGAGTTTATTCTTGTGGTCAGTAATCAGATCGCTTTTGAATCGCGTTATGGAGCGGGTTTGAATATTGCCGGCGAGTATGTTGGTGGTTTGTCCAACGGCGGTGAGAGTGTTCGGCTC
The DNA here is from genome assembly GCA_028282905.1 of Sedimentisphaerales bacterium. Taxonomy (GTDB): domain Bacteria; phylum Planctomycetota; class Phycisphaerae; order Sedimentisphaerales; family Anaerohalosphaeraceae; genus 4572-13. The sequence goes on along the minus strand of JANQGW010000066.1, from coordinate 17,941 downwards.
AGCGAGCTTTATAACGGGACAATCGTGGTGTTTGAGTATAACGATTCGCGCGGTTGGCCGCAGGCCGCCGATGGGGCGGGGCATTCTCTGGTTCCGCTGGCCGGGGCGCTGCCTGAAGCAAGTGACGGCTCTTTGGATTTCCCGGGTAATTTCCGTCAAAGCACCTATATTCACGGTTCGCCGGGGCAGGACGATCCGAATCCTCCGGCTTCTATGGTAATTAATGAGATTGCCGCGCATACGGATTACAATGATCCGGCACATCCAGAGTATGATTCCAATGACTGGATTGAATTGTATAATCCGACCGGCGGGGCGATTACGCTGAACGGTGACTGGTATTTGTCGGATGACTTTGATGATCTGAAGAAATGGGCGTTGCCTACGGTTCAGGTTTCCGGCGGCGGTTTTGTGACCTTTGACGAGGTGAGCGGCTTCCATTCGCCGATTACGGCCGGGTTTGGATTGAACAAAAACGGCGAGCAGGTGATTTTGTCCTGTCTGCCGGAAACCGGGCAAGGTCGAGTGATGGATTACTATCATTTCAAGGGACAGCGTAACGGGATGACGCTGGGACGATATCCGGACGGCGCCGATTACCTGTTTGAACTGCCGGCGACGCGCAACACAAGTAATCAATCGCCTGCCGAGGGTGTGGTGATTTCCGAGTTGATGTATAACCCGCCGGAGGGAATGATGGAATATATCGAACTGTATAATCCGACGACGGCTTCTGTTGCTGTGGGTTCGGCGCCTTATCAATGGCGTATTGACAGTTCGGTGGACTTTACTTTCCCGGACGGGCTGGTGATTGGGCCGCAGGAGCGGCTGATTATTGTTGGGTTTGATCCGGTGCAGGAGACGGCGATGCTTGACAGTTTTGTCGCGGCTTACGGGACCGGTTCTTTGACGGCAGGTGTGGATATTGTCGGTCCGTGGGGCGGTGCCTTGAGCAACGGCGGCGAGCGGGTTGCGATAGAATTTCCGCTGGATCCAGACCTTCCGGATACAACGATTCCGTGGGTTGTTGTGGACGAGGTGATTTATGGGGATCACTGGCCATGGCCGACTTCGGCTGACGGGTTCGGTCATGCGTTACATCGGATGAATATGTCCGCGGATGATTCCGGCAACGACCCGGCTAATTGGACCGCGGCTGATCCGACACCGGGTTCCTGAAGCATTCCTGGATTTGTGAACGATCTCGGCATCGGCTGTTAATCAGTCGGTGCCGAGTTTTTTGCGCTTTAATAGAAAGTGTCTCATGCGGATTGGGATTAAGTCTCGTGCTGTATGCTGAAAATTGTCATTTCCGTGAAGGTTTCGTGTCCAGCCATTTCCCGCTGGATACCGGGTCAAGCCCCGTATGATAAATACGCGAGTTTTTGCGCTTTGATTAGAAGGGGCGGTTCTTTTCTGTCTTGACATCTTTCCTTTTTCCTGTTAGAAGCCATTTTTAGTACAGTGTTAGCTTACGGCGGTCCTTATACCTTGTTCTTTAGATGAAAGCCGCATGGCAAGCGAAGTAACGAAATTATTCACTGCTCTGAGGTGTCTTCATGAAAATACGAATTGGCATATTGTTTATCATTATACTGTGTATTGGCGGATGTGTTGTTTCGGATGGTGAATGTTCATTGCCGCGGCAGGTATTGAATATGAACACCCATTGGGAATTTGCGATTGAAGATACCCCGGAAGAAAACAGTGTGCGGGCTGACAGTGCCAGTGAAGGGGATTTGTCGGGGCATGCCTTTGATGGTGACGCAGGGACTATCTGGCACACGCCGTGGGGGGCGGGAGCACCGGGGTTTCCACACTGGATTCAGAAGGATTTTGGCGAAGAGCGACTGATTGAGGCGGTTCATTGTCTGCCGCGACAGCACAGTACGAATGGCTGGATTCGTGAGTATGAAATCTATATCAGCGATGACGGAGTCAACTGGGGGGAGCCGATTTTCAAGGGAGAATTTTCCAGAGATAAGGCTTTGAAGAAGGTTAAGCTTTTAAAGTCCTTAACGGCGCGGTATATCCGGCTTAAGGCGATTTCGGGGTTTACGGAAGACCCGTTTGCGTCGCTGGCGGAGTTAAAGGTACTGCCGGACATTCAATCCCAAGAGGCCGACAGTGGTAAGTCTTCACTGGACGCATTGAGTAAGCTTGAGTGGCAGGGCGTTCATTTGCCGCATACGCCGCGTGTGGAGCCGAAGGAGTTTGGAACGCACTGGCAGGGCGTCTGTTGGTATCGCCGCAGGTTTTACGCCGTACCGGAATGGCAAGACAAGAAAATTCTGATTCAGTTTGAGGCAGTGATGCAGCGGGCCAGAGTTTGGGTTAACGGCAAAGAAGTTTTGACTCATGACGGCGGATTTCTTCCGTTCTGTGTGGATGTCAGTGATTTGCTGCTTTTTGACGGCACAAGTGAGAATGTGATTGTCGTGCAGGCGGACAACCGCGATATGCCCGATGTTCCGCCGGGGCGTTATCTGCGAGGGCTGGATATGACCTACCAGGGCGGTATCTATCGTGATGTGAACATGATTATCACGGACAAGCTGCATATTACCGATGCTGTTGCCGCAAATCAAACGGGCGGCGGTGGGTTGTTTGTTACTTATCCTGAAGTATCGAAAGAGAAGGCGATGGTGCAGATTAAGACGCATGTGGAAAATTTACATGACAGCACACGGACCTGCCGAGTTGAATGGAAACTTTTTGACTCAGACGGCAAACTTGTTGCCAAAAATGTTGGCCGGAGTGAGCTGCTGGAAGCCGGGGAAAATCGACACTTTAGCGGTCAGCTTGTTGTCAAAACCCCCAACTTATGGCATCCGAACTCGCCGTACCTGTATGATCTGGTGACGTCAGTGATTCATGGTGAAACGGTTGTTGATGTGAAGGGGATACGCATAGGTATTCGTCACATTGAGTGGAGGAATGAGGGCTTCTTTATCAATGGCGAAAGGCTTCTTCTAAACGGGGCCAATCGGCACCAGGACGGCATCTATGTGGGTAATGCTTTACCTGACAATGTGCAGTGGCTGGATGCGAAAAAGCTGCGTGAGGCGGGATTTAACAATGTGCGGGCGGGCCATTATCCGCTGGATACGGCGTTTATGGAGGCCTGTGATGAATACGGGCTGACGGTGATCGCGTGCATTCCCGGCTGGCATTGGTATAAAGACAGCGATGCGTTTAAGAACAACAGTTACAGGGATGTGCGTGATTTGATTCGCCGGGATCGGAACCATCCGTCCGTGATTCTGTATGAAACGATTCTGAATGAGACGGGTTACAGTGCGGAATATGCACGAGAGACTTATCGCATCAGCAAGGAAGAAGACCCGCAGAGCTTTGCGGCCTGTGATTACAATTATCCGGAATACCGGATGTATGATGTGAACTACAAGGTGCCGGATTCCAGTAAGCCGGCGTTTACGCGCGAATGGGGCGATGACAATCGGTACTGCGGGATTCATCGGGGCAGGGACGGTTTTACCTGGGGTGACTGGGCGAACCGTGACGATGAACATTCGATGGTGTATCAGTCGCTGGCGCGGCAGAAAGACCTGAACGGTGACGGGTACTGGGACTGGTACGGTGTTAACGCGAATCCGACGATGGCAGGCTATGCGTTGTGGGTTGGGTTTGACCACAATCGCGGCGCGACTTCGAATATTGCCCGCTGCGGGGTTTGGGGGCTGGATCGCTATGAGAAGTTCTGTCACTATTTCCTGCAGAGCCAGCGCGACCCGGCGATTCGTCTGAATGGACTTGATTCGGGGCCGATGGTGTTTATCGCGAGTTTCTGGCGGCCGTCTTCGCTGAAAGATGTGAATGTTTACAGCAATTGCGAGACGGTGAAGCTGTACTTGAATGACCGGCTGATCGGGACTCAGTCGCCGGATAAGACGTATAACGAAGGCAGGGGCGAGGTGCCGGTCGATCATGTGGACCATCCGATGTTTACGTTTAAAAACCTGACATGGCAGGCGGGGACGCTTCAGGCGGAAGGTTTGATTGACGGCAAGGTCGTTGCACGCCATCAGGTCCGTACGCCGGGCAAGGCGGAAAAGCTGACTTTCCGAATGGATTGTCTGAACGAGCAACTTGTTGCCGACGGCAGTGATATGGCGATGCTGTTTATCCAGGCGGTGGACAAAAACGGTACGCTGGTACCGGACTTTTCGGGAGAGGTGGCGGTTGATATTGAGGGCTGTGGACGACTGATCGGGGCCAACCCTGTGGTGATGGAAGGCGGCGTGGCGGCTGTGTGGCTGCGAAGTACGATCCGGGACGGGAAAATTGTTGTAGCGGCCGACAGTCCTGAGTTGGGCAGTTTTGTGTTTGAAACCGGCAGTCGGGAAGTTGATGTCCTTACTGTGTCCGGGCCGTTTGTCGCAAAGCCTCCCAAAATTCGCACGATTGAGACTGGTGAGGTGAAGGCAATTAAGAAAGTGACGCGAACAAAGGTTGCCGGGGTGAAGGTCCGGGTTAGCAGCAGCCGGGACGGGTATTCGGCGGATAGTCTGACGGATGGTGATCGGGAGTCCTGGTGGTATGCGGGGCAAAACCGTGACCAGTGGGTGGAGATTGCATTGCCGAAAACAATGAATCTGAAGGGCAGTTTGATCGTCTGGGAGAAGGATAGTACCTGGTACCAGTTTTCAATACAGGTTTCAAAAGACGGTAAGCAGTGGCGAAAGGTGTATGAAGGTTCGCAGACCGGGCACAACTTTGAGACGGAGGACTGGCAGGCGGACGGGATCCGCTTTGTTAAAATTGTGTTGTCCAAGGTCAGCCCGGCTGACAGCCTGCTCGGTATTCGGGAAATTGAGCTTTATCAGTAAACGGATTGTTCAATTTCAACAGTGATGAAATCGGCAAATATGGAAATCTTGAATCGGTCCGGAGGGAAGGAAAGGGGCCGATAAGAGTGGGATAAATTTTCTGATGACGCTGGTTTTTTGATGAAAAACAGCGATAGGAAAGAAAATTCTTGAACCTGCGGCTGTTTTTTTTGTAAAATAAATAGTGTCGTAGAGATGAAACCTTGTTTATAACCGTTTAAATGGGGACTGTCAGATCAAGAAATTTCTGCACCATAAGAAATATTCGATCCTGCGAAGACTTCTCCCTTCAAGGAAAAAGCAGCACCACCTGGATTCTCTTGTCGGGCCTCTGGGGCATTGGGACCGGCTTCAGGCGTATCAGCTAGAGTTTTTGATTGCCCAGGGCCTGAAGAAAAATCATACATTGCTGGATATCGGCTGCGGGCCGCTGCAGGGGGGGACGGCGTATATCGACTACCTGAATCCGGGGTGCTATGTCGGGATTGACCTTCGGCATGAGCCGCTGGCGGCGGCTTATGCGCAAATTGCCGAAAAGGGCTTAGTTCATAAAAACCCGATGCTTATTCATTCTTCGACGTTCGGCAGGGAGGAACTGGACGGGCAGAAATTCGATTATCTGTGGGCCTCGCAGATTCTGTATCATCTGCCGGAAGATAAGATGCACGAGTTGTTTGAACAGTTAAACGTTCGCATGACGGCGGATTCGATATTTTTTGGCGATATTATTGGCGATCATCCGGAAAAAGAGACCATCGAATCGAAAGGGTTCTGGAGGGAGTTTTCGTTTCATCTGCATTGTCCGGGCGCGCTGCAGAAAATTGCTGATCGACACGGACTTTTTGTGGAACCGCTGGATACGATCGGAAATTTCGGGTATCCCAAAGAGATCAAACTGCATACCAATCTCATGCTGAAAATTACGAAGAAAACAGCATGACACCAACCGATTGAATAGAAGAGATCTATTGCATTTTTGTTTTACTTGATACTTTCGGGTTTACTCTTCTGTGTACTGTAAGGGACTAACATTAATGCCTCGCCTTTTTTTGTTTTGAATGAAAATCGTTGGCCGGTGAGTTTTTGGGTGGGCTTATTATGGCGATAGAGTGTGACGGTTTTTTCGGGCCATGGGTTTTCGAGAGTGCATTGACGGCCCTGTTCGCTGTGGATCTTGACGAACTGAACCTTTCCATTCTTTAACTCACTGGAAACGAGGAATGCTCCCCAGCAGCGGATATTTTCAAAGCGTGCATTTTGTTCTTTGGGCCATACGGGGAAAAGTCGGATGACACTTTCGGGACGCGAATCGAATTTTTCTTTTTCCTTACCTTGAAGGTGGGCGTTTCCTACCGGTACATGGCTCATGCAGAGCATCATGTTTAGGGTGTTGGGGGTGGTGCTGAAATTTTCGATGCCGTGCGAATTATTGCGTTGGAATCCGTTCGGGTAGGTGTCGGCTGCGTATTCTTTTAATTTCTGCAGGATGATGGATGGGTTATAGCCGACACGAACGGCGGCAGGGTAGAAACTGTTGGTGCCGTTGAAATCCCGCCAGCGGTTCATGACGGTGATTGTGTTGTGGGCGATATCGAGCAGGCGGGGGTCACTGTCAAGGCCGATGGTGTTGCCGGGATAGATGTGTTGGATGCCGAGGGTGTTGTCGTTCCACCAGGCGGTGCCTTTTTCGGTATAGCGGAAGACTGTTTTGCCGTTTTTTTGCTGGGTTGAGAATCCGCTGAGGTTTTCGATGATATGCTGCCATTGGCGGCGGCAGTCGACATCGAGATTCAGTTCGGTGCTGATGTCCAGTGCCAGATCGAAAGTGTTGTATATCAGGCCCAGGGAGAGAATGGGGTTTGCGTTTTGGCCGGAGCCTTCGTGGATCGCGTCGCCATAGATGACATATCGGCCGTTTTCGAATTTCAGATAGTCCTGCCAGAAGTCGGCGACGTCTTTGATGAGTGGATACACTATTTCGGCGTAAACGAGGTCGTATGTGGTGCGCCAGCGTTGTGCGATGTTGACGAGGCAATAGGCACTATTGGAACGCTGTTGGAAGAACAGGCCGCCTTTTTCCTGATTGGGAGAATTTTTGTATCGGTCATGCTCGAACGTGGTTTCGATGCCTAAAGGGCCGATGCCAACCGGGTAGAGGACGCCACGGGTTTGTGTGATGTTTTGGGCGTACCATTGGCCGCGTTTTCTGAAATCCAGGATCGGCGCATCCTGCGGGTCGGCCTGTGTGATGCGGTTGGTAGAATACAAGGCGTAATATGGTGCCATATGATTATAGTTCAAATGGTAATCGCCGGCCCAATGGGGTGAATCGGTTGTGATCCATGTGCCGAAGATGCTTGGTGGGAATTTGGGATCCCGGCTGGCGGCGGCCATGGAATAGAGTGACTGATAGTAGTGCTTTTCCAGGGTAGGGTTGTCGATATCGATCCATGATTGATTCCAGTATTGGCTCCACCAGTGTTCGTGGTCGTTTTGAAGTTGCTGAATTGCTTTGGAGTCGATTTTGGCGATGGATTGCTTAGCCTGTTCAAGGGGCTTTTTATGTTTGAATCGGCTTGTCATATAGATCGCCAGTGTTACAGACTGGTTGGGTTTTAGCGTAAACGCGGTATTTGGAGCGCCGAAGATTTTCATGGCAGCGGCGGCTTCTGTGGGGATGTCCACGTCCTTTTCGAATTTTCTTACGGCCCAATACAATGGGCCGCTGCCTTCGTGAAGGGATTCTGAACCGCTACCTTCGGCCGGAGAGAGTTTAACCTGAACGTCGGCGTTTTCACCTTGTGTTGACAATTCAACCAGCAAGATATTATCCGTTGCGGCGACCCGGCTTTTGACCTCGACGGTCAGGGCATTGCGTTTAAATGTTCCGGTTGTGACTCCGTCAAAAATGGATTGTGCCACATGGTAATCGGCTCCTTTGAGGTTTTCAATGGCGATGTCCAGATAGCCGAAGATTTTCGGGCTGGATTGGCCGGCCTTGGATTTTAGTCGCCAAAAATCATTTTTTGACAGATAAAATCGCAATGATTCGGTCTGACCGCCGATACAGACGCCGATGTCGCCGTTGCCCATGAGAGGGCCGTCGATCGCATAGTTGGCTGGCGTTTTAGCGGGCGGTGAGGTCCAGACTGCCTTGAATGTTTGGATTTTTCTGATGATGTCAGAAGAAGTATCGTTTGCGGTAACTTTCACTTGGTCAACAACTGGTGTGATATTGGCTGCGATGATCTTGCCGGGCTGTATAAATAATGAGGACGTTATCAAAATCAAAAATATTGTGGGCTGACGCATTGTTAACTCTTTCAGAAAAGTTATCGATTTTAGAAAATATGATTATATCTATCGTATTGTTATTCTGTCAACTGAAAAGAGATCATGGGGCAGTGCATAAAAACCGGTGAATTGGGTTAATTTTTCGGAAGACTTGGTATGTCGTGGAATTATCTTGACCTTGCCGCAGTGAAATGTGTAAAATTGTAATGGCTTATAGACGACATTCATGCTTTGTAAACGGTTCAACGAAACATCTCGGAAACAATTGGCATCGTGGAAAATTTTCGGATGACGGCTGCTCTTAGGGGACATAGAACATGAGGCGTGAAAAAGGGTTTACCTTAATTGAATTGCTGGTGGTTATTGCGATTATTGCTTTGCTGCTGTCGATCATGCTGCCGTCGCTGCGTCTGGCCAAGAAAAAAACCCGAGAGGTGGTATGCCGTTCAAATCTGAAACAATGGGGAGTCATTTTCCTTCTTTATACCCAGGACAACGACGATAAGTTTTACAGAACGTGGCGGAGTACGTCTGTTGGCCATGAATGGGTCGGCGTGACGCGACCTTATTATCAGGATCCCAAAATATGTTTTTGTCCGGAAGCCACTAAGGTCGGCGATTACCTGGTCGGCGGCATGATGCCGATCGAACCGGATGTTGCCTGGGGGCCTTTTGCAGAAGATGACACAAGAACCGGTTACCCCGGTATGGCGGGAAGTTACGGTATTAATGACTGGGTTGGCGACCCGAGCCTGGGATGTTCCTGGGCAACTTCTGATCAGCTTTGGGTGACTCCGACGCAGAAAGGTGCGAATCAGGCGCCGATGTTTCTGGATGCTTTCTGGCTGGGAGGATGGCCGAAAGAAACGGATACGCCGCCTCCGGCAGAAAGCGGGTTCGGGGGTTCTGGTCACATGCAGCGGTATGTTGTCAACCGCCATCAAGGCTCTGTCAATGCCGTCTTTGTCGATTTCAGTGTTCAAAAGGTCTCACTGAAAGGACTTTGGAAACTGAAGTGGCATCGGGAATTTGATACTTCGGGATACCAAGGTACCTGGCCGGAGTGGATGAGGGGACTTCGAGACGAATAATAACACGCTGCGAAGGTTTCAAGTCTTTTAAATGATGTTGCGAATTTTAAACTTTGATTACATCAAATACTTCTTTTAACAAAAATTAAAAGAAAAATAATATCTCGACCATTTATTGGACATGGACAATCGTCAGTGAATGCGGCGGCAAGTTTGTGATCCCGTTTTTGAACTTCAGTGTCGTTGTTTGGGGTGAAACTCGCTCAGGATTTTCAATGTCATTATACGAATCGGCAGAGTCGCCTGTAAGGATCTTTGCATCAAACTTACCACACAGCGGAACATCCTTTATCTTCACGGTGCAGGCAACTTCTTTCGATGGATGACGATTGGCCAATGCAATTGCCCATGTCTTTCCGAATTTGTCTGTGGTGGCGATGGCATCTACTACATCAACGGAATTTTGACCCTGGACAAGTTTGTCCGAGTCTATCGTGATTTTGCCGACCGTGTCTTTCAGCAAATTCGCATACATGGCCATTGTATGGAAGTGTGTGCGTCTGACGAGACCTTTTAGATGCACATAAAGCGGGCCACTCTGATTAACGAGACAGGCAATGTTTGCCATGGTAACATCTTCTGCATTCCGAAGACAGGCGTTAAAAAATGACGCGCAGAACAGAGCGTCTGCCATCGTATAAAGCTTAGGGTTCAGGCTTTTATCGCGAGCCTTTATCAATGCGATTACCTCAGGGTCCTCGTAATCAACTTTCCTCGTATAATGTCCCGAAAAGCCCGGATGGTGCCACGAACGCAGATTCCACTCGTCAAATGTTATTTTGATCCTGCCGCGTACACCGGCTTGTTCGAGAGAATTAACAGCGGCGTTGATATGAGCATCAGGTTTCTCAGAGAGCATCATGCATGAAAGATAATCCGGGGTTTGGAACGTCTGAAAATTAGCTATCCAATACTGGTGAACAGAGACCATGTCCAGGTACTTTCCGGCAGTGTCAAAAAGGTACGAATCCATATGAGCGTCAGGCCCATGCGTCCCTGAGCATGTAACCAGGATGCTCGGATCGACCAATTTCATTGCCTTTGCCCCGTCACGAACCTTCTGGATATATTCCCTGTCGCCTCTTTCGTTTCCTACACTCCAGAACTTAACATTAAAGGGCTTCGGGTGGCCGTTGTTCTTGCGCATATCAGCAAACTTGCCACTGGTCGCATTGCAATACTCAACCCAGTCTGCCATTTCCTGAACACTGGCCAAACCGTTCTGGCAGATATACGGTTCTGCCCCGATTTTTCTGCAAAGCTCGACAAACTCGTCGGTTCCAAATTGATTTGATTCACGGACTCCCCATCGATCATCGTCATAAGGCTGACGTTTTTGACCAACACCTTTCTTCCAGTGATAGCTGTCAACAAAACATCCGCCGGGCCAGCGTATAACCGATACTTTCAATTCCTTGACAGCGGCGATAACATCAAGCCGAAAACCCTTTTCATCAGCAAGCGGCGAGCCGGGTTCAAAGAATCCGCCATATATCTGTTTGCCAAGATGCTCAATAAATCCGCCGAAGATCATCGGGTCGTAAGGCTTGGCAGACGCATCGGTATCAATCGTAATTTGTGCCTGCATCGGTATTTGCTTTTCTTGCGAAATTGCTGCATTGCATATCAGCACAACAGATATCACCATCAGAATAGCTATCTTTTTCATAAACTGTCATTCCCCATTTAAACATTTCCCGGCTTCTATATGGCAAGAAGATACCAACTCTCCACCAGCCAAAATGACTGCTTCGTCAACCTCCGGATTGGTGATGTGTGTTCTCTCTACCGAGGTGCCAAGCATTCGTCCACTTTTGTTATCCATGACAAACGTGCCGACAGGGCCAATCAAGACACCGGAAGCTGTCTCGCGCCCATTATTATACTGAGTCTGCTCATTTTTGAGGCAGTTTTTTTGTGATTTTATGCAAAAGAGAAGATTTACAGATCCATACTGCTTGAAATCCTTGCTTCTGTCCAGGCCTTAACCGCTTTAGTGTTCGTCAATTCAAGGCAAGGAAAAGCTTGAACGTTTAAGTTGAATTTGGTAAAACTATTGGCATTGATAATATTCAATTATGTCTTGTGAACGTGTCAATGGTAAATATCAATTGGAGTATTAAAAATGCGTAAGTTCAACAAAGCCCTTGCCGGTGTCGTTATTTTATTTATCATGTGTTTTCTTGCCGGGTGCAAGACGGTCCCCTCGGAACCGAAACCTGCTATCGTTGCCGCTCATCTGACGGATATTCATCTGCGCAAACAATGTGATTCGGTGAATCGTTTCCAGGCCTTTGCTACGCAATTGCGTAAAGATCATCCCGATGTTAGTGTTGTCCTGAATACCGGGGATATTCTTGACGGCCATAAAGGAGTCTGGAAATTCTGGACTGATTCGGTGCAGGCAGGGTTTAGTGATCTGGATGTCTATAATCTTTTGGGCAATCACGATCACGAAGCTGATATCAAAGATGTCAAGGAGTTGTGTGAACTTCTGAATATGCCCAATCGCTATTATCGTTTTGATCGAGAGGGCTGGCGTTTTTTCATGCTTGACGGCAACACTGTTTCGAGAGAGAAGGCCCAGCAGCAGTGGCTGGCGAAAGAACTGAAAGCCACCCCGGCAAGTATGCCTGTTGTCATCTTGTCTCATCAGCCGCTGCAGGGAAACAAAGCGGTGACCTCCATTTTATCGGCACATCCGAATGTGAAGGTTTGCCTTACAGGTCATACGCATAGCTATAAGCGTGTTGAGCTTGATGGGATCACCTATATTGAAGGCGGGGCGGTTTCGGGCTACTGGTGGGAGCAGGAACCGGGCACTAGCGACTCGGAATATTACAAGAAACTGCCCAGCGGTTTCGGGCTCGTTAAATTGTTCAAAGACGGTACCTTTAGCTATGACTATATCACGCATACTCATTAATAGACTCGAATTAAAGGTATCCGTGTGATGCCCAGGGGAAATACATTGAGTACTTTTATGGTCATACGAATTCTTATAATAAGTCGTACAACAAATCAAATGTGTACCGAGCATCTATCAAGTATTAGACTTAGACAAGGTTAGATGCAATAACAAGCTAAAGCTTGAACTCTTGCTGTTTTGAAGCTCGAAGTTACGGCCACAATGTCTGAAATATCCCTTGCCGTGGCACGAGATTTTTGATAATATCCCTGCTAATACTTAGAAGCCATCCCAAAACCTCATTTTCAACCACAAAGCAGGTTTTGGGATGACTTCTACAGTCATTTACCGCAGAACTGTATTCACAAGGAGTAAAAATGAAACGCTCTAAAAGCTTAACTTTCGGACTCTTGACTGTGTTGTCTATAATGGGCTGTTCACCCTCCACCAAACCTTATGAAGTCGTTGACGGATATATCTTCGTTCAAAAAGAAGAACGGCGCAATGAAACAACACCGTGGGAGCTGGTCTGGGAGGACGACTTTGACAAAGGACAATTAGACACCACTCACTGGACCCGTATCGGACTATTTACGTCCCCCCAGTGGAAATTGCCTGTCGAGCGCTGGCAGGAACACAAGGCGTGCTTTCGTTATATTAGCGCAACAGACGACCGGGTTGTCAAGTTTGATGAGGACAACATCTACCTGAGAGGCATTGTCAATGACGACACCCGAAACGGGGACCCGCGTCCTTTCCTGACCGGGGGGATATATACATGGAATAAGTTTGCGTTTCAGTACGGACGGATTGAAGTTCGGGCGAAGCTGGACCCGGCCTACGGTGCCTGGCCGGCGATTTGGATGATGTCGGAAAAGGAAATTTATCCCAATCAGCATAATGGTGAAATGGATATTATGGAACGGCTGAACCATGATGCGTTTGCCTATCAAACCACACATAACCACTGGACAATAACGCTCAAACAGGAAACCCCCAAAAAATATGATACCGGGAAAATAAAACCGGATGATTATAATGTGTATAGCGTCAGTTGGTATCCTGACAAATTGGTTTATGCGATTAACGGAGTTGAAACCATTACGTATCCCAAAGTGCCGGAGCTGGGAACGCATCAATGGCCTTTCGATCAACCATTTTACCTGTTTATCGATCAACAGTTGGAAGGCAGTTGGCCCGGTAAAGTAACCCATCCCGAAGAACTGCCGATTGATATGGTGGTTGACTGGGCAAGGTTATACCAGTAATCATTGACATGCTCTAAGGGCGAATTCGGTACTTTTTTGGTATGTGCTGTTCTTTTTTGTAGAGTGTGAAAGCGGGTGTGTTGATGGAATAAAAAAGCGAGCCTTGCTGTTTTGCGAGGCTCGCTTTGTTTGTGGTTGATGCTATATCTGATACGGTTTAGTCTTTGGCTTCGAATTCGGCGTCGATGACGTCGCCATCGCCTTTACGTCGGACTTCACCTTCTTCGGGCTGGCTGGCATCGGCCTGCGGAGGGACTTCGCCTTCGGCGGGGCCGCCGGCGGCTGCCTGCTGTTTGGCGGCTTCTTCGTAAAGAATCTTGCCCAGTTCCTGCGAGTCTTCGCCGAGTTTTTCCATGGCTTTTTTGATGGCGTCGCCATCGTCGCCCTTGGCGGCTTCTTTCAGGTTGTTGAGGGCATTTTCGATATTGCCGCGAACTTCGGCGGAAACCTTTTCGCCGTGTTCCTTGAGCGTTTTTTCGGTCGAATAGACGAGCTGGTCGGCCTGATTTTTCAGGTCCACGACTTCACGCCGCTTCTTGTCTTCTTCAGCGTGGCTTTCGGCGTCTTTCTGCATCTTTTCAACTTCGTCTTCGCTGAGGCCGGAGCTTGCCTGAATCTTGATCGACTGTTCCTTGCCGGTACCAAGGTCTTTGGCGGATACGTTCAAAATACCGTTGGCGTCGATGTCGAAGGTTACTTCGATCTGCGGCATGCCGCGCGGGGCCGGCGGGATGTCGTTCAGCTGGAACCGACCGAGAGTGCGGTTGTCGCGGGCAAATTCGCGTTCACCCTGAAGGACGTGAATGTCAACGCTCGGCTGATTGTCAGCGGCGGTCGAGAAGACTTCCTTTTTGCTCGACGGGATCGTCGTATTGCGTTCGATCAGCTTGGTCATGACGCCGCCGAGGGTTTCAACGCCCAGTGACAGCGGAGTTACGTCCAGCAGCAGGATGTCTTTCACACCGGCGTCACCGGCGAGTACCGCACCCTGAATAGCCGCACCCATCGCTACGACTTCGTCGGGGTTGATGCTGCGGTTCGGGGCTTTGCCGAAGACTTCCTGGGCGATTTCCTGAACCTTCGGGATACGGGTCGAGCCGCCGACCATGAGGACTTCGGCGATGTCGCTGGTGGACAGCTTGGCATCGGCGATGGCCGTCAGGCAGGGCTGACGCAGGCGTTCGAAGGTGGACTCGGCCAGTGCTTCGAACTTGCTGCGGGTGATCGTGATGTTCAGGTGTTTCGGGCCGGAAGCGTCCGCGGTGATAAACGGCAGATTCACGACTGACTCGACCTGTGTGCTCAACTCGCACTTGGCTTTCTCAGCCGCTTCTTTGAGACGCTGGTGCGACATCGGGTCGGTTCGCAGGTCGATGCCTTCGGTTTTCTTGAACTCGTCGGCGAGGTAGTTAATCAGGATTTCGTCGAGGTCGTCACCGCCGAGGTGGGTGTCGCCGTTGGTGCTGAGTACTTCAAAGACATTGTCACCGATGTCGAGAATCGAGATATCGAATGTCCCGCCGCCAAAGTCAAAGACCGCGACCTTTTCGTTTTTCTTCTTTTCCAGACCATAAGCCAGCGCGGCAGCAGTCGGCTCGTTGATAATCCGCTCGACCTTGAGGCCGGCGATCTTGCCGGCGTCCTTGGTGGCCTGACGCTGCGAGTCGTTAAAGTAAGCGGGCACGGTGATGACGGCCTGCTCGACGGTTTCACCGAGGTAATCTTCGGCAGTCTTTTTCAAGTCCTGCAGGATCATCGCGGAAATCTCCGGCGGGGTGTATTCCTTGCCGCGGACATCGACCTTGACCAGTTCATCGGCGGCGCCGGTGATGGTATAGGGGACGATCTTTTCTTCGCTGCTGACTTCCTTATGCCGGCGGCCCATAAACCGTTTGATCGAGTAAACGGTGTTTTCCGGGTTGGTCACCTGCTGGTGCTTGGCGGTCTGGCCGACGAGGCGTTCGCCTTTTTCGGTAAAGCCGACGACCGAGGCGGTCAGGCGTGCGCCCGAGGCGTTGATCAGTACCTTCGGGGCCGAGCCTTCCATAACGGCGACGACCGAATTCGTTGTTCCCAGGTCAATTCCAATGATCTTACCCATTGTTTTACTCCTATGCTTGCGTTGTTTGCTTCTGCAATCTTAGTTTTTCGTTCAATATTCCGTTGCGGCCACGATATATCGGCCGCGATAGTATTCTTATTGCAATCAGCGTGCCAAAAGAGTGTTACGATGAGTAAGTGCTTTTAAAAGAATGGGTTACGGAATTTTTATTTCGTTGGATTTCATGCCATAATGGCAGTTGTGAGTGGTGGTTGCTGATTTTGTCAGAATTGTCGCTGATGGTAAAAAGCCGGCAAGATGCCGGCGGTACGGTTGTAAGAGTTCACACTTTAGTGTGTTCGTTTACAAGCTGAAGCTTGAGCTCTTACGTTTTTTTCGCATATCTTAGCGTTACCAACCGAAGGCAAGATGCTTCGGCTGCGTTTTTTATTCGGCGAGGTGGCGGATGACGGCTCTTTTTCGGGGCAGGACGACGTCGGCTTTTTTGCGGTTGTCGGCGTTTCCGGTCCAGTACATCACGTCGAGCATTTCGATGAAGTCGGCGGTGTAATCCTTCAGGACGCCGGTCATTTCCACGGGCTTATCCTTGTGGAGGAACTCGGCGACGACGCGGTGGCCGATGTATTTTTCCAGCAGCGGCTCGTACGAGGTGTCGACCGAGCCGATGACCTGGTTTTTCATTTGTGAGACGTATTTGTCCTGTGTTTTCAGCATGCTGCCTGCGCCGGTGGTCTTTTTGGCCTGGCTGAGCAGGACGTTGGATACTTCCATGATCGCATCTCGAATTGTCTTAAAGACATTGCCCGTTTTGCGCCACGCTCGCCGCCACCAGTTCGGGTGATATGTCTTTTCCAGTTCGGCATCGCGTTTTTTACGTCCTTCATCGCTCAGGTAATTGTGAAACCGGATCATTGCGGAGATATTGCCGTATTCAAATTTGTAGAGCATATAGCTGGATTCGAGGTGGCCGTCGGCGTCGTCATGTGACTGCGTGTAGGTCAACTCCAGTCCTGTCGCTTCCACGTCGAGCCGGCCCCAGATATGTTTTCCTGCGACGTCTTCCAGGGTTACAATAAACCCGTTGAACGCCTTGAGACATTTATCCTTGTTACGGCCCTTGATAAACGCCCCGACAAACGTCGAAACTATGATAAAAAGAATTGTAATCACTACGGGATTTGAGAAATAATCCAGCATTTTAAAACTCCTGTAAAAATCCTATTTTTGATTAAAATAATCGAATTTGCCCGGTTCGTCAATGAGCAAGGTGAAAACGTCGGGATGAACCTTTGCTGCTTTTTGACGTAAAAATGGCTGTATGCGACAGAAAAACACGAAATTTGTTGTTTGGGCGGTGGTTTTGGGGTTTGTTTTCGCGTTTTACGGATGTGAAGACAATGTGACCGATATTCCGCCCAGAACGTCCACTTCTGATACGGAGGCTGCGATGGATGATGTGAATAACGATTTGCCACAGACCGAGGCTGAGTGGAAGGCGAAGTTGACGGATGAGCAGTACCGGATTTTGCGTGAGAAGGGGACCGAGCGGCCGTTTACCGGTGAATATGACAAGTTTTTTGAGCCGGGGGTGTACAATTGTGCCGGTTGCGGCAGCGAGTTGTTTGTGTCCGGGGATAAATATGATTCCGGCTGCGGGTGGCCCGCCTTTTCAGCGCCTGCTGATAAGGATGTGGTGAAAGAAAGCCGGGATATCACACTCGGGATGATCCGCACGGAAATTACCTGCAGCAAATGCGGCGGCCATCTTGGACACGTCTTCAATGACGGGCCGGGGCCGACAGGCCAGCGCTACTGCATCAATTCGACGGCACTTGAGTTTGAGGGAGATGATTAAGTTGTTATGTGCCCAAAACTTAAGGATTTCTTAAAGCATTTACCTTGATTTGACCGAAGATATTGTGTATACTATGTGTATACGAAATGCAGGAGTTCAAAATGGTTAAAAATCTTATCAAGCACGGAAACAGCTATGCCCTCGTTATCGACAAGCCGATTATGGAGATGCTTCACATTACTCCAGAGACGGCAATGGAATTGACGACCAATGGGGATAAACTGGTTATCTCACCTGTGCGATCTGACAGCAAGCAGACGAAATTGAAAAAAATCCTCAAAGAAATCAATGAGGATTTTGGTCCAACTCTGAAAAAACTTGCTGAGTAATTTATGGGGCCTGTCTTTCTTGATATCGAAGATGTGCTGTGTATTCATGCTAACCAAATTCAGCATTATGGGGGCAGTGCTGAAATTCGCGATAAAGGGTTGCTGGAGTCTGCTATTTCAATGCCAAAGGCTTCTTTTGGGGGGCGGTTTGCGCATGAGAATATTTTTGAAATGGCCGCGGCTTATTTATTGTCAGTTGATGGGATTAAAACCCTCGCCTTTAGGCGAAACCTTGAGGATTTAATGGTTCTTGTTATAATTTGGCTATGGAAAACTACCGAACA
>JANQGW010000056.1 GCA_028282905.1 Sedimentisphaerales bacterium | reverse complement strand
TGTTCGGTAGTTTTCCATAGCCAAATTATAACAAGAACCATTAAATCCTCAAGGTTTCGCCTAAAGGCGAGGGTTTTAATCCCATCAACTGACAATAATGCTATATTTCCAACTTCTCTGATACGTGGACAATAAACGGCAAGCCCCTCGCCGGTGTTTGTGCGGGGGGCTTTGCCTTGAACCAATCTTGAATTGTCTTGAGCGGCGTGTGTTACGGGCCGCAGGCCTCAATGGGGTCGAGATTGCAGTCGAGCCAGGATTCGGCAAATTTCATGAAGTCATACAGATTGACCTTGCAGTCACCATCGAGATCGCCGGCCGGTTTGGTCGGGCATTCGGCGATTTGGGGGCCGTCCAGCCAAGCAGCGTAGATTTGTGGAACGCCGTCACGCATATCTTCCCAGACAACGAGGCTGCCGCTGATAACAGGGTTGGTCTGGTTGGCGGTGTCGGTGGTAATGCGAAATTCCTGACGAGTTATCAAGTTATAGCCATAAATATCTTCATGACCGTTGCGATTATCCTGCCAGACGACGAGATGACCGCTGATATCCGGGTTGGTCTGGGCGGCGGGATCGGCAACGAGGGCTGATTCGACAGGATTGGCCGGGTCGGCGATATTGGCGGCGTAGATATCCACGTCACCGTTGCCGAAGTCCTCCTGCCAGACGACCCAGTCACCCCAGACGGCCGGAGCGGTTTGCTCCAGGTTGGATGCCGACAGCATATCATCGGACGCAGTGGTCTTGAGCCACAAATCAGTCGTCGCAATATCCCAGGTGCCCCAGTCGTTGTCCTGCCAGACCATGCGATTACGATAGATAGCCGGGGCCTGCTGATTGCCGGCGTACTGGGCTTCTTCGGTTAAAAGCACAATGTAAACATTGGGATCATTGGGATTGGTGACATTGGCGGCATAGACGTCCCAGTCATCGGCAGCAAACTCATGCTGCCAGACAACGGTATTGCCGTGGACAGCAGGATTTGTCTGGTTGGCAGCAAAATTGGTCAGCAGATAGGTTGAAACGGCTCCCGGGTCAGTGATATCGGTCAGGTACACATCCCAATCGTCAGCGCCGGCGGTATCGTCCTCCCAGACGACAGTATTGTTCCAAATCGATGGGGCCTTTTGGTTGCCTTCAAGGTTATCGACCACGAAATACAGCGGCTCGCCGTCGGCCAATAGATCGACGCCGAGAATATCCCAGCCATTGGCACCGGCATCCTGCTGCCAGACAATTTTGCCGTTATCGACATCCGGCAACTGCTGAGCCTGTTCGGATGGGTCCACGGCAAACACGTCAAACGCCATTACCTGTCCGCCGGTTAATAATGCCACGCTCACTGCGCAGAGAATGTAACATTGAAGTGTCTTCATTTTCATCGCCTCCTTTAATTAATCGTTTTCTTCGGTCAGTTGTTCGGCCAATGCTAGCAGTTTCTCGGCAGCCTCACGATTAGCATAGT
This sequence comes from Sedimentisphaerales bacterium, assembly GCA_028282905.1. Taxonomy (GTDB): domain Bacteria; phylum Planctomycetota; class Phycisphaerae; order Sedimentisphaerales; family Anaerohalosphaeraceae; genus 4572-13. The sequence continues at coordinate 12,099 of JANQGW010000056.1, read as the reverse complement.
CATCGGCAGCTTGTCGCAGACGGAATGTCGCCTTGTCCAGTTGACCAAGGCCCAGATACTGATAGCCCAGCAGCAGTTGATAATCAGCAGCAAACGGTTCGCGCAGCAATGTCTCTTTGAGCTGCTTGACCTGGGACTCCAGAATGTCTTCGTCTTTATAAAGGCCGCGCGGGTAGTAGATCGTCAGTTCGTCATCGGGAATCTGATCGAGTGCCGACCGCAGGACACTGGCTGACCGGGCATATTCGCCGGCGGCAAACAGCGCCTGTGAATAGGTAAACGGTACGACGACATCATCCGGCGACAGTAAGACCGCCTCGCGGAACTGGTCAACCGCATCGTCGTAATTTTCGGCCTCGAACAGATCGACGGCATGCGCAAAGGTCAGATCCGCCGGCGATTCGAATTCCGGTTCGTCAATCACATCGACAACCGAACGGCTAAGCGAGTAATACGGCGACGAGGAGTACGAATAGCCGTAGCTGCTGGAGTAGCTGCTGCCACTGCTGCTGTAGTAGTTATAGGTGTTGTATGTGACCGGCTGGACCACGCGCGGGCCGTACCAGTAATGCGGATGGCAGCCGTACCAGTAATACCGGCGGTAACGGTAGTCGTGCGGCCAGTAACCGCCGAGACTGACAAAGACGTACTTGCGGTGGTATCGCGGGTAATAGTAGGACATCCCGTAGCAGCTCTTGCGATGGTACCGGTGGTGGTAATAACCGGAATGATAGTACGTCGTGTTGAATGGCAGATAGACGGCGACACCGCAACTGGAACTGGACCAGCGGAACGAGAAGTAGCTGCCGTGGTTATGCCAATGCGGGTCGCGATAAACGTGATGGTAGTCATGGTAGAGTCGGCGCGAGACGTGCGGCCGTGGCCGATGGCGAGAGTGATGGCCCTCAACATTGACATACGTGTCATTATAGTTGTTATTGTTAATGACAATCTTCGCGGGCGGCTGCCGATGATGCGGGCGGTTGTCACCACCTCGCCGCGACCGGCCGCCGGAATCGTTAACATTAATATTATTGTTAACAGTTACATTGTTCCGCACACGCGGGGTACGGTTATCAATGGTTGTTTGCGAAGAACGTACAGTCCTTCCGCCTCGGACGGTTCGATCCGATTCGACCAGGACACGATTGGGCTTGGTCGCGATGTCATCGACACGTACCGGCGGTGTGCGGGGGACCGTCTTGGTCACACGCGAAACGGACGGCTTGGCGCGCGTGCTGCCGGTGGAAGTAACCGTTCGCTGAGTAACCGTCCTTTCCGCAGGCGTGGTCCTGGTCACGGTTCGCGAGGTTGCTTTCGGTCTCGGTGTGGTGGCGACACTCCGCGTGACCGTCGTCGCGGGTGTTTTCGAGCGTGTCGCGGTCGTGCGAGCGGTAGTTTTGTCCGTCGGTTTCACCATTGGAGTTGTCGCACGCGAGACTTTGCCTGCCGGTTTGGTGTCTCTTGGCGTTACAGGCTGACGTGTCGAAGTCGTTGCAACAGGCGTTACTGTCTTTGCGGCAGGCGCTGACCGCGGCGTCTCAACCTTCGTTCGCGTTGCGGTTTTGGTCGGCTTGCGGGTTGTTGTTACAACAGAACGTGTCTCGCTCGTAACCGGTTTTCTGGCATGGTTCGATGCCACCGGTGTGATCCGCTCGGCAGGTTTGGTTTGAGTTCGACTGATGCGCGTGGTGGTTGTCGAAGGCTGTTTTCGCGTTGTCGTCACCGTCTTTTCCGGACGGACCGTCACGGCGCGGGAGGACGTCGTTGTCACAGGTTTCCGGACATTTGTTTTTGATACAGGTGTAAATGTATTTCCTGATTTGGTTGGCGGCGTCCGACTGATGCGCGTCGTCGTGTTTGTCGCCGAAGGCCGTTTTGGCGCAGTGGTCGTCCTGGGAGTAACCGTCGTCGATTTTTGAGGCCGTACTGTAGTACTGCGCGACCTTGATGGGGTGGTACTTGCCGTTGAAGGACGCTTCGATGGGGTGGTCGCCCTGCGCGTGGTTGTCGCGGCAGGTTTTTGCGGCCGAGCTGTTGTATTGCGCGACTTTGTCGTGGTAGTTCTTGCCGTCGAAACACGGGACGAGGTGGACGAGCGAGGCATTTTCGCCGTGCTGACAACCTCAACCGTGTGAGTTTTCGGACGGGCAGGCACACTGCGTGTACGAGTCGGCGCCGATGGCGTCGAAGAACCGGTCGCCGGGCGGCTGGTTCGTGACGTTGTGGCCCGCGATGTCTCCGTCCGCCGCGGCGCAGACGAGCGGCTGCGAGAAGGTGTCGGTGCCGGTCGCGGCGCTGGTGCGGGAGCCGGACGAGACGAACGCGAAGCGCTTGAAGTACTTCTTGAGCGCGTAGGGGCGGGTCTGGGCGCCGGTGCCGCGGGTCGAGAGGTTCTGGCCGGTTTTGAAGGACGACTGGAGACAGACGGTCGCGACTGTCGGGACGATGAACTGCTGCTGGGCCTGGATGTCCGCTGCGGCGGAGCTGACTGTCGCCGGCTGGACGTTTTTGACGCCTGGGGTTGAGACTTGCTGCCGCGCGGCGTAGGTGACCGGTCGGCAAAAACAGATGCGGCAAAGACCGCAACCGCCAGGATCACAGCAATTTGAAATCCTCGTTTTTTGTCACTTTGCGTTCTCATAGCATATACTCCTTTCCGTTCTTCCGGGCGTTATCCGTGGTAAACGGGTGAATTTTCACCACGGAATAACGCCACTGTTCATACCTGTCTTCCTCAGATACTTCACTTTTCAAAAACAGGATCCTGCTATTGTGTCTCGCTCAGAGCTTATTATTTATTAGTATCAGGTGCTTTTTTGCCAAAACCCAGTAACTTGTCGAGGAATGCAACGCCTCGCTCGCAAACGCGGACCAGCACTTCTTTCTCTTCAGGCGTCACGTTCATCGCGTCAAACATCGCCTGAAAACGCTCGTTTCGCTGATTCATAATCACCGCCAGTTCAGCTTTGCCTTTCTCGGATAACTCAATAATGGTTACACGCTGATTGTCGGGATTGATCGTCTTGGTCACGAGCCCGTGCTCACGCCATAACTTTGTAATTGTCATGGAAATGGTACTGTCGCTGAGATTCGGCCAGGCATCGGCAATCTGCGAGACGCTGACCGGGCCCTGTTCGGCCAATTGCTGTAAAATCAGCGTTTCACGCTCGGACAGCGCACCTTTTCCGGCCTGCTCCTCCTGCAACGCACGCATCAGGCGCATCCGCAAGCTCAGGTCACCTACCGCCTTTTCAAGATTGGATCCCATTATTCGGTTTTTCTCCAAAGAGCATTCTGATAAACATTTCCCTTTCACTCTATAATACTATACGCTGAAAAACAATTTTGTTGCAATAAATTTCATAAAATTAAACATTTTAATTTTTGAAGTTTTTAGCCCTTAAACCAAAAGGTTCATAAGCCTTTTCAAAAAAAGCACTTAAGGTCTCTTTAGTGAAAATATAGGATGAGTTTGGTTTTAGTATTTTTTTGTATCATTAGGTTTGCGTCCGAGAAAATAGCCTTTTATAAAAATCTAACATTGAAAAAGTGAACAATCATGATATAATTACGTTTAATGTAAGATGAGTGTTTCTTTGGACGGAAACACTTCTATGGATTGGGAAAACTTTTGTTTTGTGAGATTGAAGGGAGAAAACTATGAAAGCGCTATGGGTATGCCTACTCGTGGGGGTAATCTGCCTGCCGTGCATGGGGGCAGAAACATTTCTTGATGTCGTGGACGTCGGTGAGACCATCTGGGATACGCCTTTTGGCAGTTTTAATGATACTGCCACTTGGACACATTCGGTTCCTGGAGCGGCCATCGGCAACATTACAACTGCAACTTTGACAATTGACGTATCGGGGATCTGTGAGCAAGACGAACTGTTCTCGCCGGCCGATGACCATGTTTCGATCTACCTGAACGGCACCTATCTGGGTGACTTGACAGGTTTGGAAACCGTCTTCAGCGGCAGCAGTGTTATCAATGCATTGACAGTCACGAATCCGTCAGCAGCAGCAACGATTGAATGGGATTGGGCCGGTGCAATTCATTTTGCTGACGCCGCTAATATCCTGACCTCCACCCTCGAAGGCGAATATAACGCTGATTATACAGCGATCGTTCCGGCCCCCAGCGCTATTCTGCTGGCTGGCCTCGGAACAACACTGGTTGGTTTGCTACGGAAACGCGACTAAGGTAAAATTATCTATTTTCTTTACAAACCAAAGAAAATAAGCACTTTACATAGTTCGCACCAAACCAATCATAGATGGTTAAAACAGGCTGTTTGAGTCTGCGGTCGGAATGTATGCCATGACCGACAGAAGCGTCGGCAGTCTGAGCGTAAAAATTGCAGATTAAAACGTCACGCTCTCCAGTGGCAACACCGGAGAGCGTGATATTGCTTACTTTGATCGTCTCCATCGGACAACTCATTGGGAGAAAGGCGATGAAAAAGCGGATTGAAATTCTGTTTCTACCATTTCTATTATGCTGCGGCATACTGTCAGCATCTATTCCCGGAGATATTGACGACAGCGGCCAAGTCAATGCCGGCGATATTGAGATTCTCGCGGGCCAGTGGCTGGACGTTCCCGCCACCCCCTCAGCGGACATTGCTCCTCCAACTCCCGATAATTTCGTCGATTTTCTGGATTTTTCGGTCATTGCGGCCCACTGGCTGATGACTGCTCCGGACCCCAATGAAATGGCATTTATCCCAGGCGGCGAATTCGAAATGGGCAACCACTTCCCCGATTCCGATCCAAATGAGAGCCAAAGTCCGGAAGAATTCCCTGTTCATGCTGTTATGATCGATTCGTTTTATATGGGAAAATATGAAGTCACCAATGGTCAATTTTGTCAATTTTTAAATGCGTCTCTGCTTGATAATACCATTGAGATTAATGATGAAAAAGTTTACGGCATCACCGGAAGCGAACCCAACCAGCTTTATTGCTACCTGTCCGGAATCAGTAACAGTTTAATCTCATATTCCGGCGGCACATTCAGTGTATTACTCAAATCCGGTCGTGACATGACCGATGACCCAATAGTCCTGCTAACCTGGTACGGAGCCGTTGCTTACTGCAACTGGCGAAGCGAGCAGGACGGCTATGAAAGCTGCTACGACCTGAGTACATGGGAATGCGATTTCTCCAGGAAAGGGTATCGTCTGCCCACCGAAGCAGAATGGGAATATGCCGCCCGGGGCGGACAAGCCAACCCCTACACCCGTTTCGGCTGGGGAAACATTATTGATCATACTCTGGCTAATTATGACTGTTATTGGAGACCCGGGGATACCGGGCCTTATTATGATTATGATAACGGCCAAGACGGCTTCCACCCGGATTGGGACGATGGCATCGAACCTTACACAGCCCCTGTTGGAACATTTGTGGCCAACGGGTTTGGACTGCATGACATGGCAGGCAATATCTGGGAATGGTGCAATGACTGGTATGACAGTAACTACTACAGCACAAGCCCTTATAGTAACCCAACGGGTCCGGCCTCCGGTATCGGCCGAGCTTTACGCGGAGGAAGCTGGCGGACCAAAGCGAATACCTGCCGGTCTGCAGAGCGATACGGGCGTTATCCCGACGAAGCTCATATTGACCGTGGTTTCCGGATGTGTCTGGATGTGCAGTAACGGCTCAATCACTGCAAGTTGAAATACATCGCTTTTTCGCAGATGCCAATTATTCGACATCTACTCGGATATTCGTCTGCGCAGGTATGCACAAAAGCACGCTATTCTTAGAATCCGTATCAGCCGTTGAAATTAGGACATCCGCCGGCGCTGGGGCAGGACTGGCATTTGGTTGCGGGGGATTCTTCCTTTACTACTGCGGAGAAGCTGGAAAACTGCTTTTCGACTTTTTTCTCACCGCATTTTGGGCAGGCCGGCCCTTTTGAGGAGGCGGACTTGACCAAGGCTTCGTTGACAAAACCGCATTGGGTGCATTTATATTCAAAAATCGGCATTTAAGACCTCGGATTCTTTTTTGGCGTTCTTTTCCTGATAAGGCGGCTATCTTACCATATTCGGTGGTTCTGTCAAAAGCTAATCGCATTGTGTCTTTTCAAAAAATGATAACAAAATATCTCCAGGATATGAAAAGGCTGGATTCCCGCCTTCGCGGGAATGACACCATGTGATTTCAAGCAATAGCCCTGTTTTTCCTTTTCCAATGCGGATTTCCGGCTATAATTGCGGGATATGAACAAAAAACCGCTGCCAACATTGACCGAACTGCTCTTTGCGGTGACCATTTTCCTGGGAGCTTTTCTGCTGTTTCAAATCCAGCCGATCATCGGGCGCTATCTGCTGCCGTGGTTTGGGGGAACGCCGGAGGTGTGGACGACCTGTATGCTGTTTTTCCAGGTATTTCTGCTGGCCGGCTATGCCTACGCGCACTGGCTGTTTCACCTGAAATCATCTCGTCGGCGAACCTGGATTCATATTGGTTTGCTGGCGGCGGCCCTGCTGTTTATCCCGATCATCCCGAGTCTGGCACTGAAGCCAGTGGCATCGGGCAGTCCAATTTTGAAAATTCTGCTGATCTGTACACTCACGGTGGGATTGCCGTATCTGCTGCTGGCAGCGACATCACCGCTAATCCAGGGGTGGTTTTCGCGGATTTTCCCGCACCGTAATCCGTATCGCCTGTACGCCCTGTCCAATTTCGGTTCACTGCTGGCACTGGCGAGTTTTCCGTTTGCATTCGAGCCGCTGCTGAGCCGCGACTACACTGCGTGGATCTGGTCGATCAGCTTTGCGGCGTTTGTGCTATGTGCCATTAGCTGTGCGGTCGTCGGACGCAAGAATGCGGCGCCGGCGGAAATCGAAGAATCTGAAGCCGCTGCTGAAAATTGTGGGCCAACGCGCGGAGCCAGACTGCTGTGGCTGGCGTTACCGGCGTGTGCGTCGGTGGAACTGCTGGCAGTAACGAATACGATTACGCTGGATGTGGCGGCCATTCCGTTTTTGTGGGTGCTGCCGCTGAGCGTATATCTGCTGTCGTTTATCATTTGCTTCGAGCACCAGCGATGGTATAAGCGATGGCTGTTTGTGCCGATGTTCATGCTGGGCATTGCTGCGGTAATTTATGTGCGGTTGGAAGTCCACGATGAAATGTCCGGGCTGGACGTACGAAGCATTATCGCGGCGTACGTTTTCCTGCTGGCCGGCTGCTGCATGGTCTGCCACGGTGAACTGTACCGGCTGCGGCCACCGGCAAAGCATTTGACCGGCTTCTACCTGACCATCGCCACCGGCGGCGCGCTGGGCGGCATTCTGGTGGCGGTTGTGGCCCCGCTGATTTTTACAACCTATCTGGAACTGGAACTGGGGATTCTCGCGAGCGTGCTGTTTTTGCTGCTGGCGCCGCAGAAAGTCTCGCGGGCCTATGCCATTCGGCGGCGATTCTGGATTGCCGTGTTGTGTATAATGGGAATTATCGGCATCAACAAAATCGGTCGGCAAACCGCCTTTAATCAGATGCCGACCGACCAGACAAGGAACTTTTTTGGTGTGCTAACCGTCTATGAAGAATCGGTCGGCGACCCGGAAGAACACAAGCGACTGATGCAGCATGGTACGACGTTTCATGGATTGCAGTTTCTGTCGCCGGAGAAAAAGCATCTGCCAACGGCCTATTACGGCCCGGAAAGCGGTGTCGGACTGGTCATGCAAAACTGGCCGGAGCCAACCCAGAGACGCATCGGCATCATCGGCCTGGGCGTCGGGACGATTGCGATTTACGGCGATGAAACCGATACCATCTGCTTTTATGAAATCAACCCGGAAGTGGAGCGGTTGGCTCGTAAGCATTTTACCTATCTGGACGACAGCGCCGCGACAGTAGAAGTTCTGCTGGGCGATGGTCGGCTGGTGCTGGAAAATCAGCCACCGCAGAATTTTGATGTGCTGGTACTGGACGCATTCAGCAGTGACGTGGTGCCGACGCACCTGCTGACGACTGAGGCAATCGAGATTTATTTAGGGCACCTATCCGACGGCGGCGTGCTGGCGTTTCATATTTCCACGCAACACCTGGATTTGCAGTCGATTGTCTGGAAGCTGGCGGCGCATTTAAATTTGGAAACGGCCTGGATTCAAAGCAGCGAATATGACGATGTGGGCGTATTGGCCTCCGACTGGATTCTGCTGGCACGAGACAGGCAGTTTTTAGACAGTGACCCCATCCGCAAAAACAGCTCCCGCCCGCGCGGCGAACTGGAAGAAGTGCCCCTCTGGACCGACGACCACATCAACCTGCTGAAAGTCCTGAAAAAGAACCCCTTCTCCCGGCTCTGGTAGTTCAGCGACATATCCTGCGACAACTGTGGCGATGGTTTTCAATTACCCCTGAATGCCGGCGGTTTCCATAATGTAGGTATCCGGCGACTTTGCTTTATTTGATGCTTTCCATATTTTTACGAAAGGGATCAGCAGAGCAATACCGAGGTATGCCAGCACAATCATTCCCTGAACGGAGTCGCCCTTTTCGGCAACTTTTAGTATCCCCGGACGTGACAGCGTGAGTTCTTTAATCGGCGGGATGATAAAATGATCTGATTTAGGTGGGTGGTATTGGTTGGCTGTCGGGTTGGCATCAACTATGTATTCATAACAGTTGCCGTCGGCGGTCTTGACGGCAATCTCGAAAAAAATCACATCATCCCAGTCATAATTGATCGTGACGGTGCGTCCGTGTTTGACATGATACTGACCGGATCGTATGGCGGGCAGTGAAGGAAACTTCATCCAGTAAATGGGCAGTGTTCCTTTATAGCCTTTCTCGCCCCGCGTGCCAATCGGTGTTATCCAGATGTCGCCGCCGGATTGATTCTCAACGGCAAAGCCCGTAACAAAAGCCGCTTGCATGGGATTGACCGCATTGAATAACATCAGCCCTCCCAGTAAAACAATAGGACTGAGCACAATCATCCCGATCCGTAAAGCACTCTTTCTTGTCTGCATAACAAAACACTCTAGGATTTTGGCTAATTAATTTATGGCTTTGCATTCGGCTTTTCAATATCAAAGACGGAATTAGGATCAACGAAAACTGTATCTTTTCCATGAATAAAACGAGCCGGATCGCGATCTGGCGGCATATTTCCGGCTGGGCGAGAACCCGAATACACACAATGCAGCCACAGCTTATCCCAATCCTGAAAAAACACCCCTTGATGCAGTTTTGTCGGTTCGTAATTAGGATCTTTGACTCCCAGCGGCAGCCACTTTTTATTATCAAATGCATGGGCCATCCCCAAGGCATGTCCAATCTCATGTCGCCAGACTTTTCGAGATCGAGCATAGTTCACACGAATCTTTGCCGAACGAATCCACCAGCCTGATTTCTTCCAGCTTGCATGGCCGCCGCCCTTTCTTTCAGGTGCACAAAGAATATATCCCGTGGCACTTTTTTTTCCGGTCCATCGGGGGTCATCGTTTGGACGGCCTTTAAATAGTTCAATCTGAGGATTTTCAAAAAAAGAGCTGATCTCCGGCAACTCTTTTCGGATGATCTTAAACAAATATTGCCGGTTGTCGAGATCAAACTCTCGCGGAGGGTTCGAATTTAAAACATGAGAGTAGATAACCCATTTCGGTGGTTTTTGCCAACGCATTACTCGCTCGGGACTATTGACTGACGCCCAGAACATGGCATTATTAAAGTCTGACTTTTTAACAGTCACATCCAGTGTCGTATCACCCTCATGGGCGATCATAAGACGACGTGGAATAATCGAATCTCCAGTGATTTCCATCCGGTACGTACCGGGCACAAGTCCCACGATTGAATAATGCCCTTTGGCATCTGTGACGCAAGACTGCCCGTTAATCAAAACGGTAAGATCGGATACGGGACGCCTTGTGACAATATCAGTCACGACCCCCTCAAGTTTATTTTTGCTCTGGAACTGCCCGGAAGAACTTTCGGGATCTGCAACAACATGCCCCGAACAATATACCATAAGTGTGATAACCAACTGAAATAATAATCTTAGCCCATTCTGTTTGTCGTTTTTCACTTTTATCCTTCCATTTCCTCCTGGATTTCGGCGAGTAGGTTGATGGCTTCGATGGGGGTCAGGGTGTTGACTTCGAGGTCTTTGAGTTTTTCGAGGACAGACTGGTGTTTCTGGACGAAGAGCAGTTGGTCGTCATCGTCGGCGGTTTTGTTTCTTGAAAGCTGCTCGCCGGCGGCTTCTTTGGCGAAAGTGTTTTCCAGGTCTTTGAGAATTTCGTTGCTGCGCGTCAGAATCGTCTTCGGGATGCCCGCCAGCTTGGCAACGTGGATGCCGTAGCTTTTGTCGGTTCCGCCGGCGATGATCTTGTGTAGAAAGACAACGTCGCCGGCCCATTCACGGACGGCCACGTTGAGATTTTTGACGTTGACCAGCAGTTGGCCCAGCTCGGTCAGTTCGTGATAGTGCGTGGCAAACAGCGTCCGGCAGGCAATCGCGTTGGCCAGATGCTCGGTAATCGCCCACGCCAGCGATAGGCCGTCATAGGTACTCGTGCCGCGGCCAACCTCATCGAGAATGACCAGCGACCGGTCGGTGGCGTTGTTGAGGATATTGGCCGTTTCGGTCATTTCAACCATGAACGTACTTTGGCCGCGGGTCAGTTCATCGGAAGCGCCCACGCGGGTAAAGATGCGGTCGGCAACGCCGATGCGGGCCTTTTGGGCGGGGATAAACGAGCCGGTCTGCGCCAGCAATACCAGCAGCGCAACTTGGCGGATATAGGTGCTCTTACCGGCCATGTTCGGCCCGGTGATAATCGCCAGGTCTTTGCCGTCATCGGACAGGTTGACATCATTGGGTACAAACTCGGCCCCCAGCGACTGAGCCAGTACCGGGTGTTTGCCCTCAACGATCACCAGTTCCTTACCGTTAGTGATTTTCGGGCGGATGTAGTGGTTCTGACGAGCCAGATGCGCCAGCGATACCAGGCAATCGCAGGTTGCCAGCACCTGTGCCAACTCCTGCAGGCGTCGAATGTATTTGGTGGTTTCATCGCGAATCTGCTCGAACAGATTGACTTCCATCTCCAGTGATTTTTCGCGGGCACCGAGGGCCTGCTCTTCATATTTTTTCAGCTCGTCGGTAATGTACCGCTCGGCGTTTTTGATCGTCTGCTTGCGGACGTAATCGGCCGGGGCTTTGTCGGAATCGCGATGATTGATTTCGATGTAATAGCCAAAGACCTTGTTGAAACCGATCTTGAGTTTCTCGATGCCGGTACGGGCGATTTCACGCTGCTGGTATTCGGCCAGCCAGCTTTTGCCCTCTTTCGAGATTTCCCGAAGCCGGTCGAGTTCTTCGTTGTAGCCGGCACGAATGACACCGCCGTCGCGCAGATGTGACGGTGGTTCCGGCTCAATCGCCGCGTCCAGCAATGCGGCTAATTCATCCATGCTGTCGCAACGGCCGTGCAGGTCATTGAGCATAGCTGCGCCGCAGTTTTCCAGCAGCGTTCGTACTTGTGGAATCGTTCGCAGTGTGACGCCCAATGCCACGAGGTCTTTCGGCGAGGTGCGGTAAGTGCTGATTCTCGCGACGATGCGTTCCAGGTCAGCGATGTGCTTGAACTGCCTGCGGATATCGCTGCAGAGGGCATCATCATTGACCAACTCACCAATCGCATCCTGTCGGGCAGTAATCGCCGCGACATCACGCAGCGGCAGACACACCCACGCCCGCAGCATCCGCGAGCCCATGCCGGTGGCCGTCTGGTCGATGCAGTCCAGCAGTGTACCCTTAGTCGATTCACCGCGCATAGTTCTTAACACTTCCAGCGAGCGCAGTGAAACGGGATCGACCTGCAAATATTGGGTTGGCTGAACCAGGCGGATTGAGGTTATATGATTCAGCGCGGTTTTCTGCGTTTCGTCGAGGTATTCCAGAATCGCTCCGGCGGCGCGGATGCCTTCAAAATCTTCGGCAATGCCGAAGCCTTCCAAGGTCGTCGTTTCAAAGTGCTTGAGCAGTTTTTCGCTGGCCGTGTGCGGGCCAAAAAACCAGCCGGGCCGTTCCGTAATGACGGCGCCGGTGAGCTGAGCGGT
>JANQGW010000051.1 GCA_028282905.1 Sedimentisphaerales bacterium | reverse complement strand
TGTTCGGTAGTTTTCCATAGCCAAATTATAACAAGAACCATTAAATCCTCAAGGTTTCGCCTAAAGGCGAGGGTTTTAATCCCATCAACTGACAATAATTGAAATGATAATATAGAAATGCGATGGAATCCATTCCAATCATCCATCGTCCATCGACAATTAATTGTCAATTTCTGATTCTTTCGGTACCGTCAACGGAATCAGCATTGAAAATGTTGAGCCTTTGCCCGGCTCGCTGTGCAGTGTCACATAGCCACCGAGCAACTGAGCGAGCTGATTGGAAATCGCCAGCCCCAGTCCCGTTCCGCCATACTTGCGGCTTGTAGAACTGTCAGCCTGAGTAAACTTCTGGAAAATACTTTCCCGATGTTCCGGCGAAATACCGATACCGGTATCTTCAATATCAAAACGAATCATAGTTTCATCACTGGTCGTCTCAAGCGACACATTCACGCGAACATACCCGCTGTCGGTAAACTTGACGGCATTATTGATAAAATTAATAAGACACTGACGAAGCCGCAACGCATCGGTCATGATCGCGTCCGGCACATCGGCACACTGAGTAACCTTAAAATCAATTCCCTTCTGACGGGCTTTAAGACGGAACATCGCCTCCAGCGAACCCAGCAGTTCACTGAGTAAACACCGGCGGGACTCAACTTTCAGATATCCGGCTTCTATTTTCGAAAAGTCCAGAATATCATTAATAATCTGCAAAAGCGACTCGCTGCTGTTTAGAACCGTCTGTGCAAAATCCTGCTGGTCCGATGTCAATTCCTCAGCCAGCAGCAGCTCCGTAAAACCGATGATACTGTTCATCGGTGTTCGGATTTCATGACTCATATTCGCCAAAAACTCATTTTTCGCCAGATTGGCCTCCTCGGCCTGCCGCTTTTGATATTCCAGGTCCACAAGCCGCTGCTGCTCGGTCAAATCCGCCACAATCGCAAACGAACCGATGCGTTGGTTGTCCTGATCGTACAGCGGCGACGCACTGACCAGACAATACACCGATGTGCCGTCCGCCCGGTTCAGGGAGATATGGTAAATCCCCGTTTTATGCTCGGCACGGTTTTTCAGTTGCTGTCGGAAAATCAGGGCATTGTCCTCATCGACCCAGTCAAAAATAGACTCGCCCATCAGATGGTCCGACCGCAGCAGCTTGTGCATCGCCGGGTTGGCATCCTGAACCGTACCGTAAGTATCCACTTGGATAAACCCCTGCAAGCTGGTTTGAATAATCGAACGCAAACGTGTTTCATTGGCGGCAATCGCCTGATGCGAAATATCCGTTTCCTTCAACAGATAAAAATGGCAATTCTCCGGCCGGTTCAATCCGTTATGAATCGCTACCGCCATCGACTGGCAGTCCCCATACCCACAGGAGTTGCAATTATACAAATCCGCAGGAGAATATTTGTGCATCTTCGCGTAAATTGTGTTAAGCTGCTCTTCATCCGGCAGTTGAATATTAAAACGATCGCTAAGATCACGGTATGTCCGCGTATAAAGACCCGCATCCCAGTACGCATCAATGATGTTTTCAATTTTAGTAAGATTTTTCAGCGCCGTATCATCCTGCCGTCGCTGCACCAGAGATTCCAGTTCGTCCAGCGTTTTCTCTTTTGAAGTCGTTCCGCTGCCGCCGTTGCAGCCGAATTCACAGTTCAAACAATCTACCAACTGCGGTGCGGTGCCGGCGTTAATCGCCTTTGGCAGGCTTTTAAGATATTTATAAACTATTTCCGAGCCTTCGATTTTTCGCGTGGAATTACGAATTGACGGACGCCAGCGTTCCGCCGCCCGCAGCAACCCGCCGGGCGATGAAAAAAGCACTCCGCGTTCCGGCCGCGGACTGTCAAACTCAACCGGTTCATAGGCGTCCAGGCAAACACCCGTCTGGTCCAGATAGTCCTCGATGGATTGATACGTCACATTGTAGTCGCCCAGTCCGGTCTCCTCAAACTCCCGTTTCTTCGCGATACACGGCGAAATCGCCGCGATACGATGATTCGCATACTGCGGATAATAATGGCGGATCATTTGGACCGTATGCAGCATGGGGCTATGCACCGGTGCCAGGTTTTCCAAAAGCTGCGGCTGATATATTTGTAAATAATTGACGATCACCGGGCACGGCTGAGCGATCATTGTTTTGTCGCCTGCAACTTTTAAGTGTTCGAGATACGACTTAATCGTCAGTTCCGCTCCAAAACTCACATCAAAAATCGCCGCCACACCAAGACTTTCCAGCCAGCCATTCAAATTTAGAAACTGTCCGGGAAAATTAGCCGCCACCGACGGCGCGACAATCGCGACGATCTCGGTTCCTTGCTCCAAATCTGAAAAGAAACCACCCGCGTCATCAACATAATGGCGAGCCTGGTGCTTGCAGGCACTCAGGCAATTGCCGCAGCCGATACACAGCTGCTGATTGACGGTCACATGATCACCGCTGCCGTTATTGGCAAAGTGGACCGGACACTGGGCGATGCAGGCATGGCAATTAACACATTTTTCTGCGGTGACGTCAATCACGCCCTGTTGCTGAGTTGTCTGTATGGACTCATGAAACACTTGCTATTCCTCTCACACGAAACCAACGGCGAATAACGCGCGTCAGTATTTCTGCTGATATATCGGTTTTCGAGGAATCGGGGATAACCCTTTTTAACAATCATGCCGTTTTTGCTCAAAAAATGCGATTGCTGACTTTTTATCTCAATTCAGCTTGCCCGTTATGGGACTATCACAAACATTCCTTAACAATAACAGGAAAAATTGGGGGCAATTCACCCCATGCGTGTATAAAAAAGGCCTGTCCAGTGACAAGCCTTGGTATCCTTAACATCACTGAAATACTAAATGAAATGTTATTGCTGAGGCAATGAATTACCCGTCTCAGGCGACAGCTTCTCCGGCGCAGCAGTCGCTTTTTTACCTCGAATTCGCTCGGCATACAGATAATATATTCCCGGGCCGAACGCCAGCAGCATGACTGCCAAGCCGGTCGTTATCCCGATTGCCGTAAAACCATGCGCACAGCAAACATCTTTGTTCCGAACGATAATATGGCTTGGCACCGCAATCAGCAGTTCCAGAATCGAGCCGCGAATGAGCCATTTGACCAGCCGGCGCAGATAGCTTTGCGGGTCACTGTTGCGGGCAAATAATTTGAAGATTACCAGCCACACCACCCAGAGAATCAGCAATGGCAGATACAGGTGCCAAAGTTCGCCAAACCATTCGAACCAGTCGTCGCCCATCGCCGCAGACAGTACCGAATAGATCGCACCGACCATCAGCAGTGAAAAAAGAAACGCCGCACCAATGGCCGTCAGCCAGATGCCCCGCCGGGGCTTTGGACGCTCACACGAAACGCTCACCGGAATCATCAACAGGCACACCTGTGACAATATCATTCCTGCCAGAAGCGGCCAGTACATTAGACTTTCACAATCACCATACAACCACTGGTACATCTCCGGCAAATCCGATAAACTGAAATCAGGCTCCGGCCGGCCGACCATTACGAATAGAAACCATAGCAGCGGTACAACCAGCAGCACAAAAAACAACCCGTACAGCATCAGCGTTACAAACGGCCACTTTGTGCGCACCCGCCGAGCCATGGGAATTGCAACAAGGATGAATAGAATAAACAGCCCCAAACCAACCATTTGACAGATTGTGATGATCCGCTGCTGCCTGCGGTCCTGTGCGACCAGCTCGGTTGCATTCATTTTCGGACTGTCCACTGAAAACGGACCGGCTACTATCGCCGTCGCAAAAAACGGACCGTCAATCTCTTTCGGCTCTCGCCACGAGAGCGAACAGATGCCGCCTCAGCCATACTCCAGCGCCAGCTTTTTGCTGAAACTATTATCGGTGTTGGTAACCTCAATCTGTGGTGCCTTGGCCCGCTTGCCCGCCCGGTACAAATACAGACTTTCGCCCGCCTGACCTTTGAGATTTAACGAAAAGTAATAACCGTCATACCAGGATATCTCCGGTGTCGCCTTTATCGGTTCCGGCTTAACGGTAAAGTCAACAGGCGATTGGCCGATCTCATAAATAGACTCTCTCGCCGGGTACCCCCGCAACTGCCACACATGACCGTCAGCATCCTTCTTTTCATAAGTCCAGAAGTGAACCCGGTATTTTCCGTGGGGTAATGCGGCCTGGCCATTTTCCGCCCGAACCTCACGCTGCGACCCATCCGGACAAACCACATTCAGCCAACCCCCCTCCGGCAGCCGCAGCAAGCCCGAAGACGAATCAGCCTCCATTGGCCCGGGCGCATCACTCTGACCAAATAAAACTCCAACCAGCAGGCAACAGCAAACCAAACCACAAAATAATGTTTTCACAGAAGACTCCTTTCACTAAACCTTTCCCATCATATCGGCCAATCACATAAAAACCAATAAAAAAAGGCTCACCCGAAGGTGAGCCTTTGGAGGGGAGAATACTCTTATCTTTCATAGTCCGTAAAAGTACAACGACAAAGCAGCAAACTTACATTCCTACATACCTGTATTCCTATATTCTTGAGTTCCTGAGTTCTCGTATTCTTGAATTCTTAATCTATATAAACAAATTCACGCCAGCCGCCTCGGCCTGATTCAGATACATTGCTACGCCGCCTTCTTCGACACCCGGGATAAGCTCTTCTTTTTTAATGCCCATCAGATCCATCGACATCGCACAGGCCACCAGCTTGACGCCGTTGGCGCGGGCCTGGCCAATCAATTCCGGCAGTGACGAAACATTTTTCTTTTTCATAATGCCCTGGATCATCAGCGTCCCCATCCCGGCCATATTCATCTTGGACAGTTTCGTCTTTTCCGGCCCGCGCGGCATCATCCAACCGAACATCTTTTCGATCAGCGTTTTTTTGACCGCCACCGGCTCACTTTTTCGCAGCAGGTTCAGACCCCAGAACGTGAAGAACAGTGTCACATCGCTGCCCATCGCCGCGGCGCCGTTGGCGATAATAAACGCCGCCATCGCCTTATCAAAATCATTGCTGAACACGACAATCGTCTTGCCTTTGCCGCCGGCCCGTGACACTGCCGGCGCAGCACCGCCCTTGACCACCGTTGCGGTATATTGGCCGCTCTTGGCTGATGCTTCGGCCAGTTGATTGCCCGTACTCTCGCACCAGGCCTTCACGTCCTGCATGAAACCGGGGTCGGTCGCACTGATGCTGAGTGCCTGACCGTCCGTCAATTCATCCACAGCTTTTTTCAACTGTACAATCGGCCCGGGACACTGCAAGCCGCAAGCATCAATTGTCCGAACTACTTCTGCCGGCGCCGTCGAAGCGGCCCCGCCGGCCTGACCTGTATCATTCTTCATTTCTTTCCTCGGCGAATCATCTTTTTTCAAAATTCCTTCGGCGGCGCAATACGTTTTATAGCCGCCGCTTAGATTCCTGCAATTAAATCCATGCTGGCTCAAAATCCTGCACGCCAGATACCCTCGCAGTCCAACCTGGCAGAAAACCAGCAGTTCCTTATCCTTCGGCAATTCGTTCAGACGCCCACGCAAGTCATTCAGAGGAATATTCACCACTCCAGGAATCGTCCCACCCTGCACTTCGGCATGTGTTCGCACATCCAGCAGCAACTGGTTGTCAGTCGGAGCGTGTGCCTGCTCAACATGACACAGCGCAACATCGCCAGCCATCACATTCGACGCGACAAAGCCGGCATAGTTGACCGGATCCTTAGCCAAGCCAAATGGCGGCGCATAGCACAGTTCCAGATCCTGTAACTGCTGAACGGTCAGACCCGCTCGCATCGCCACCGCAATCACATCGATCCGCTTATCCACCCCGTCTGCACCAACCGCCTGAGCACCGAGTATTTTGCCGTTTTCCGGATCGAACAGCAGTTTCAGCGACATCTGCATGGCGCCGGGATAATACCCTGCGTGACTGGCCGGATGCACATAGACTTTTTCATAATTAATTTTATTACGCTTGAGATTCTTTTCATTCATGCCGGTCGTCGCAACGGCCAGGTTAAACACCTTGCAGATCGCAGTGCCTTGTGTATCACGATAGACGCTTGTCTTACCGCAGATATTGTCGGCCGCGATACGCCCCTGCCGGTTGGCCGGCCCGGCCAGCGGTATCAGCGTTTCAAAGCCGCCGACAAAATCGGTTACTTCCACCGCATCACCCACCGCGTATATCGCCGGGTCACTGGTTCGCATGTAATTGTCCACTTTGATACCGCCGCGACTGCCCAATTCCAACCCTGCATTCTTGGCCAGCGTCGTTTCGGGCCGGACGCCAACCGCCATAATCACCATGTCGGTGGTAA
>JANQGW010000029.1 GCA_028282905.1 Sedimentisphaerales bacterium | reverse complement strand
CTGTTGGGGCCCCACTCCAATTGTCAAAATTCAACGGCTCAATCCGTTGTTTCCAGAGTACAAAGTCATTACCGCTGTGGTCTCGCGGAACTTTTAACGCGGCATATGCCCCCCCGCCGGAATCCAGTGTAAAATTCGCAACATCGTCCTGCTCAAACCGAGCTTCGACCGCACTGGTGAGCAGATAGCGATTGCGCAATTCCAGTTCATCAGCCAAATCAAAGAAGTGGTAGTCCTCGCCCGGATTTTCAATCTGCATCAGCACATCATTGGCAACCTGCGGCTCAAACGTATAGTCATCACCGTTAAACTCCTTGGTCAGCCCCCTGGCCTTCATCAGGTTGTACCAGAAATCCCCCTCTGAGCCGCCGTCAAAGCAATCGCCATTCAAATCATGACCGCGCAGAAATGGCAGATAGTTAATTTCTGTTAAGAACCGTCCTGAGCCGGATTGCGAATTATACCACGGCTTCAATGTAAAGGTATCGACGGGATCTTCATCCCAATAGTTCCAGACTTCCTCAAACGGAGAGGTCTTGTCAGCATCCGAATAACTGCGAACATCAAAACAGGCCGCGACATTTAGATTCAGCATCGCACAATTGTCGATGATGCATACCGCGGCGTAAACGGGCTTGCCTTTACCGGTCGTCAAACCGGGTACACGTACCCAGCGGCTGTCAGCCACGCCATCGCCGGCCGCATCCGCACGGGCACCAAATAAAAGCGTCTGCGTCTCATCGTCCCACGGATCAGTTCCTGTCGCACCTTCAAGAATTACCTTGGTTCTATCCTTCGGCCCAATCACAATCGCACGGACATTTTGCGCGCTGACGGGGTAGTCTGTCAAAGAACCGGTCGCCCATTGCGAGCTGTCCTGCTCGTCATCCGGATCAACCCAACTACCGACTGTAAGCCCAAAATTATTGCCCCATAAGTCCGTGATTCGCGGCCAGGCATAATCATCGTCTGTCGGATCAGCAGGCGTACCTTTATCATCAAATGAAATTGGTTCCAGCGATGAGAGCCAGAGGTCATCGCTGTCATTGCCGTCAAATGTTTCATCCGAACCGCTGCCGTCAAGCAATACCGCGTCGCCGCCGAATAAGTCCTCCACCAACACCTCATTGATTTTATTGACGATGGCTTCGACGCCGGCGTCGAGATCGCGACTGTTGGCGACTGCGGCGGTTTCCATCTCGCTCAGTCGCGAAACCATCATAAACATCACGCCCACTACCGCCAGCAGCACGGTCACGACAATCACCAGAATCATCGCCGCCCCGCTCCGCGTGTTATTTGATTTGCTTTTCATATTCATCATTAAACTCTCGCAAACGAATTCGATTCAATCGTCATTCGTCCATCGTCCATTGTCAATCAAGATACACAATATGTGTAAATGTTTTACCGTCTTCAAAGACACCGTTGGAATCATGCAGCGTAAATGTAAACTTCAAAGCCTTCGGGTAAAATGTATCACGGAAATAAGCTGTTGTTGAGGCCCCAACGGTTGTTTTACAGCGTTCGCCCGTATTACTTGAGGTCACATCAAACCAGTCTGCCTGCGTCGTTCCGCCCGGCAGCGTAAAATACACACCGAATGGATCAAATCCGTTCATCTGACTAAAATCTGAATCGCTGTAGTCATTGTCCCCGTTGGGATTACGGCTTGGCCACCAGCGAACACCGACAAAACTCGCAAACCCGGATGGAACCGGGGTATTGGCAACAATATCCAGTGTCAAGTCATCAACCGTATAGGCCCACTGCACCTGGAAATCCGAGACGCCCTGGGCCATCAGCAGGTGAAGTGTTTCAATATCGGCCAGATCAATATACGGACGGCTGTCATCATCCATACAGTGTTCAATAAAAGCGTCCGCATTGTCCGGGTTACCACCGTCCAGATAATTCAAAGCATTCAGCCATTGTGTCAGTGTAACCGTGTTAAACTCCAACGCATTTTCCTTGGTATAGATTACTCCGGTCACAGCATCCGTATATGTCGTCTGGCCAAAATTATTTGCAAACATGGTATAATCAAAGGTACCGGTAATCAGGCTGGTCATCAGCGGAATCTGATCATATTCCGGTACTGCAATAATGTCACTATCAGAAGTTAGCACATGTGACTTGCGGGTCAGCAGTTGGGCATCTTCGAAATCCAGCGATAACGCAGGATCATTGTAAATATCAACCGTGTTGGCATGACCGTACCAGATACGGGCGATATTACCGTAGACTGTCTTAAAGCCGCCGGCATTATCGTCATATTGCTTGGTCGTCTGGAAATTGCCATCCGCGAAAAAATGGATCATATCACATCCGGGACCGATATCCATCGGTGCCGAAAGATCTAATGTCGGATAAAACCACATCATCACAGGGGCTTCTTTACGAAAACCCTGAAAGTCGGTATTGAGCTGGTCGGTCAGCACCCGCAGGTTGCGTGTGATCTCGATGCTGGCGGTCGCTTTGCGGTGCGCCTTGACCGTCGTGGTAAAGACCACACTCGACAACGCTACCAGGATCACCAACAGCGCGATCGCCACCAGTAGTTCCACAATTGTAAACGCTTTGTTATAGTTTTTAGCCACGAATGAACACCAATTTTCACTAATAATATTATTTGTCACAGATTTATATATTTCAAATCCGTGTAAATCCGCGAAATCCGCAGTTGCGTATTATTCCAGCCGGAGAACTTTCTGGAAAACCCCGACACACGGATACCGACTGGATCCAACGCCCGGCGGAACCAGCCAGATCGATTCACTCTGAATCGCTACCGGAAGTGTCAGCGGATCGGACTCATAACCGTTCCATTGCCAGTCCTCCCGCAGAATTATCGTTTCCCGGAAATTATCGCCATCGGTATCCTGCAATTCTTCAATTGAATAGATTTTTCCGCTGCGGTCGCTGACAATCGTAAACCCCTCATCCAAGAACGAATAAACCGAATTTGCCTTCAAACTGTCCCATTCGGTATTATCGGCGCCGCCCATATCCAGCGTCAACTCGCGCAGATACGTCAGGGTCGATGTATCGGTCGGGTCATATTCCACGTTGATTCGAATCGGAGTCGGCCATTGATTGGTATTGAGCCAACCGTAATTCGTACCATCATAATCCAGGCCGTAATAACTCACGCCGCCAAAAGTCATTCGGTTGACAAACACTGTCATCTGGACATTCTGACTGTCAATCCGGCGGCACAGGGCGGACCAGCAATACTTCGTATCAGTTGCCTCCGGATCGGATGGATAATAAAACTCGTCCCAGTCAACATCCAGCGCATCGTCAATATCAATGTCACCGTCATCATCGTAGTCGAAATTCGCGGTAAACATATAATCGCTGCATGCCGTTTGCGGGTTAGACGCGGTGGGCCAAACGGACGCATCCTGCAAGCCGTAGAGACGGATTTTAGCAAAAGCTTCATCGGCTGTCACCGCAGCAATAGACCGCTCTGCCGTCATCGTGGTCAGCTTGACGCCCACCGGGAAAATCGTTGCCACCAGCACCAGCCCGATAGCCATGATCCCGGTTGCAATCAGCATCTCCGTCAGCGAAAATCCGCCGGCTCGTAATTTATTTCTTTTTATACTCAATGATCAACTCCCCCGTATAGGGACTGATTTGTTCAATGCGTTGTTTTGAAAAATACTCGGACCAAAGCGTGTCTGAACCAACTTTGACTTCGCCTGTATCATACAGGATAAGACCCTGCGTGCTGTCTTCTTCGGCAAGTCCTAAATCCGGCGTATCGCCGAAGCCATAATCGTCCTGCAGGAATTTCGCGGCACCGGCATCGACTTCTGAAACAATATTGAAAACGCGATCATTACTGATTTGAGCGTGTCCGTCATAATAACCGTCTTTATTGCGAACCCGCACGGAATGGCAGATCAGCTTGCCGGCCGGCGAAAAAATCACAGAGAATGTATTCGCGTCCCGCCAATTGGCGTCCCCCCACAAAGCCGTATCGGTATTGGCGTGGCTGGAAATAACTCCAACGTCTTCGGGCAGTTTCATCGGTTTTCGACCTTTTACAGCGTAAAATCCGTTAGCCAGGTTTGTCGCCGCCGGATCGTGCATAATGAACACCATAGAAGCGTTGCCGTCGGCGTCCTGTTGAAACCGCACACCCGCATAGGCCTGCTCGCGAACAGCAATCGCCCGTCCGTTGCACAAGGCCGCATTAATGAGCTGCCGTGTACCGGTCGAGGAATCAAACCCGGCGACCAGCTTTTTTGCCGTCGGCACCGAAATGCCCAGCAAAATCGCCATCACCGCCACCACCACCAGCAGTTCGGTCAGCGTCATGCCAAATTGTCGTTTCGTTCTTGCCATAAAATGCCTCGCCATCGGCGAAACCGCAATTCATCGTTAAAAATTCAACATTCAAAATTGCCGTCGTTATTTTTCAAAGTTAAACACGTCATCCATTGTGCCGTACAGTCCGTCCGGACCGGCACTGTGCAGGATAAATGAATCGGACTTATACGGTCGCGGCGGATCCGTGAAATTGGGATTCGCCGTCGGGGTATAGAACAGGTCAAGATCCGTATTTCTTAAAGGGTGCTGCTCAGATGAACTCGTTAATGAATCCACACTCATCGTAAAGCCGCTGCTGGCAATTGTCCCCGTTGCATCAAAGGCATTGTAGGTGCTTGTCAAGGGCGACGCGTCATCATGATCCACCAGGTTCGTATTGGCACGATAATACAGGATCGGCGAACCGGTCATCTTTCCGGTTGCTTTATTCTTGGTGATCTTGTACATATCCGCCAGCACATAGCTGTCTACGAGCGAACCGAAATTGCCCGTCCCGTAAAGGTTACTGAGCGTGACGGCATTGGCGCTTTCCAGTTCCAGGTACGGCCCCTTACGAGCCGACAAATTCGCGTTGTCCAGCGTCGCCGGCGGCGTTGTCGTCTTATACAGCGATGGATCTCCGGGAACGGCACCGGCGGGCATCCCATCCTCATGATACAGCGTATCAGAATGCAGGCCCAATCCATCACGCCCGACCAGTGCCTCGGCCAGTCGCTGCGGTGCCGCATAATTGCCGTAGATTGCCGTATCCCATTCACTCGGCGGATAATCGCCCATATCGGTATAAACCGCCTCCAGCGCCACTTCAATGCCGTGGAACTGGGCCTTTTGTTTGGTGTTTTGCGCCTTTTTCTGAATCTCGGTTAACGCCGGAACCAGAAGCGCCAGCAGAATCCCGATCACCGCAATCGCGGTCAGGATTTCCACCAAAGTAAAGCCGGCTTTGATTTGTTGTTTTCCGCGTTTCATAAAACGCCTCCTGAAATTTTAAAAGCTTTTGCCGCTTTGAACCACGAATAGACACTTATGTTCTTATCTGTGTCATCTGCGGTTTCTCTTTTTAGTAGTTATAGTTCGTTACGTCGTCTTTGGTGCCGAAGATACCGTCCCAGCCCGCAGAAATAAGAATAAACGTGTCCTGGTTATACGGCTTAAAGAAATCAGTACTGCCGGCAGAGGTGGCCCGCTGTGTCAACTGTTCATAGAAAATCCGGGCACTGTCCTTTGCAGGATCGTCCGGATCTTTGTAATGAATAGCCGTCCCCGCAGTCGGGGCCACATCTTCCACTTCACGTAGCCAAGGCAATTCAAGGATTTCAATGTTATCACTCAAATCATACACCCATTGAGCATAATCCGCAGGACTCGGATTGGTGATCTCGCGATTGGCCGCATCAACCCGAAACTTTTTCGACGGGTCGGCTTTAAAATACAGCACCGGTGAACCAACTTTGACGGTTTCACCACCGATTGTCACTCTGTTAAAATTGAACACATCCGTCAGAACCGGTGAAGGGCCGTGCAGTTCGGTCCCAAGATGACCATCCCACAGCTCACCCAACGTGTAAAATCCTGAATGCTTGAGTTGAAAATACTGCGGCTTACGCTGTTTCAAGGTTGCATCTGTAAAATAAAGGTTGTCCGGAGGAGTAGGCTCTAAATCCGGATGCCATCTGGATTTGGGATGGAAGCCCTGCTCATCACGCCCGAGCATCGCCTCGGCCAGCCGCTGGGCACCGCAGGTATAATCAGAACCACCGTTGATCATATCCGAATCCGGATAGCCGTTAAAATCTGTACTGAACAACTCGATGCTGATATCCATCCCGTGAAATTCAGCCTTTTGCCTCAGCGTCCTAGCATGATATTTCACCTTCCTTTGGGCCACGGATAAAACCCCCACCAAAGCCGAAATAATCGCCACTACTACCAGCAACTCGATCAGCGTAAACGCGTTTTTTCGTTTTATTGCATACATTGTTCTAACCCCTAATCCTGTAAGGTTTCGGGTTGTTATTTTTTGGCCACAGATTAACACTGATTAACACTGATCATTATTAAAATCCGTGCCAATCCGCGAAATCCGCGGTTTCTCTTATTGACTTATAATGTTATCGTCAGCCGTCTCGAAATCGCCGTCCGGACCGGCACTGGTCACAACCGGAAACGCCGTCCCATCAAGATACTCATACCGCAGGCTCAGCCCCCACGGGTCAACAAACCGCGGCAAATCCATAAAATTGCCGGATGCCGGCGGCTGTTCGACCTGCAGTGCCTTGGCAGGAGTATCACGATTCGTCACCAAATCGCCGCTGACCGCATCGATAATCTTGCGGCTGTTCGGAGACTTGTACAAAAAGTAATACATCCCTACACCTGAAGCATAAGGCATGTCTTCGTCGTTTCCGTCAACTTCAAGCAATTCACCGGAAAACGCCGCTCTGGTCTTGCTGTTGACATCATACAAAAACAGAGCACCGCTAAGATCGGCAGCCAGGTCAGCAGCTAAATAGTCTTCTACACCATCGCCGCCGGGAGGATAGGTATCGACGCCGGTTTCGGTATTGAACGGGAACGCACCGTAATCATCGTAATACTGCTCTAAGGACGTGCAGATTACCTCAACCTGGCTTTCGCACAACTGAATCTGGGCGCGGACGGTCATGAATTTACCGATGCCCACCAGCGATCCGGCCAGAATCAGAACCACCGACACCACCACCAGGATTTCCATCAGCGTAAAACCAGATTGTAAGCGTTTTGTGAACATACGTCCCCTGTCAAACACCGAATAAGCCGAAAAAACCGGCCTTATTCAATAATTTCCTTTTCAAAATTGAAGATGTCGTCAGCCGTGCCAAAGTCGCCGTCTTTACCCGCGGAGATCAGGATATAAGAATCCGCACGATACGGACGCTGAACGGTCTGAACCTGGGTATTGAGAATCATATTTTCAAAGTTCTCATACGGATCGCCTGTTCCACCAGTCATGAGTGTAAAATCGATACCTTCATCCGGCGTTCCAAGGTCCAGCAATTGGTGATTATCGTTCAGATAATACACATCATCTTCCATATTTCCCGGATTGGGTGCGGCAGCAAGCGAACCATCAAAATCCTGCTGGACAAAATTAGTCCGTGCCCGGAAGTACAGAATGGGTGTCCCGGTCTTCTTCGAACCGATACCACTTCGTTTCTTTGCATAAACGTCGCACAGTACCAGCGGTTTATACTTCGTACCCATGTTAAAATCACTCGGAAAACTCACATTATTGGTGCTGTACACTTCATCCATAGCAAACGCATTGGCATTTTCGGTCTTCATGTAAGGGCCTTTACGCGATTTGATATTCTGATCAGCTGTTTCCCAAGTGGGCGATTGATCAGTGTCGGCAGAATAAACCTCCACATCAATTGTATTACTTGGATCGGTGAAGTCAGTCACTTCCGCTTCACCAATCGCATTAAAACCTGAACTCGGATGAAAACCCAAGAAATCCTGACCGACCATCGCCTCAGCCAATTTATTAGCGCCAGAATAGCGAGTGTTGTCATAGGTGTCCTGCGGGCTGCTGTAAGAATTAATATTGTTGTCACTGGATTCCGGATACGCCCCAAAATCACTCCTAAACAATTCTACACCCACATCAATACTGTGGAATTGAGAACGCTGCTGGACTTCCTTAGCTTTGTCTTTGACCATGCCCAGTGCCGGGATCAGCAGGCCGATCAGGACCGCAATCACGGCCATCACCGTCAGCAGTTCTACAATTGTAAACCCCCGTGTTTGTTTCGTTTCCATCGCTTCATCCTTTCGAAAAATCAATTATTGCTTTAAATCTTTATTTTTAGTAAACGCCGAAGCGTTTTTACCGTTTCATCTCTTGTTTAACACCCTCAAAAATTCTCCGTGATGATCACGATAATGGGCAAAAATATCGCCAGCACAATCGTGCCGATCACGATGCCCAGCAATATAATCATCACCGGTTCCAGCACACTCATCATCGAATTGACCAGCACATCGGTCTCTTCATCGAAATTATCCGCCACTTTCATCAGCATCTTATCGAGATCGCCGGTTTCTTCGCCCACCTCGATCATATTGACCACGATCTCATCAACGACCATGGACCGGGCCAGCGGATGAGCCAGCGTATCCCCCTGGCGAATCGCCCGGGCCGCACCGCCAAGCAGACTGGCGTACACTTCATTGCCCGATGTTTCGCGTGTCATCGCCAAAGCTTCCAGAATCGGCACACCCGCGTGTATCAGCGTCGCCAGCGTCCGGGTCCAGCGTGCCACCGAAGTCTTGTAAACCAGTTTCTTCAGTATCGGCAGATGCAGTTTAAACCAGTCCATGATATATCGGCCTTTGCGAAACTGCCCGATCAGCTTAAAAAGGGCCATCACAACAAACGGAACCATCGCAACTCCGGCCGCGTTCAAACCATAATGGCCTCTTAGCCAGGTACTCATATCCATCAGCACTCGTGTTAACGCAGGCAGTTTCGTCTGCCCGTCACTAAGATCCATCAACACCGTTGAAAACGTCGGAATGACAAACGTCATTAATCCCAAAACGATCAAAAAAGCCGCCGTCAGTACCACTGCCGGGTAAATCATGGCGCCCTTGATCTTCGCTTTCAGCCGCTGTGACTTTTCCATAAAATCAGCCACGCGGTTTAACACCACATCTAACACGCCGCCGACTTCTCCGGCGGCCACCATATTGACAA
>JANQGW010000027.1 GCA_028282905.1 Sedimentisphaerales bacterium | reverse complement strand
ATCTATATTAAGCAAATCCAGCTTTTCAACATTCTTTTTACCGCCACATTTTCACACGCATTATCATATATTTACGTCATCGCTTCCATTATTGTTTTTGCACCTGCCGTTGGTTTTCTTACAAAAAAACGGGAAATTTTACTTTTCTTTGCTTTTCTCCATACTATAACGAAACCGCCAGAATCTCCATAACTGCTTTTCCAATAAGGTTTTATTGACACATCAGTTGTAGTATGTCAGCCTGTTAAAATATCCAACTTAACAGAAAAATAAGATCATTATGCCCTCCGAAAAATCGCCTTTCTCCCTTCAAAACCTTTATGCATGACTAATCCGCCGCCGCAATAAGCATTATCATTGTTAGAAAATATTTTGGATAGCGTCCACCGGAGAAATCGGCATGCGATCATGACAAGCGTCGTTAAAGAAATATTTAGTTCCGCTGAAAAGTTTCGAGATCCATTGATTTAGGGCGGTTCTTTAGCGGAATCTCTTATCACAAAAAAACTATCATCGCAGAGATAATTGGTGATTGCGTATACCGAAAATTATCAACTCCCTGTCCCTGGAAAAAAAAGAACTATCAAAAAACTGAATTGACAGCCGTAGCAGTCTTAGCTATACAGTAGTGAGTGGCTACTTGGCGTCATCATGTAGAAACAGTTGACACAGTACTGTATCAAAACCGAAAACCATACCAGCAAAACACATGAAAATCGGAATCAAAAAAACGTTAGAGACTGCTTTTACAACGCCCCGCTTGAAAGACAGCGGCTGTCTATTTAACCGTCCTCAGATTCAAAAACTACTCTTGTTTGGATTGGTTCTAACTCTCTCAACTCAGGCATATGCCTATATCGGCCCTGGTGCCGGCTTTGCGGTCATGGGTTCTTTTCTGGCTGTCTTTTCAGCTATTCTGGCAGGTGCCCTGGCGATGTTCCTTTGGCCTATGCGTTTTTTAATTCGGGTTATTCGCTATCGAAAAGCTTATGCCCGCAGCCGGATTAAACGATGTGTTATCCTCGGTCTGGATGGAATGGACCCAAAGCTGGCCGAAAAAATGATGGACGAAGGAAAGCTGCCAACGCTGGACAATCTGCGAAAACATGGGACATTTAAGCCTCTGGCGACCACTACTCCATCCATGTCACCAGTGGCGTGGTCATCTTTTCAAACAGGTACCAATCCGGGAAAACATAACATTTTTGATTTTCTTACTCGTGACAAAAAAACTTATCTGCCAAAACTCAGTTCAGTTGATATCCGTGGAACTCAAAAAATTCTCAAACTTGGAAGACTCACTATTCCATTGGACAAGCCAGATATTCGACTACTTCGAAAAAGTACGCCATTTTGGGTAACGCTTGGAAAACAAGGAATTTTCAGCAACATCATCCGTGTGCCAATTACGTTTCCACCGGAAAAATTTTATGGTGTTTCGCTGTCGGGGATGTGTGTGCCGGACATTCGAGGCAGCCAGGGAACATTTTCTATCTACCACACAAACCATACCCGTGCCGATGAAGTCACAGGCGGTCAATATCACACCGCCAAACGCAATGACAATGTGGTAACTGCCGAGTTGTACGGTCCGGACAATCCTTTTAACAACTCTGCCGGGCCGCTGATCTGTCCGTTCGAGGTTCGTATTTTAGACAGTACTTCCGCACAACTGAAAATCGGCAAAGATAAAATCCGGCTAAATCTCAATCAATACTCAGATTGGATCACAGTACAGTTCAAGGCCGGATTTGTGAAGGTTTCAGGCATCTGCAAGTTTCTACTGCAAGGTACTGAACCCGAATTCCAACTATATGTAACACCAATCAATATCGACCCGGCAAAACCGGTCATGCCTATTAGCTATCCAAAAGTCTTTTCAACCTATCTGTCCAAACAGCAGGGATCGTTCGCCACATTAGGGCTTGCGGAGGACAGCTGGGCACTGAATGAAAAGGCCCTGCCCGATAACGGATTTATTCAACAATGCCTGACATTGGACGATGAGCGTGAAACCATGTTTTTTGACTCGCTGGATAAAGTCTCGCGTGGGCTGTGTGTGTGTGTGTTTGACGGTACTGACCGGCTCCAGCACACCTTCTGGCGAGATATTGATACAGCACATCCGGCTCGGGATGATTCTTCCAATGATCGACATGTGATTGAGGATTTATACCGGCGCATGGACAGTCTCGTAGCCCGTACGATAGCGAAGTGTAAGAATCCTGACACCATGCTGATGGTCATCTCTGATCACGGATTTAACAGTTTCCGTTATGGTGTAGACCTGAACCGATGGTTGGAGGAGCACGGCTATTTAACCTTGAAAAACAATGACCGCAACACCAAATATCTTAAAGCGGTTGACTGGTCCAAAACAAAAGCCTTTGCAATCGGCCTGGGCGGTATTTATTTAAACATGAAAAACAGGGAATCACAGGGGATTGTTGAGCGAGGACAAGAAGCCCAGGCCCTGTGTGATGAAATCCGGCATAAATTATGCCGGATCACTGACGACCACCAGCCAAATCAGAGCGTGATTAAAGATGTCTATCAGGCAGCCAAAATCTACAAAGGCCCCTACCGAGACAATGCACCGGACCTGCTTGTTGGTTTCTGTCCGGGATATCGAGTTTCCTGGGAAACGGCCGTCGGGACGGTGACTGAGAAAACTTTTCATCCTAACACAAAGGCCTGGAGCGGGGACCATTGCATCGATCCATCCTTTGTGCCGGGAGTTCTGTTCAGCAATTGCCGTATTGAAACAGAGAATCCCCGATTAATGGACATCGGTCCGACAATCCTTGATCTATTTGGTGTTGACGTGCCCGGTTACATGGACGGAAAGCCGCTGGCGGTAATGATTGAAAACGATAAAACCTAAGCAATATCATGAACAGTGAACATAAAAATCAGATTGCACGCCGGTCTTTTCTGAAAAGTGCCGGCCTGGCATTGATTGGAATTCAAACTGGGTTACACAGGGTATCCGAAGCCGTCGCTTCCGGCACAACATCTTCAACAAAACATCCCAAGGTGATTGTAATCGGCTTTGACGGCATGGATCCGTTTTTAACCGAAAAAATGATGGACGCCGGAGAACTGCCTGCATTTAATGCCCTGCGAAAACAAAATGGTTATCGACGTCTCGGCACCAGCAATCCGCCGCAAAGCCCGGTGGCCTGGGCCTGTTTTATCAACGGCGCCGATCCGGGTACGCACGGAATTTTCGACTTTATTCACCGTGACCCAAGCAGGCAATGCGCTCCATATTACTCAGCAGCCCAAACCATGGAAAGCAATGAAGGCATCGAATTCGGAGAGCATCGAATTCCGCTGAACTTCTGGCCGTTCAATCACACCCCGACACAAACCCTGCTGCGACGAGAAGGTGTACCGTTTTGGCATCACCTGGACGAGGCAGGCATTCCTTCGATGTTTTACGATCTTCCGGCCAACTATCCGCCCAGTAAATCCAAATACGGCCGGCACTATTGTCTCTCGGGTATGGGAACGCCGGATATGCTTGGCACCTATGGCACCTACCAGCACTATTCCGAGGACGGCCCTCTTCGCACTCAAAAGGAGTCGGGGGGGCAGCGGTCCATGCTGTTTTTTGAAAATGAAACCGCTAAAGTAACGCTAACCGGGCCGCCGAACAGCCTATTACGACAACCACAGCCGATCACCGTAGATTTTCTCGTCCATCGGGATGTCCAATCCGACGCGGCGGTCATCGAGATTCAAGACCATGACATCATCCTTAAGCCGGGGCAGTGGAGCAATTGGATTCGACTTGATTTTCCCCTGTCGCAGCCGGGACCAGACAAAAAACTCAAAGGCATCTGCCGCTTTTATTTACAGGAGGTAGCTCCGAATTTTCGCCTGTATGTAACCCCGATCAATATCGACCCATCTGATCCGATCTTGCCGATCACAGAGCCGGCGGCTTTTTCAAAGAAAATTTCATCCAAACTGGGGCTTTTCTATACCACCGGCTTTCAGGAAGACCACAAAGCCCTCACCAACCAAATCTTCAATGAAGCGGAATTTGCAGAACAGGCCCAAATCGTCTTGAATGAACGAATGGAATTATTTAATTATGCATTTAATCATTATAAAGACGGCCTTTTGTTCTTCTATTTCTCATCAACCGATTTGCAGTCACACATGTTCTGGTGGGATTCGGAACAGGACCATCCGGCTCGCCCCAAAGCATTGGCACGGAAATATTTTGAACACATTAAGGATATCTACCGCAAGGCCGACAAAATCGTCAGCCGGGTTCTGAAAGGGTACGGCGATGAGGCTCGGGTTCTGATCATGAGCGATCATGGCTTCGCAAATTTCAGGCGACAGTTCAACCTGAACACCTGGCTGAGGGACAACGGCTATCTGGGGCCATCTAACGCCAGCTCGATCATGAAAGATGTGAACTGGAGTAAAACCCGCGCCTATGGATTAGGTGTCAATGGATTGTATCTGAACCTTAAAGGCCGGGAAAAGTACGGCATTGTCAAAGCCGGCGAAAAGGAGGCGTTGCTGGATGAATTAGTTGAAAAACTTGAAGCCCTTCGTGATGTGGATGGTCAGCGCGTGATTAAAAAAGTCCGGCGTTCCGATCAGATTTATCACGGTCCGCATACTGCACTGGCGCCCGATTTAATTATCGGCTACAGCCGCGGCTACCGTGCCTCCTGGTCAACATGTTTGGGCGAACTGGACAACGAAGTCCTTTTGGACAACGATTCGGCCTGGGGCGCCGACCACTGTTGTGACTCCACGGAAGTGCCGGGTATTCTGTTTTGCAATCATCCGATTGCAAAACAATCCCCGTCGCTGACTGACCTGGCTCCGACGGTCCTCGCCCGGTTTGGCCTGAACAAACCCGAATCAATGACCGGCAGTGATATTTTTTAGCCGGTTTCTATTGTGAACTAAAACCCAATTAATAAGGACTGGATGATGCCTAAAATCAAAATCGAACGCGGCTTGTATGATCGGCTCAAAAAAGTGACGGCAACAGCCGGTTACAGCCATGTCGAAGAATTTATTATCCACATGATCGAAAAGGAACTGGAAAAAATCGAGGTCGCTGATGATGACGAGGCTGTTCAGGAACGCCTGCGGGGATTGGGATATATCGAATGAGCTTCATTGCGGAATTGATTGCCCTGCTAAACGCAGGAATGAACAAACTGTTCAGGCCGCTGCGATGGCCGATGACTGCGCTGCCTCTGTGGCTGTCACTAACGATTATTTCATCGGTGCTCGGCGTGGTGCTGTTGGTCCTGTTTAAATACACTTCAAACCAAACCGCCATCGGCCGTACCCGCGATACGATCAAAGCACATTTGTTGGCAATGAAGCTGTTTAAAGATAATATCCCTGTTGTCTTGAAGTCTCAGATTAAGATTTTTAGTGCGGCCATTCGGTTACTGTTCTACTCGATTCCTCCACTGTTGGTTATGGCCCTGCCGTTCTGCCTGATCATGGGGCAGTTGGCACTCTGGTTTCAGGCCGCCCCGCTGAATACCGGACAGCAGGCTGTTGTCATGATGCAATTAAAAGAAAACGCAGATGATCCACTGCCCCCAGTATCCCTGACTTCGACGGCAGGTGTCAAGGTGGTTACCGGGCCGGTTCGAGTGCCGTCAAAGCGACAGGTCTTTTGGGAAATCCAGGCCGACCAATCGGGGCAGCATCAATTAGAGTTTGTCGTAGATAATATGCTGGTTCAAAAAGAACTTGCGGTCGGTGGAAAACCGATGCCCATAAGTCTCAAACGCCCTGGAATGAGTTTTGTCGATCTCATCTTTTTTCCTGCTGAAAAACCATTCGATAAAATGTCTCCGGTTCAATCAATCCGTATTGACTATCCCGAACGCCCCTCATCATTTGCCGGCTCGGACGTTTGGGTCATTTGGTTATTTCTCATTTCAATGCTATCGGCTATTCTCTTTAAACCATTGCTCAAGGTCAAGATTTAGAACCTCTCATTTCTTTGCTATTAAGCTACAATGTTTTACTATCTTGATGCTCATTTTAAGATAGCTTTACGGGTCATAACTCTATCGCAATGTGAGAGACGCCGGATTATATCATTGAGTATGTTTTTTCAGGCAGGGTCCTGCTGCCCTTCCATCTGCGTTGGCATAATTATAATGCCAGAAACAGGGAGCAGGACACACCTAAACAGCACTTAATGCAGTTGTTCATACGGGTAGAACCGGCGCATGTAATCGATGTCTTTGTCGCCGAGGCTGACACTGGCACCGGTTTTTCCTTCACGGGCCGCTTCGATGGTGCCTTCATCGACCCAGCGGTGCTTTTCGGCGTGGCCGTCGGCAAAACCGAGATTGCTGCGTTCATTGTGCCAGATGGCGACCGGATCGACCCAGCCGGAGCCGCCTGCCATGTCCGGGTCAACAATCCATGAATTCATATTATAGCCGCGGCCGTCCGCTCCTTCGACCAGGACATATTTATCGCCGGGGCTTTTCATGTTGCTCATTTTTTTCAAGCGGGTGTAATAGGTCCACTCTTCGCCGTTCATGCCGCCGACAGCCGAATAACTGCGGTAGCCGCCGACGCCGCCAAAACCGCTGATCGTCGGGGCTTTCAAAAACCGCTTGTCACCAGGACAATGAAAAACATCAATCGCTTCCATGTACGGCCAGAGCAGACCCCTTTTGATGCCGGCCTGCTCTTCTTCAACGGTCGAGCCGCCCCCTCTGTCAACGCCGGTTTCCGTCTGAGGGCGACAGATACCCGCAAAAGCCGGGGCTGGACCGCTCGTTGCAAAGTTAAAAGTGTCCAGTGGATTGAGCGTCGTATTGGACCCGACAACTTCACTGTCGTTTTCATCGGCATACAGATACCAGCCGTAAACAACCTGCCGGAGATGCGCCAGGCACACAATCGCCTGCGCCTGCTGCTTGGCGATTTTCAACGCCGGCATGATAATCGCCATCAACAGTGCGATAATCGCAATCACCACCAACAATTCAATCAGCGTAAAACCTTTTTTGCCCGTCATAAATCTTCTCCTGAACGACTTACTTTCTCTTCCTCTTTTAGACTCTAATACACAGCAAATTTCAGGAACTCTACAAGAGTTCTGAAAATGTCCCTGTCAGATTCAATGTATCCCCGGTTTCCGTCTGTAGCTGACGGAATTCGGCAAACAGGTCTTTCATTGTTTGCAGATACTGTGGATCGCCTGACAAGTCATTCATTTCTTGTGGATCAGCCGCGAGATTGTACAGACGCTTTTTGGGAACATTTGGATACAGAATCAGCTTGTAATCGCCCTGAATAACCATCCTCTGCAAACTCAGGTATCCGCAATAGATACTGTCATAACTCTGCTGTTTTTTACCCTGCATTAACGGCAGCAGACTCTTGAATTGTACAAATGAGGGAACCTGGGCACCGGCCAGTTCCAGCGATGTCGGCATAATATCCTGCAGATAAACTTTCGCATCAATTTTGCTGTTCGCGGCAACACCCGGTCCGCAAACCAGAAGCGGCGGCCGGATACTATGATCATACATATTTTGTTTACCCAACAGACCATGCTGCCCGCAGGCCAGGCCGTGGTCAGCCGTGAAGAAAATATAGGTATTGTCCGCTTTGCCGGTTTTTTCCAAGGCTTCGAGAATGCGGCCAATCTGATGATCCATATGCGTGATAATCGCATAGTACTCCTGCCGGTTTACCTTCACTGAAAATTCCGTCCGGGGTGACGGCGCTAGTTGTTCGTCTCGCAGGGACGTCGGTCCACAGCCGATTTCACTGTCATACGGATAATTCGGCAGGAAATTGTCCGGCACTTCGATATCCTGCCAGGGATATTTATCCACATACTTCTGCGGCGATTGTCGCGGATCATGCGGAGCATTAAAGGCCAGATACATAAAGAACGGATTATCGCTCTGGCCGGCCTGATTCAGGAAAGTCTCCGCGTCATCGCCCAGCACTTCGCTCCAGTGCTTACCGCCGGACCAGAATCCGCCTTTGGAAGTATCCGTGGGATCCCATTCGGCCCAAGGGTCGCCATAGGTCTTCGGACGGTAATAGCCAGAGGAGGTTTGATTGGGCATTCCGGGGCGTTCATGCACAACATGGTCAAAAGCGGTACTACTGCTGGCACTGACATGCCACTTGCCCGAGAAATAGGTCTCATAGCCGGCCTGTTTCATCAGCGGCCCCCAGAAACGCCCGGCATTCAGTTCGGTAGAGGGATTTACGTTATTAGCATTCCACACGAAACGGCCTGTATTGAGCATGGTCCGGCTGGCAACACAAACCGCCGCTCCCCAGGCGCCCATATTATAGGCATGGGTAAATGTTGTGCCGTTTCGCACCAACCGATCAAGGTTGGGCGTTGAAACTTCATCGTTACCCAGAGCACGAATGGTATCATAACACTGATCATCGGCAAAGATAAACAGAACGTTAGGCTGGGTATTATTCTTGCCAACTTTTACCGAATTGTTTTTCAAAATCGTATTGGCACCCAGGGCCGAGCCGGCCAACGTCAGGCCGCCTGTTGTCATGGCACATTGTTTCAGAAAATTTCGTCTATTCATAAATCCATTCTCCATAGAAAAGTGTATTCATATCATTGCAATGATGTGGTCTAAGGCCAGAGGCTTACATCAAGCCATTTTTGACAGAGCTGCGCTAAATCCAGAAGATCAATTTTCCCGTCGGGAAAAGGCTCTGCGGGAAGCCACATTGGCGTAATAAACTGATCGGCCGTCGCCAGATCGCCTTTGGCCAGCCAGACAATCCCGGCGTGACTAAGCGGGGTATTGTACAGGCGAAGTTCATCCATCTGGCCATGCCAGTAGGTATCGGTCGCAGTATCATAAGCCAGTGTGGTTTGGCCGGTGTCAACATCAAATGCGCCAGAAAGTGTATTTTCCGCTACAAGCACCCCATCCGTATAGAGACTCAGAATATTGTCTGTGTAATCAGCCACAAAAACGAGGTGTCGCCACTGGCCAGCAATCTCTTTTGCAGGCACTCCCGTTATTGCCGCCTGCTGCCAAACAGCGGCCGTATTCTTAACTTCCACTGACAATTGTTGTTGGAGAAACTCAAGCGGGCTGTTATTTCTCAACCACATCGAAATCGTCCATCCACTGTTGGAACCGGTAAAAATGGCTTCCGGAAGATACGCGGCAAATGTTCCGTCAAAATCCAGACAATTGCCGCTGACTCCATCCGGCACCCAATTATCTGCACCGGCAGTATCCATGTTTCCATTTCGGCCGTTTCCCGAAATATCCGGGATGATTGTGCCGCTGGGACTATCGAATGAATAGTGTGCCTGTAAATTTGCAGCGTCAGGTTCCGCAGCCGTGACCTGCCAGTTTTGACTGGCCCAGTAAGCAGCCAGCCAAGCAAGATCATCTTCATCTACCAATCCGCTGCCGTCCAAATCAGATGTTGGAGCGGACTTGATTTTTCGTGAAACATATAGAGCCACTGAATCAATATCTATTTCACCCTGATCGGATTGGCCCGAACCAATCCCGATCGCAATAGACTGCACCCGGCTCAGATCTACGCCCTGCTGCGCAAAGGCTTTCAGGTCAAAATTCAACCGCATTAAGCTTCCCCAAAGCGGTTCTGTAACGGCATTGGGAGCAGCGGCAAACACATTGGCTGAATTCGCCCCATCGCTGATTGTCAGGAAAACATTTTTGCTGTCACAATGTTCCGGAACACGAAGCTTCAGTGTTATGGCAGCAGTGTTTTCACCAGACCAGTTTTGGGAACTTGTAAAGGTCCGCTGAATCTTCGAATAAAAAGGACTGACGGTATTATCATAAGCCAGTACGGCGGGATAACGCTCGTCAATCTGTGTCAAAACGGCATTACCGGCAATCGTCGTGCTGTCTGACCAAATCTGTTTTAATTCAGCGGTGCCGGCGTATTGGCCGAAATCTTCTATTGTCATGTGATCGGTTGTCGTAAACGTCCAAATCGCTCCCGGATAAGATTCGCCATCCACAACGCTTTCAACATACCAATAGTAAGTGGTATTGAAATCCAGACCGGTCGGTGTATATTCCGTCTGGGTTTGCGACTGGACAAGCGACGGCGGATTGGTCGTTCCCAGATAAATATTGTATGAATCCACCTGATCGCTGCCGAACCAGCTTAACGTTATGCCCAAATCGAGATCGACAGCACCATTTGACGGAGATTGATTTTGCGGTTTATAGCCAAATTCGTCAAAATACAACTGCTCAATCTCGGTGTCGGCCAAAACATAATTATAGACTCTGAAATCTTTCATCTTGCCGTCAAATGAATTTACACCACCGACCCTGCCGCCAATGGTGAAAGAGTTCAGGTCTTCCATTGCATGGGCCTGGGTTTTACTGTCCCAAAGTTGCCCGTTATAATAAATCTGCGCCAGCCCCGTCGCAGCGTTACGGGTAAAGGCCCACATATTCCACCGGCCTTTGGCCATGTCGCCACTGCCGATGCTGGTTGTCAGACGGTACGTACAGCAGTCACGTCCATAGTTATAATAAATATTTCCGTCTCTCCAGGGCACCTGAACACAGAAGAAGCGGTCCGACGCACTAGCTGTTGTGCTCCAGAAGGCTTCACCGTTGTTGCTTGAAGCGATAGAACTGCCGCCGTAAACCATAAAGACTACGCTCACTTCATCGGTGACCATTGTGTTGAATGTGTTCAGAAAACCAGCCGGCAGTGTCACCACATCACCATTGGCATCAAAACTCAACGCGGTTCCGACTTCCGGGTCGGCAACATAGGTCGCACCGGAGATTGTGCCATCATTGCCGTACATCGAGGAATCAACGGCCACTGAAGGATTGGTTGAATCGTCAAATTTCCAGTATCCAATCAAGCCGACGGGACTTTGTATCACCAGCGAAGCAGCGGCAGAATCAACAGACTCGCCGGACGATATAATCGAGACACGACAGAAATATTCGCCATTGTCGTCGTCTTCCAATTGAACATCAAGCACCGTTAACGAAGCAGTGTTGGCGCCGGAGTAATCAGCGCCATTAGCCAACTGTTGGCCGGGAGCTTTAAACCACTGATAACTCAAACCGGTTGCATTTCCCGTCTCCGGATTAGTTGCGGCAACCGTAAAGCCTGCATTTTGCCCCGGATCGACCGTTACATCTTCCGGCTGAGCAGTAATGGTGGGTTTGACAACACCTGAATCATCTTGAGTTACTAAAATGGCGTTAAAATGCGCATTGCCGAAACCATTTGTGATCAACGCCAGGGCTTGTGTCGTGCCGTCGGCAACAAAAGAACCGGTCGCAAACCGACCGTAATCATCACCCTGGCCGCCGGGGATACCGCATACCACATCGACATTGTTGCCGAGACCGTCCCCATAGGTCATCACACGGGAATCAAGGCCCCAAAGATCACGCTGCTCGTTAAAAAACACCTGCACCTGATAGGCCGTACCAGAAGTCAATCCGTTCAGAACCACACTCGTTGATGTTCCGCCGCCATACGTTTGTGACTGTATCAATGTATCAAAATTCGCATCGCCGGTACTGGTGATGCCGCTGGCAGAACTATTTGCCGCATAAACATCTTCCGTATGACCGCTGCCCAGATTATAACTTGTAAAAACAATTCCGTTCACTGTGACATCAAATGCCGATCCGTTATAAGCAATGACCGGCGTGCCCGTCAGCAAATCACTGACACCCGATGTTGTCTGTGAAGAAGACCAGGTCACCGGCGCCGCGAGGCAGCAGGGACTAAGGAACAAAAATAGTACAATGATAAATATATGACATCTCAATCGACCTAAATCTCTGCAACGAACGTTTTTACTCATATTAACCCCCTATCAAGAAGTATCCGTATGTCCACATGAAAACTTTATAGGGGGATTGGCCCGTTTTCAGGCCAATCCCCTTGTCTCTTGCAGGAGCACTGCATCTCTTAACCGTATTCACTTTCATACGGATCGATAACAGCCCCCTTTCAATTTATCTACGGCTGCGGATCAAAGAACCCATCATCCAGCCAGGTACTTACCAGCATCTGCAGGTCATTGATGTCGATATCACAATCACCATTCAAATCCATAACAGGCTTATCCAGCATGATGTCATGGGCCTTGACATGACCGGGGCTTAACTGACAGACAGTTCCGCCGGCGATACTAACATACGCCTGAGCCGCTTCGTCAGCCGTCATGGCATAGTTGTAGAGCATTAGCTCATCGATTGCCACGTCGGCACCATTATTAAAGGTACCGTACGCATCATCCTGATTGCCCACCCAGATCGGATCGGGCAAAGCGGTCATGGCGGCATTAAACAAGGCGCCGTCTATATCGGTTACGCCATCTTCTTCCGTGTTCTGCGAGGGAATTTCAATGCCATTGTAGTACTTGCGGAAACGCTCGCCGTCGAAGGTCATGACATGCTGCTGCCAGACATCAAACCGCTGCCAGTCAGGATCGCGGTCGATCCATTCGCCGGGTCCATCTGAGTAAGCGCCGCTTCCGTAGTAATTAAAGTAGCAAAACTCAGTTTGATCGCCCGAAAGCAAAACCTGCTGCAGATTACCGTCACCTAATGTTACCATGGTGTCCCAGTCATCGATCAGGGCGTTCGGTTCGGTCAGTTCCCACCAGGAGATGGTAAATTGACCGGACAGCGCGTAAGGCAGCGCAGAAACCTTAACCGCGGTGCCTTCGGTTTCATCAGGATTGCCGCCGCCACCGCGGAAACGAATCCCCTGTCCCAAGCGACCAGTAACATACTCACTGACACTGGTTGTTCCATGATTGGTTCCAACCGCATCGTTGGCGTCGCCGTCAAACGGCCAGTGGCCAAGCAGCTTTTTATAAATCAATTTAGCCGTACCGGACGAAGCCGTCCCGCCGGTTCCACCGGCGCCGTTATCGACAATTGTCACGATACATTGATAGCTTCCTTCATGGCCGTCACCCGTATCGGTTGTAACCGTCAGCGTTGCCGAAGTTTCACCGGTCAGGTCAGAAGAGCCACTGCCGTCGTCAAATTGCCATTGATAAGCCAAGCCGTCCGTCGGGCCGGTCAGCGTTCCACCCGGATAGAAGGGATTGCTTGCATCAACCACAAAATCCACCGAAACTGTATTGTCAGCATCAACAAACTGGTCAGCCGGGTCGGTATTAATAATCGGATCCGAAGGAACGGTCATAAACATCCACAACGGTCCTGAAACAGCAATTTCTCCGCCATTCGGGTCCGGCACGATCTCATCCACACGCCAGTAGTAAGTACTGTCGCGATTGAGACTGAGCGGGCCATAAGTAGCGGTCGGGTTAACCGGGCTGCCCGCGGCCACCTGGCCGAGAAATGTCACATTCGGATCAGCAGCGTTGCCATTGCTGAGATAAACCTCATGACGAATCAAATCGGGGTTAACAATCTGGATGTTCGGGTCGGCCGGATCAGGAATTTTCATGGCATCCCACCCAAGCGTCACGTCTAATGCGACGTTGTCATCGTTTTGAGCAGGTGAAGGATTAGTCGCCCCGGGAGACACTTCTGTTACGAGCAGTGCCGTAAGATGGGCATTGCCGAAACCATTCGTTGTCAGCACTATATCCTGAGTAACGGCATCGGCAACAACGGTTCCAACGGCAAAATGGCCATAATCGTCAACCGCTCCGCCGGTGTTACTGGCAGCCAGATCAACACTGTTGCCAAGTCCGTCGCCGATGGTCATTACGCGTCCCGCAAAGGCCGCACGTTGATCATTAAAGAACACCTGCACTTGGTAGGTCGCCCCGATGGTCAGCCCATCCAGTGTCAGTGTCGGCGATGTCCCGCCGCCATAAGTGAAACTGCTGATCAACGTATCGAAATTGGCATCACCGGTACTGATCAGCGGGCTGTCATAGGAGTTTTCAACAAAACCGATACCCAAGCCAAAATTCTCAAACAGAATTCCGTTTACCGTTACATCGCTTGCCGAACCATTCAAGGCGGCGACCACCGTACCTTCAATCAAATCATCTATTCCCGCGGTATCCTCAACGGGAGCCCAGTCAATCGGTGCCGCAGAAGCAACTGCTGTTAATACCCCCACAAGGACCAGTATCATGAGTTTTAATTGTTTCATTTTTTGTCCTTTCATCTATAAACCAATCAGTTGTTCGCTCATTATCTTCCATCTTATTCATCACATGCCGAAGCCGGGTACAAGCCGCACTCCATCCACCAGGAGGCGAACAATGCGAAATCATGTAAATTAACCACGCAATCCGGCTCGCCGTCAGGTCCCGTAAAGTCATAATCGGGAGTCTCCAGACACGCTGCAATACCGGTTTCGTCATAGTAGGCCTGTGCGACATCGATTTCATCAAATTCATAGTTGTACAGGCGGAAATTCTTCAGCATACCGTCAAATGAATCGTTGGATTTACCGCCGATTGTGAAGGAATCCAGTGCTTCAATCGCATGAGCGACATTGCCGTCATTGATGAGTACGCCATTCAGATAAACCGCGGCGTCGCCGGTGTCAGCATTCCGCGTCAGGATGAAATAATTCCATTTGCCCTTGGCGTTTTCGCCGGAACCGATATTAGCGGAAATCCGATAGCTGCAGCAATCCCGACCAAAGTTGAAATAAACATTACCGTCCTGCCAGGGAATCTGAGCCGCATAGAAACGATTGGTCGCGTCCGGAGTGGTACTCCAGAAGACAATTCCGTTATTGCCGGCAGTGGCAATGGTTTCGCCGCCGT
The DNA here is from genome assembly GCA_028282905.1 of Sedimentisphaerales bacterium. Classification (GTDB taxonomy): domain Bacteria; phylum Planctomycetota; class Phycisphaerae; order Sedimentisphaerales; family Anaerohalosphaeraceae; genus 4572-13. The sequence continues at coordinate 6,026 of JANQGW010000027.1, read as the reverse complement.
AAACCCAGAATGAGCAGGTCACTTGTGAATTGATTTCTGCGTTAAAATGATCCAAAAACAGTTGATCGGCCGTGACCACATCGCCGTCACCGTCAAACGATAAGACCCAGCCCTCTTCAGGGTCATTAACATAAGTTGCGCCGGCAATCGCAATATCATTACCGTAACCTGATGTATCAGTCGCAACCGCCGGTGTACCGTTATCATCAAATTTGAACTCAGCGATCATCTTCTTATAAGTCAGCACCGCAGCAGCAGACAAGACTGTCCCACCGGCGCTGCCGGAACCATCATTGGAAATGCTGATCTCGCAACGGTAACTGCCTTCATGTCCGTCACCGGTGTCGGTCGTCCTCGTAAGTGTTGACGACATTTCGCCGGCCAGGCTGACAAAGCCGCTGCCGTCATCAAACTGCCACTGGTAGGCCAGGCCATCTGTCTCACTGGTCAGCGTCCCACCCGGAAAGAACGGATTCGTTGCTTCAACGACAAAGTCAACTGAAACAACAGCCTCCGGATCGACAAACTGATCTGCCGGTTCGGAAACAATCACTGGAATTGAAGGAACCGTTTCAAAGGACCATAATGTGCCTTGGACGGCAACTTCACCGGGGCCATTGGGGTCAGGTACGATTTCATCGACACGCCAGTAATAGGTGCTGCTGCGACTCAGGCTCAACGGGCCGTAAGAAGCCGTTGCATTGACCGGACTGCCTGCGGCAACCTGACCGAGAAATGTCACATTCGGATCAGCGGCGTCACCATTACTGATATACACCTCATGGCGAATCAAATCAGGATTGGGAACCAAAACATTGGGGTCGGCTGCACTGGGAATCTTCACGGTATCCCATCCCAAGGTAACGTCAATTGCCACATTGTCAGCGCCATTTGCAGGCGACGGATTAGATGCTTTAGGCGTAACTTCCATCACCAGAATCGCATTAAAATGTGCATTGCCGAAACCGTTGGTAATCAGTGCCAGATCCTGTGTCGTGCCGTCAGCGTCAAAAGAACCAATGGCAAATTGGCCATAGTCATCCCCCTGGCCGCCGGGGATACCAGACGCCAGATCGATATTATTGCCGAGGCCGTCACCGTAAGTCATCACACGAGAATCAAGCCCCCAGAGATCACGCTGTTCATTCCAAAATACCTGCACCTGATAACTCGTTCCATCCGTCAAGCCAGTCAACGGCACTGTCGTTGATACGCCGCCGCCGTAGGTTTGAGATTGAATCAATGTATCAAAGTTTGCATCACCGGTTGTCGTAATGCCGCCCGCAGAACTATTGGCCGCATAGACGTCTTCGGTAAATCCACTGCCCAAATTGTAGCTGACAAATGTAATTCCGCTAACAGTGACATCAAATTCCGACCCGTTCAGTGCCGCCACCGGCGTCCCGTCAATTAAGTCCGACATCCCTGAAGTCGCCTGAGCATCTGACCAGTCGATTGATGCAGCAGGGACAACCCCTGACACAGTAAGAAGAATCGCCGCTAACAATAATAAACACTTTTTTTCAACCATCATTTTGACCTCCAAAAAGGTTGATATTCCCTGGCTCTGCGCAGACCTCCCGCGCGAAAGCTTTCTAAACTTTTTAATCTGAATCAGAAACTGAACTGTTTAAGTTAAGTTTGGGGATTTAGTTTTTAAGAAAGAAATACCAAACCCCCGTTATAAAAACATTTTTCGCTTTGCCTGCCTGATTAATTTTGTATAATAGATTAAAAGCCTGCGGTTTGACGCGACCAAACCGCAGACTGAACGATAGAAAGACGTTACCTTATTTTCTTTTCATAACCGCAACAACACCACCCAGGCCCAGCAACAGCATAGTTGCCGGTTCCGGCACCTCACTGACAAGAACCGCATTAAAATGTGCGTTGCCAAAACCATTGGTAATCAGCGCCAAATCCTGCGTCGTACCATCGGCCACAAAAGAACCAATGGTAAACTGACCGTAGTCATCGCTTTGGCCGTCGGGAATTCCAGCCGCCAGATCGACGTTATTGCCGAGGCCGTCACCGTAAGTCATCACACGAGAATCAAGCCCCCAGAGGTCACGCTGTTCATTCCAAAACACCTGCACCTGATAAGCTGTTCCAATTGTCAGTCCATCCAAAACAACGTTCGTTGATGTACCGCCGCCGTAGGTCTGTGACTGAATCAGGGTGTCAAAATTCGCATCGCCGGTTGTCGCAATACCGCCTGCTGAACTGTTCGCACCATAGACATCTTCGGTAAAACCACTTCCCAGATTGTAACTGGCAAATGTAATTCCGCTAACTGTCACATCAAACTCTGAGCCGTTCAGTGCAACTGCCGGGGCACCGCTGATTAAATCAGACACTCCGGCAGTATCCGCTGCATCAGACCAGGTAATGACAGCCGCCTGGGACATTACGCTCACCACACAGATACTGATTGTCGCTAACATCACCATACTTTTTCTTTTCATCTTTCCACACTCCAAAATAAAAACATTTACAAATACCTTCCCTGCAGCCGTTCTACAAGGGAAACACACTCCACATCCGTCTATCGATAAACGTTTAATAAACGCGTTCATTCACTGCTAATCTTTTAGCCCCTCCATCCATTCGGGCCATGCCAGACGATATCCCGACGTATCAAACTCAGGATGCCATTTTTGCTTCCATAATTGTTTGAGGCCAATTTTATCCACGGAAAAATCGACGAAAACAGCGTTGACATATCCCTCGTGACGGTCTATGCAGTAGCGTCCCATGTGCCCGACACCACCGCTGCCGTTAGGATTTGTCGGCGCGGTATCCGTATCCATGGGCCAGCCGCCCAGCCATCGCGAATCCAAAAACAACGGTGCCCGAGAAGCCCCCCTCTGCGAAGATTTAACCCAATACATGGATTCGGTGCCTGCATAAAACCCTTCCGCGGGATTGCCTACCCAGTCGTTAATGGCATAACTTCCCGCCAGACCGGCGTACCCCGGACGTGGGTCATCATCCTCAAAACGTCCCCACGCCTCATTCGGCTCGAAGCTGATAATTGGAGAATGACTGGGAAGTGTGCCCCTGATTTTTTTGGCACTTGGACAAAAAGCAATCTGCGGATCCTGATAATAAGGTTGTACACAATTGATCCATTCATGACCGCGAGAGGTACTTGTCCACGCCCTGTAAAAGCGATCATCGTTGTCCTGCGTGTACATGACAAAAATGGTTCCCCATTGCTTAAGATTTGACCGGCACACGACCATTTTGGCCTTTCGTTTGGCCAGCCCCAGCGACGGCATCACAATCGCCAGCAACAGCGCGATAATCGCGATCACAACCAACAACTCAATAAGCGTAAAACCTCTTTTCCTGTTCATTGACCTCACCATTCCTTTTACTGATTCATTGCTTGATACAAATTTGAAATTTCCGCCGGCTCCAACACCCTGTTATAAATCGAAAGCTCGTCAATAAAGCCGTTAAATCGCGGGTTCTGGTTCGGCAGATCCGGACAATCCGCCCCAATATAAAACTCTGGATAAAGACTGACAACCTCTCCCATTTGATCGTTTTCGCCCTGAAGAACGCCGTTGATGTAAATCAGCTTATCTTCATTAGATGTGGCGGTAAAGGCGATATGGTACCACCGCCCCTTTTCGATTGTCGAGTCCGAAACAGCAACGACGTCGTGTTTAGAAGAATACGCATTATAAAGGCTTTGCTGCAACTTCAGATCAGCTGTGAGCATAAGCCTTCGTTCGCTGCCGCCAATACGCGTTGCCAGAATCGTCTGCGGCCCTTCCTGTTGAACATTCAACCAGCATACCCAGCTGTAGCCGCTTGCCGGGATATTGCCCAGTGCAACTTTAATGAAACTGTCTGAATTCAGATGCAGAGCAGAAGATTTATTTTGACTGTGAACCGAAACTTCCGCAAATTGCAGAACGCCTTGGGGTTCTCCCAGAAATTCCGTAGGCTGAATCGTATTGACCGCACCTTTGGCAATATCGTTGAACTGCCAATAAGCAAGTGGCTTGCTGCGTTTGACGGCAATTTCATAAAGGCTGGTCGGAATTGCCCTGATGAACTTATCGGTTTTCAGCGAAATTCTCTTCACCGAGTTGTCAGCAACAGCACCGGACTGGCCCGCGTTGAGCCGCAGGATATTCTCCGGTGAAATCTGTTCATCAATATTCACACCAACCCGCAAATCCACACATCCTGCGAAAACATGAGCTTCAGTCCGACCTTTTTCATCTACTGAAACACCAAACTCCGTCCCATGGTCCACAACCGTTGCTTCCGGCGTTCGCACCGTAAAACCTGTTGCATGCTTCGGCACAACGGCTGAAAGTTTGCCGGCCAGAAGCAGTACCTGATTGTCTGACTCAAGTTTAAACTCAGCCGGAGATTCAATGACAACCTCCGTCCCTTGCAGCAGCTCAAGTTTGACCAGTCCCCGGGAAAGGTAGTGATATTTCTCTGTCGTCAGTTCGCTGCCAATGTTCATGGGAACTGTTTGCCACTGCCACTGGGCATCGAGTTGCTCAGTCACTGTCGCGGCAACCGACACTGACACAGGCTTCTGTGGATTGCGAACAACCATAATTACAATAAGCAGAATAGCCGCGGCTGATAAAATGAGTGAATAAATAGAGGACTTGGGGATTCTTCGCTCAATTTTAACCGTCTCAATCGGCTCCAATGCTGCCGGCGTTTCAACTTTCTTCTCTATATAAACGGCAGGCGCAGTCTGCTCATCCTCCGCCAGGGCTTGCCACAGATCATTGTCTAAGACTTCAGCTTCTTCTCTGTCCGGTAGATAAACAACCTGCTGCCATTCTAATCTCCTCAGCGCGGTTGTAATCCCCAAAAATCTGAAGTAGCAGCGTCGCATGCGAGGGTCTTCAAGCAATTCATTGATTCGTCGGCTTTGCTCTTCAGTAAGCTCGCCTTCAAGTGCGATGGAAAGCAAACATTCCAATTCAATTTTATTTCGCTGCTCAAATGTCATGACTTTTCCTCCCGAATCTCTGAGCGACGAACGCACGCCTGAAGGGCCTGATAAATGCGTGACAGATTCTTATAGATAGTAAATACCGATTTGCCAAAACGAGCGGAAATTTCCTTCGCCTTGAGGTTGCGATAGTATTTTAAGCGGATTAACTTCAAGTCTTCCTTGTTGAGTTTCTTGATACACTCATACAGATAAGGGAGATACCGGTTCGAATCTTCCGCATAGTGTCTTGCGTCGGACTCAATTTCATGAATTAATGCTTCATTGAAATGAATGCTGCTGCGCTTTTTCTCAGCTCGCCAGTATTCATATATCTTAAAGTTGGCAATTTTAATCGCCCACGACAAAAAATCAGTGCCCTGCTGGTAATCATCAAATTTTTCCCAGATGACTTTACAGGTTTTCTGCATCAGATCATCCGCGTCGCTAAAGTGTGGTACCATGGAAAGGATATATGAATAAATGCGGGCCTGATGCAGAGTGATCAGGTTCACATAGGCTTCAGTTTTCGAATTTTCAAATTCTTTGTTTTCCATGTCTAAATATAGGCAAAACTGTTTGTTGCTTTAGAACTTATATCTGAAACACTCGCTTGACTAACTATACGTCCATGAGTAAATGACCGTTTGAGAAAAAGTTTGTAATTATTACAGAGCAGACAATCATAAGAAAGCACATAAAGCATTAAAATAAAAAAGCTTATAGAATTATCAACAAGTTTTTAATGTTGCCGCTGGATGAACCATATTACGCCACCGCCTTATCAATCTCACATTCTTTATGGACGGTTTGCGGGAAGGGTTAAATCAAAAACGACCAATGACACATAACTAATTTATTTTAAACAACTTACAAAAACTTTGAGGTCAATAGGGGAAATGGTGGGATAATATAGCCTCTCAGACTGAAACGGCCTAAATGACTATTTGAAAAAGAGTTAAAGGATTGAAAAGTAAACTACTACCGGCTGAAAGCCGGTAGCTTTAGGTTGGCGTCGAACTCAGACTAAAGTCATCGTTCTCCGCTT
>JANQGW010000022.1 GCA_028282905.1 Sedimentisphaerales bacterium | reverse complement strand
GTTCGAGATCATCTTCGGCCATCCACTCCAAAAATGTTTCGAGTGCATATTCGACGGTTTTGTCATCTTTTTTATAGGTGGTCACCAGCCAACTCAGCGGCAGCTTGGCATTTTCGTCTTCAATGGTAATTGTGATTTTGCAGGTGCCGATTTCCATTTCAATTGGCTCGGCAGCCAACGGCCATTCGAAGCCATACGGGCCGGGTACCTCGATATCGTTGGGGTCCAGTTCCACGACATAGGACTCTTCATCTGCGGCCTGGCTGATGTCGTTGGCGTCGGCAGTGCCCATCATCGCGAGATTGGGGTCGCCCTCGCTGTCATCGTCGCCGTACATCGAGGAAAGGCCGCTCAGCAGACCCGCGATATCCAACGGTTCGGACTCGTAGAGGCCGGCGCCTTCCTTCATAGCCGCGTCGATCTGTTCATCGGTCGCTTCGGCGGCCCAGTCGGCAATCATGTCAGCGTATTCGGCCTGATTCATCGTAAATAAATCGGAGAAATCGGGCTGGCCTGTGCGAGATTGAACGGGGAAGGTCATTTTCGGCATTTCGGACAGGATGTATTTGAGGCCGGAGTCGAGGCCGTAGCGGGCACGCTGGTACTCAATCATATACTGCTGGCGGCGTTTGGCCATAGTCAGCCGCGTCGCCAGGGACACAGTCAGCGCCGACAGAACCACCAGGACAACCAGCGTCACGAGCAGCGCAAAAGCGGCCCGCTGTTTAGCTGTGTTTTGGATTGTCGTGGTTCTGTTCATTTGCTTATCGTTTATCCGTATCTATTAGTTGCCTTCATCTCTTGAGTCGGTCTCGTCGCCTCCGGTACTTTCATCATCCGGCTCTACCGATGCGTCATCGGTCATATCGCCGACGAGATCGTTTGGGTCGGTTGATTCATCTTTATCCAGAACGCCTAAGTCCAGTTCCATCTTAACGAAACTATACGGAATCATCCGTGATCGGTCCACCGCGACGGTGCGGTACATTACCTCTTCATCGGGGACAGCCACTTCGCCGTCTTCCAGTTCCTCGGGCAAAGCGAAGGACAAACCGATGCGTACCGCTTTTGGCAAAGTCTCGGAAGTCCAGGAGCCGAGGATGTTTTCGCCCTGCTGGGTGCGCAGGTCGAAAAATGTTACACCCGCGGAAACAGGGATATAGCGTTCAAGGCTTTTGTCCAAGGTGCTTTCAAGCTGGTTGGGTTTGTTGGCAAAAAGCGGGTCTTCGGCGTTGAGGCCGCGGTGCATCCGGTAGAGGATCATCGTTTCTTCAGCGGTGTCGTAGGCGGTTCGCCAGACGATTTCCTCGTAAATATCCTTTTTGTCACTGTTGCCGTAATAGCTGTTATTGAGAATCAGTTCGGCCGACTGGTAAGTGAGGCCATCGGTACCGCGAACCTGGCGGTTGCGAAACTTGATGGTCGCTTCGAAACCGGGAGCGGCGAGGCGATCGATGTCTTCGGCGATTTTCTGTAAAATCTCGTCCTGCAGCCGGTGCTCGCTCATCCGCTGGCCGATGACAATGGTCGCAGCGCGGACACGCTGATAGACAGCCAGCGTGGCCGTGATAATCATGGCCGACAGCAGCAACACTACCAACGTTTCCACCAGCGTAAAAGCTGAACAGGTTGTGATTTTATATTGCTTCATCCACTATTTAACATTTCCAACAATATGGGTATGATAGATTCAGGGAAACCCTTTGCACGCAAATCGTCCGCTGTCCAAACCTTCTGATCAGGCTGTGTCTGTTCTGTTCCAGGTTTATTGGTCGGATTTTCAGTATTGGGATTTGTATTCAAGCTGTCAGAACCGGAAGAATTACCTGGGCCAAATAAACTGGGGCCGGTGGCCGAAGCCGGCGGTTCGTAGGCCAGGGCAAATTCGTTGTACTTGTCAAAATCCATGCCGATTTCTTCGAGGAATTCGTTTTCTACGTCGTCCAGTTGCTCGACCAGTTTATCGAAGGCCTGCTTATCAAATTTGTCGTTATTGGCCTGGAGATATTCCAGTTTTTCGCGGCGGTGCTGTTCGACCAATTCCTTATAATCGGTGACGGGCATTTTTTCCAGTTCCAGAAACGCAGCGGTCGCCATCTGGGCGACGGTCATAAAACCTTCCTTAATGAGTTCGTAGTATTCACCGAGGGCTTCCTGCTGGTTCATGATTTTTTTGATCTGATCGCCGGTGAGGCTGGTGATCCAGTGTTCGAGTTCGACTTCCTGCAACTCGCCTTCGCTGTCGGTATAGGAAGCCGAGCAGACGGCGCGTACCCACATGCGGTCCTTGACGGGCAGGGTAAACGGCTCGACGATGGTTTCCCAGTAGATGTCGGGATAGCGTTCGCTTTCGCCGAACTCGGCTAAATCCGAGAGTTTGTCGGTGGCCAGCAGGGTTTCCATGTTGGCACGGGCCGTCTCGAAGGCCCGCTGGCGCAGACGCATATCAACGACGGCGTCGAGGTAGCGGTCCATCAGAAACATGACCGACGAGAGCACCATCGCCAAGATCAGCATCGCCGCGGCGATTTCCACCATGGTGAAACCATGTCGATGGCATCCTAACTTATTATTATGTTTTGCTCTGCTATGCAAAACTCCAAACTCCGAACTATGAACTAAATGCTATTGGCTAAAACTGTACGTTTTCCTGCGGCGTCCAGAGCAGGACGTCGCCTTCGAGCAACTGGACCGGTTTGGCGAAGCGGTGAATCAGGATGGTCCAGGGCCGGTCATGGCTGTCGAGCAGGACAATGCGTCCGCCGGCCTGCCAGCCGGGCCGGCCGGTGACGAACCGGAAGTACTCAGTGCCTTCTTCGGCCATGATCCGCTCTTCCTCTTCGGTCAGGTAGTCATATTCGACAAAATCCAGCAGAACCGCATTGCTGAAGAAGGTTTTCTGAATGGCTTCGACACCATCATCTTCCAGCGGCAGTTCATCTTCCAGGATGGTAAACCCGATGAACTCGCGAAACATGTAGGCCTGCAGATCGCGATCCAGGACAATCTCATAGCGCCGGTCGCTCTGGGCAGCGGCGTCCTGAGCCATCTGCAAGATCGTCACCAGTTCCTTCGCCTCACGTTTAAACCGCAGGTTGCCCCACATTGCACTGTAGGCAATCATTCCTGAAACCGCCATCAGGCCAATTATGCCTACAACCATAAGGGTTTCAATCAGCGTAAAGCCCTGGCGAGGAATCCTCTGCGGTCGTCGCGAATTAGTCGGCATCGGTGCTGTAGAGATCGTATTCATCGGTGCCCTCTTCGCCGCCCTCTTTGCCGTCGGAGCCATAGCTGATAATCACAAAGGGCTTGCCGCTTTCGGGGTTGAGCATATAGGCAAACTCATTTTTCCAGCCGTCTCTGGGCACGTCGGTTGTTTCCAGATAGCCACTCCGTGACCAGCCCTCAACGTCGGCAGGTTCTTCAACCAGTTCCAGAAGTCCCATCTCTTCAGAGGGATAGCGGCCCGTGTCCAGTTTGAACATATTGACAGCCTGATGCAGTTCTTTCATGCGTGTTTTCGTCGTGGTCACTTTTGCTTTATTGACCGCATCGATGTAGCTTTTTCCCGCGAAGCCGCCGATCAATGCCAGAATCAGCATAACCGCCATCAGTTCCACCAGCGTAAATGCCGCTTGTTTGTGTTTTCGTGTTTTCATTTTGTTATATCCTTTCGTTCTGTCTTGTTGTCGTCGCTGTATCAACTCTTTCTGTTTTGCTATTTTTTTCATATTCTGATACTCAATTTTTATCGCACTGGATCCCGGCTCGGAGGCCGGGATGACACTCATGCAAGCCGAATAACATTGCTATAATTCATAATCACACTCTGCTAAAACTGTGTCACGGAGTATTTGATCAGCGGCACGAAGGTCGCGAAGAAAATCAGACCGATGATCAAGGCCATGCCGACAATAATGACCGGTTCCACCAGTGCGCTGAGACGCTCAACGACCAAATCAGACGATTCTTCCAGATTCTCGCTGATCATTCGAAGCATCTGTTCCAATTCGCCGCTTTTTTCGCCCACGGTAATCATATGGGCAATGGTCGGGTCGATCACCCCACTGTCACAGAGCGGCGAGGCGATATCTGAACCGGAGAGAATCCGTTCACGCGACTTGACAATCGCATCGCTCATGACCTTGTTGCCGGTGACCTGTGAAACGACCCGCAGCGACTCGGCCATGGACAGACCGGATCCCATCAGTGTTGCCAGTGTTGAGGTAAACCGGGTCAGAATCTGCTGTTTAATCAGCGGACCGAAGCCCGGCAGGTTCAGTAAGAACTTATCCCGCACAAGGGCGCCTTTTTCGGTGCGTACCAGTCGTTTGTAAATCATGACAATGGCGACAATCGCTCCGATAACGACAAGAATCCAGCCGCTGGTCATGATCTCGGACAGCTTCATCAAAAATTTTGTCAGCCGGGGTAGTTCCTGGCCGGTTTCGATGAGCTGTTCACTGACCTGCGGCAGAACGCCGACCATAATGACGATCAGCACGATGATACAGACAGTGACCAGAACCGCGGGATAAATCATGACGGTGGCCATTTTGGCTTCGAGTCGCTGGCGTTTTTCCATGAAGGCGGACATCCGTGCCAGTGTTTCGGCGAGTGTACCGGTGACTTCGCCGACGCGGATCATGCTGATGAAGATCAGGTCGAAGTACTGCGGGTACTCGGCGAGCGAATCGGCAAAGGATTCGCCGGTGACGACTTTGTCGCGGACTTCGGTAATCGCGGCCCGCAGTTTTGGATCGTTGAGTTGTTTGGTCAGGACGCTCAGGCCGTCGGTAAGCTTGATGCCGGCGTTGAGCATCGTCGAAAGCTCTTTGGTGAAGGTGGCGACGTCTTTTTTGCCGCTTCGTTTGAGCAGACCGCCGAGGGATTTGCCGGCGGTATCCATCCGCACCTGTTTGATGTCGGTCGGGTGCAGGCCGCGGCTGCGCAGATGCTTGCGGGCAGCAAACGCACTTTCAGCTGTGACGGCTCCTTTTTCCGTCTTTCGCTGCGAATTAATTGCCACATATTCGAATCTTGGCATAGAGTATTTCCTATTGCCTATTTCCTATTTCATATTTTGACGGCTGCGGGCCGTTTTCTGTGACGCTGCGAAAATACTTGTTAACTCTTTCGCCTCGCTCAGTAATTCTGAACACTGCTGAGCGGTCATCAGGTTTTCATCAACTATAAACTCAATCCAGTAACATGCTTCGTCCGCTTCTTCGACAACAATCCCGAGTTTGGCGATAAAACTTGGTTTTGACTGTGCAATACACGCGGCCCGGTAATTAGCCGCGACTGATGTTGCACATCGCATCAACTGGCTTCGAATATGACGTCCAAGCCAGTTTTCCGGCATCGCATTGCACAGCTTCACACAACGATGGGCAAAATCCCCCGATCGTCTTATCAGGACATGCTTATCAATCTTTTCTTTCGGCTGTCCGTTCATTATCAATTGGAAATCGAAAATATGAAATTTGAAATCTCACACGTTATCCGATTGTGTTACACGCAATACTTCGGCGATGGTTGTGATGCCGGCCTGGGCTTTTCGGGCGCCGTCCATGCGGAGAGTCTGCATGCCGTATTCGAGCGCCTTTTTCTTGATGACGCCGGCACTGTCCCGGTTATAGACCATCTCACGGATCTCATCGTTGAGGACCATCATTTCGTAGATACCGGTTCGGCCGCGGTAGCCTGTGTCGAAGCACTTGGCGCAGCCGGCACCGACATAGAAGGTCGGCTTTTCATCGGTTAGTATGCCGAGGTCTCGCACTTCATGGGCCGGCGGTTCGTAGGCCTGCTTGCAGTCCGGGCAGATTCGCCGGACCAGACGCTGGGCCAGTACGCTGATCAGCGACGAGCTGACCAGGTACGGTTCAACGCCGAAATCGAGCAGACGGCTGACGGCCCCGGCGGCGTCGTTGGTGTGCAGCGTACTGAACACCAGGTGGCCGGTCAGCGATGACTGAATCGCCATCGCGGCGGTTTCCTTGTCACGCACTTCACCGACCATGATGACGTCCGGATCCTGACGCAGAATATGCCGCAGCGCATTGACAAAGTTCATGCCCTTTTTCGGTGCGACCTGCATCTGGCTGATGCCGCCGAGTTGGTACTCGATCGGGTCTTCGACGGTCATGATGTTTTTGACGGTCGAGTCGATGCGATTCAGGCAGGCGTACAACGTCGTACTTTTACCGGAACCGGTCGGGCCGGTCACGAAAATCACGCCATGGGAGCGGTTAATCATTTTATCAAAGAGCTGACGATCCTCTTCCATGAAGCCAAGTTGTTCGAGGGTGAGGATGCCGGAGCTTTTGTCGAGAATACGCAGAACCGCGCGTTCGCCGTAGCTGGTGGGCACGGTGCTGACACGCAGGTCAATTTCACGCTGGCCGACGCGGACGCTGCAGCGACCGTCCTGGGGCATACGGCGTTCGGCGATGTCCATGCCCGCCATGACCTTGATACGCGAGATCACCAGGCTCAGGACGTTGCGGTTGAGCGTGAGCGTGTCGTAGAGAATGCCGTCGATGCGGTAGCGGACGATAATCTTGGTCTCGAACGGGTGGATGTGGATATCACTCGTGCGCATCTGCAGGGCGCGGAAGAGGATATCATTGACCAGCCGGATGACCGGCGGACGGTTGACCACGTCGAGCAAGTCTTCGCTGCCGGCGACTTCGTCGGCGAGTTGGTCGATGTTCTGGGCGTCGAGTTCTTCGGCGACCTCTTCGATGACGGTGTTTTTCTGTTCGTAGGCGACGTCGATGGCGGCGGTGATGGCCGCACGCGTGCTCAGGGCCGTTTCGACCGGGGCGCCGAGCATTTTGGAAACGTTATCGACCACTGAGGCGTTCAGCGGGTTGGAGGTAACGACGGTAATGGTTTCGTCGTCTTCATCATCGCTTGTGCGGACACCGATGACGTAGTGGTGCTGGGCATAGGGTGCGGGGATGGCCTCGACAAAATGCTCGGGCACGTGTTCAGCGTTGATCTCGTCAAAGTAAGTCACGCCGAAGGCCTCGGCGAATAGCCGCAGTACGACATCCTCGGTATAGTTTGGCGCGCTGAGCAGAACCTGGTCGAGACGCCGAGTGTCTTCGGCATTATCGCTCAAAAAATCCCGCAGCGAATCGGCATCGGTCACACCACTTCGCTCGGCCGCTTGTATTAATAAGTCTTTCATATATGGCTATTCTATTGAGACTTGAACACTTGCTTTTTCTTGATCCATTTCTTGAAGCTTGCGTTTAATCTCTTTTAAATATTCATCGTCCTCTAAAATTTTCTCTGGACTCATGGGTGTCGGCTCTATCCAAGGTATTTCTTCGAGCTCCTGGAATTTATTTTCAGCACTTTCAAATGCAGCTCTTCTCTTTAAAGATATCTTTTCAATATCCGATCCACCCGTCAGCTCTTCTTCTGGCTTTAAAATATTAGCTTTCACAAAAATATACAATTTACTTTGAGCATCCGATTCGCTAACACCTCTAAAGAGTACACCAACAAGAGGTAAATCGCCAAGCAACGGAACTTTTGTCACCCCTTTCGTCTGAGAAATTGTCTCGATACCCCCAAGAATAATAGTGGCACCATTAGGAATAACAGACGTTGTCATTACATTACTGCTTACAGTATCCAAAGGCTTCGGAACCGTTTTTTCACCAATAGTTGCCTTCCCCGTATCTGAAGGATCAAAGTCCGTTCTATCCAATACAATATCTAACTTCAATAACTCTTCAGAAGCAATGTGCGGCGTAATTGTCAAGGTTATACCCGAAGTATAAGGATTGAACTCGATATCCGTTGTCGTTGAGGTCGAAGTATCCGTTGTCGGTGTTATAATTGTCTTCTCTTCTGCAACATAAATTGTTTTTTCAGTTTTAATTTCCCCCTCCTGGTTGTCTTTCACCAGAAGAGAAGGTCTAGCAAGTACTCGCCCATAATTTTTCTTATCCATTATTTTTAAAAGTGCCTGGATATGATTATTACTGAAAAAGGCAACCCCTGAACCATTGGTTACGCTATATTCTCCAACAGTACCGCCTATAAACGGCTCTACCAATGCGGTAACTCCTGCTGTATCCGGCTTCGTCATCGCTGTCATTGACCCACCTTCGGTCAGTCCTCCATATTTTGAAACCATATCCAAGTCAAAGTTAAAATCGTTGTCTTTAGTAATTTCGACTAGTGTGCAATCCAATAAGACCTGTGGGTGATATTTATCCAACTCTCTAATCAGTTCACCAATCCACTGCTGGTTGCGTTTGTTGGCATAGACGATCAGTGAATAGCTGTCCTCATCGGGGATAATGCGAATGGTTTCCTCTTCCAGTGTCGGAAGATTCGGTGTTGTTGACGTAGCCGCTGTCTTGGGCTGGACCTTTGCACCGGCCGAAGCAGTCTTCTGTGCTCTCTCGCCTTGTCGGGCCGAGACGATCTGGTCCAGCGTTTCTGCTAACTTCGCCGGTTCCTGATTTTCCAATGCATAGACGACATAGGGCGTAGTAGGTCTTTCCGGAATTCGGTCAGCGTGGGAGATCAATAGTGCAATCGCCTTATGCTGGCGGGGGGTGGCATAGACCAGCAGGGAGTTCGTCGCTTCTAAGATAGAAATCTGGGGCTGTTCTTCCGTCACGCTGCCTGCTTCGCCTGTCAGGCCGGTCAGGGCCGGGGCGACGGTCGCGGGCGCTGTCGGCTGCGGCGTGCTACGAGACGAAGTGGTCGTGCGGCTGGAAGTCCGGCCGGTTGTTGCCGAGCGGCTGCTGGAGGATGACTGTTGTGCGATCATGCCGAGGTCGGTCATGGTGTCGATGATCTCCTGGGCATCGACATTTTGAATTTCGTATTCGCGGATGGTTCGCTGGTCCTTCTGGACGACATCGACGTGGGCGATGACCAGTTCGATGGCCTGGTGCTGTTCGCCGGTGGCATTGACCAGCAGGGAGTTGGTGGCCGGGCGAATCGAGATATTGGGTTCGGCGCCGTCTTTTTTGGCAGCGGTAGAAGTTGCCGTTCGCGGTGCCGGGGTTGTGGTGGTTCGGCCGGTGCGCGGGTCACGCGTCGTGGTACTTTTGGCAGCCGTTGTGGTCTTTTGCGGGGTTGCAACGCTGACGGACGCCAGGCCCAGTTCATTGAGGACGTTGACGACTTCGACAGCTTCGACGTGCTGGATGACGTATTCACGGACCGTCTTTAAGTCCTGCTGGGGCACGTCCAGCGTGTCGATCAAATCGTTGAGCGTGGCCAGATCGGCGGGTTTGCCGACCATGAGCACGCGGTTGGTTCGTTCATCAACATCGATAAAGACCGCATCCTTTTCGGCGGGCTTGGCGGAAGATGTCGAGGAGGTACTGACCGGCACCTGCTTGGTGATCGTCCGGCCGGTCTTGGGGTCACGTGTGCGGACCGTGCGGGTTTGTGCGGGTGCGGCGGGCGCAGCAATATCCAGCGAGACGCCTTCCATTTCCTTGATGAGAACTTTGAGCTTTTCGACCAGTTCGGATGCCTGCATGTAATTCAACTGGCGGGACTGGAACTCTTTGGGTTCACCGGCGACGTCGATCATCTCAATCGCTTCGGCGATGCGATCCATGCGATAGGTATAATCGGTCACGATCAGTCGGTTGGTGCCGGCAACGGTCTGGATACCGTTGGCGATGCTGCTGAGCTTCATGGCATCCAGCGTTTTCTTGGCAGCATCGGCGCCAATGTGCTTCAATTCAAAAATCGTGCTGGCAGCAACTTCCCCCGGATCGCTGGAGTCACCGGCATTCAGAAAACTCGGATCAATTTTAGAAATATCAGTACTTTTGACAATCGTCACCAGGTTGTCCCGGCGGGTCATGACAAAGCCCTTAAAGTGAAGGGTTGACTCCATCAGGGCATATAAATCACGGACCTTGATCTGGCCCTTGTGGATTTTCAGCGTGACTTTCTGGTTTTTCAGAAGTGCCGGGTCATACATGTAATTGAGACCAAGCTGTTTGCCGACCAGGTCGATCAGCGATTCGAGCATGACTTCCTGCGGCAAATCAATGACGGTATCGAGCATTTCTTCACCGACAGCTTCTTCGAAGGCGGCCTGCCCCGTTTTGACGCCAACCTTTGACGGTACATCTTCCGGAGCTTTCTTTTCTTCAATGGCAGCGGCCTTGGCGGCTTTCAATTCGGCGATCTGCGCCCGCAGTTCGGCCAGTTCCTGTTCGAGCTGGGCCTGCTTTGACTTTGGTGTCGGTCTTTCCTTAGCCGGGGCCGGGTCGGCAGGCTTGGGGGCCGGCTTTTCCGGAGCGGCCGGCTCGGAGGACTTCAACAGCATTTCCAGCGCTTTCTTGAGTTCGTCATCAGCGGCGGCCTCGGCCGCTTCGGCGGCCGCGCGATCGGCTTCGGCTTGTTTTCGCATCGCTTCGATCGCTTCTTGGCGCTGACGGGCAGCGGTGCTCTTGGCCGGTGTTTTTTCTGCCAGCTTAGCGGGTTTTTCCTGAGCCGCCTTTTTCTCAGCGGCAGCCTTTTGGGCAGCGGCTTTTTGCGCGGCTAACTGTTGGGTCTTTTTAATTTCTTCCTCTTCCAGCGCTTGCAGGAGCGCATCGCTCAAAAAGTCATCGGTCGCTGTTTCGGCGGCTTCGGCCGTGACATCCTCGATGACCATATCTTCGGCAGTCGTCAATGGATCAACCGGCGGAGTTTGTTTTTCCGCAGCTTCGGCAGCCAATTCATCGGCCTGCTGGGCGGCCATTAATTCGGTCATTAACTGCTCGAACGATTTATCCGGCATGAGATCGGCGGCGTCATCTTTGGCTTCAACAGCTGGAGTTTCGGTAATTTCTTTAACCGGCACTTCAATAACCGGCTTTTCTTCAACCGATTCGACGACAGGAACTTCCACGACCGGCACCAATTCATCGGCGGCAGGTCTTTCCACAACCAGCTCAGGTTTGGGTTCAACCGCAACCGGTTCTTCGGGTTTTTCCGGTTCTTCGACAGCCGGGTCAGTGATTTCCGGATCGGGTGTTTCAACAACCGGCTCGGCGGGAGTATTTTCTTTCTGCCAGGTTTGCAGAGCGGTATCGATATCGTTCAAAAGCGGTACCGCAGCAATCGCGATCAGTCTGCCCGCCAGCGTGTCCACGATGGCGGGATTGGTCGAGCCCTTCGGCGGCGCATCGGTCATAGTACCGACGGTGATGCCGGTCAGTTGTTCAGCCAATTCTGCTGGCGTAGGCAGCGGGGCCGCTGGGTCAGCGTCCAACACGCGAATGACTGTTGATTCCTCGCGGTCCAGGATGGAAATCACTTCGGTAGCGCGCGTCAGATCAACGCCCTTGTCGCTGGTGACAATCAGCGCGGTGTCGGTCAGGATATCAAGCTCGGTACCAATCTGCAGTTGCAACAAGAATTCGCGTGCCTGCTGACTGGTGACATACCTGAATTTATACGACCGGCTGCGCAGAACGCCGTCGCCGTCTTCAGCTGCGCGGACCCAACCGCACATTCCGGCCAAAACAACGACCACCAAAACCAACAACGTCCGTCCATGCAACCATTGCCTGAAGCCTGCATACTTCGTTAAACGCATAACATACTCCACATCATGTGACTGTTTATTCGTGTTTATCTCTCAATAAAAAAAGTTTCGGCGTAAGGCCGAACTTTTGTATTCACTCTCAAACGCCCGCTCACTCACTTTGGCGGGTGTTATTTCTTTTTTTCAGGTTCTGTTTTCGCACCGGCGTCCTTGTCGGGCTGCCCTTTTTTGTCGGCCGCTTCTTCGGCTTTGACGGCTTTATCCAGTGTCCCCTTTTCGCCTTCCAGAGCCTTGAGCAACTTCATCCAGGATTCATTTTCTTTCTTCCTCTGCTCCGGATCGCCACCGGTATCGCGTGACATAATTTCCTGAATGCCGGCGATATTGCTTTCAATCGAAGCCTTTTGCTCTTCCCGTGTCGGCGGCTTTGGCGCAGTGCGCTGACGCAGCCGGTCGGCGACGGCCCGGCGTTCGGCCTCACTTTGACTTCGCTGGATGCGCACCCGGCCGCTTTCAGTTGTGGCAGCGGGCGGGCGAGCCGTCGCGGCAGTTCCCGCGGCGGAGGTTGTCTGCGGCTTAATCGGACCGGTTCCGGCGCCTGCGCCCATCGTTACATTGATACTATCGGGTCGATTTGGAATTGACACACCGGCAGTCCCCTCGCCTTTAAGCAATGACTTGACAGGAGGCTTGGCGGGAACGAACAGTTCCTGTTTACTGCGGCCGGCCTGTGAGAAAATGACACTGCCGTTGCGCACCTCGTCGATGTCCAGATGTCCGACACGCTCACCCTGCCAGAACCACTCCTGCTTGCCGCCGGACTGCTCCAGCAGCGCCATGGACCGTGTAGGGTTAGCATCACACATGACAGTCGCGAGCAGTTTAAACTTGGCGTTGACCTGTGTTTTGGGCCGGGGCGGAACGGGATCGCGCGGCTTAGGCGGCTGGCGTGTCGCCGTTTCCTTGGGCGGATCTTTTGGCTCAACGGGGTCTTTCGGCGCCGGGGGAGGCGGCGGATCGAGCCGCAAGGCAAGCAGCCTAGACTGGGTTGCCAGCGGAGATTCCACATCTTTTTTATCAGCTTCCGGCTGGAGTTTCTCTTTCGCCTTGTCAACGACACCGGGAGTTTCGAGAAATGCCAGAATGTCAGAGTCCCCGCGCAGGCCGAACACGCCTATGACAACGACACCGCCCACGGCGGCGATTAACGCTATTAAACTGGTTATTCGCAGGGTTTTAAGCATTCTTTTCGACTTAAACTGATTTAAAATCCCATTTCAAAGCCAAAACACACGAACATGCGTTGGCTTGACGCTATTCCTTTAGACACCTCAGCTCATGTTAAGTTCCGAAAAAGAACACAGAAAAAGCATCTAAAATTCATTCCTATAAAAAGTCTTTTGCCGGGGTGATACGGGCCATACAAACGCCCTCACCCTAAAGCATAAAGTGCTATTTTAAAAAGACTTAAGTCTAATACTAACGAACATTTCATTTGAAAACCGAAAGCCGTTTACCGCAGCTTGTACCAACCGCTGCAGCGAATCTTGAGCATGGTTTCATCTTTCAGCACTACCGTCATTTCGTCGGTGATATACCGGCGGGACGTCGCGGTTCTGGCGGGCGGCGTAATTTTGATCTTCAGCTTCAGGTGCTCGCCGTCTCTTTCCTGACTTTCAATCTCCATATAATTGTTTCGAGACGTGACCGAGGCAATTTCCACTGGCGTCCCATAATTGCTGCGAATAAAGTTGTCTTTGATGATCGCCTTGGCGGGTTCGACATTTTGCAGGATCATCCGGGGCCGCTGAATAACATATTTCTGCAGGGCTTCATAGCGAACCGACAGCGTTCCGGCCTGCGGGTGGTCAGTTCTGACCTGAATAATTCCAGTATTGAACTGATTGAGCTTATTGATGTCCACCGCTGGCTTTAGGACGAATTCCTTGGCCTTTTTGGCCGGGTCAATCTTAACCTTGATCGCCTGTTGGGGGACAATGACGGATTTGATCGAAAACTCGCGGTCGTCCAGGCTTTTAACTACGATATCGGGCATTCCCCCGTTGTCCTTGTCCAGTCGCAGCTCGACTGCTTCCGGGGCAATCGATACTTTGACGACCACCTTGGCCTTCACCTCCAACTCAAAACGGGGTTTTTTGGGGTCATTACTGACAATATAGAGGTGCTTTTTGACCTTGCCCTTGACGGTCGGCGCTTTAAAAGTCAGTTTGATCACGCCGGATTCGCCGGGTTCATAGATTTTCTTCTTCAATTGCGGAACCGTGCAGCCACAGGTGCTTTGGATGCGGTCGATCTTCAATGTCGCTGTGCCGACGTTTTTAAACTTATATTCGCATTTATCCGAGGCACCCGGTCCTATTTCACCAAAATCATGAGCGGGATTTTCCACTTTCAATACCGGGACATCGCCGGTTACCACCGGTTCCGATTCTGTGACTTTGACGGGCGGTTTTTCAGTGGTTGTTTCGGTCGGCTGAATCGTTGGCTCTGCAGCAGCCGTATCTCGCTGTTGAGAAGGCTGACAGCCTGTTGCCATGACAAAAAGAGAAAGAAACGCTAAACCAACAAACACACTCCTGTACATTTTCATTACTTCACTTCCTTATATATGGATTAAAATATAGATTAATAGCCTTTAACCTCGGAATTTTATCGTTTATACCAACCTGAACAGGTAATCTTCACGGCATAGCCGTCTTTAAGCGTCAGGGTCATTTCATCCTTCAGGTATCTCTTCGCGCTTTTTGGGGGCGGGGTAATTTTCACCTGGAATCTCAAGTGTTCGCCGTCCCGCTGCTGGTTGGCGATTTCCATATAATTATTTCTGGATGTCGCAGAGACGATTTCTACGGGGGTCCCATAATTGCTGCGAATAAAGTTATCTTTGAGCATTGGGACTTCCGGTTTGACGTTTTGCAGAATCATTCGCGGACGCTGAAGCTCATAAGGCGGCAACGCCTCATATCCGACGGCCAGAGTGCCGGCCTGGGGATGATCCGCATTAACAATGATCGACCCTTTATTATTTTCAAGAAGCTTTTTGATATCAACAACAGGCTTTAAGGTGAATTCTTTGGCCTTTTTCTTTGGATCGAATGTGATTTTCATGGTGTTTCCAGCATTTGTCACCGATTTGATTGAAAATTCCCGATCATCGAGACTTTTAACCACAATATCGGGCATTCCGGCGTTTTCCTGGTCAAACCTTAGATTGGCCATTTCCGGCGAAATGGAGACTTTCACGACAACCTTTGCCTTGACGTCAAGTTCAAACCGCGGATATTTGGGGTCATTGCTGACAATATAAATATGTTTTTCAACTTTTCCTTTGAGTTTCGGGGCAGTAAATCTGAGTTTGATGACACCTGATTCGCCAGGCGCATAGACTTTTTTCTTCAATTCCGGAATCGCACAGCCGCAGGTGCTGATGATGCGGGTAATCTTCAAATCCGCAGTTCCGACATTTGTAAAATTATATTCACAATTAGCGGATGCACCGGGGCCCATTTCTCCAAAATCATGGGCTTCCTTTTCAGCCTGAATGATGGGGTAGTCCCCTTCAGGCTCCACACTTTCGAACTGCTGCTTTGAGCGGTCTGAATCCGGTGCTTTCACTTCGTCGGGCACCGTATCGCCGGTCGTTTTTTGGCCGGGCTGACAACCGACAGTCAACAAGGCCATACACAGAATGCATAACCCAACCGGGGCAGTCCTGTATATTCTCATTCCGGATTTCCCTAAAATAATTTTTATCATAACTTTTATTCTTAATACGCCGATAACAGTGTGTAAGTTTACCAAAAAGCAGTCGGCACGCAACTGTCTTTTCGGCCTATTGCAGATAAGTCTTTACAGAAAGCGACCTTGTCTGTAAAATTTATCGTTGTTTCGTATGTGCTTATTTTGGAGTCTGTTATGAACGATTTGCCACAACCGGAATTATCAGTAGTGATACCGGTGTTCAACGAAGAAGCGAGTTTGGGACCACTGCATGAAGAACTGCTTGCGGCGCTGTCGGATTACACTTATGAAATCATCTATGTTGATGACGGAAGTTCCGATAACAGTTTCGGTGTTCTGACTGATATCCAAAAAAAGTCAGGCGTTGTTCGACTGATTCGTTTCCGTCGCAACTTCGGTCAGACGGCCGCGATGAGTGCCGGTTTTAAATATGCCCGCGGAAAAGTTATCATTCCGATGGATGCGGATGGTCAAAATGATCCGGCAGAGATTCCGAAGCTGCTGAAAAAACTGGATCAAGGGTATGACATTGTCAGCGGCTGGCGAAAAGAGCGTAAAGACAATCCGGTCACACGCACCTTACCGTCGCGTATTGCCAACTGGTGTATCGGCAAAATAACCGGCGTACGACTGCA
This sequence comes from Sedimentisphaerales bacterium, assembly GCA_028282905.1. Lineage (GTDB taxonomy): Bacteria > Planctomycetota > Phycisphaerae > Sedimentisphaerales > Anaerohalosphaeraceae > 4572-13. The sequence continues at coordinate 39,316 of JANQGW010000022.1, read as the reverse complement.
TGACTACGGCTGTACACTGAAGGCTTATCGTGCTGAATCACTCAAACAAATTCGCCTATACGGTGAGATGCATCGGTTTATCCCGGCACTGGCGCGCTGGGGCGGCGAAAAGGTTGCTGAAGTCGTGGTCAACCACCGGCCCCGCACGACGGGCAAAACGAAATACGGTCTGAGCCGGACGTTTAAAGTTGTCCTGGACTTGATCACGATCAAGTTTTTGGCGTCGTTTTCCACCAAGCCGATTCATATTTTCGGGGGATTAGGTTTTTTGTGCTTCCTGGGTTCATTTCTGGCCGGCCTAACCGTTGTGATAATGAAATTGGCGGTTAATTTTTCCATGAACCGCAATCCCCTGCTGGTTATCTCGATGATGTTGATGACCGCGTCGATTCAATTTGTACTAATGGGGCTGCTGGCGGAAATTATGGTTCGGACCTATCACGAATCGCAAGACCGGGCGACCTATATTATCGAAACGTTTCTTGAACCCGAAGACCCAACCGCTTAATTAAACAGACGGGGCTGATATGGCACGCCGAAGCAGAAAGAAACCAATTGACCACACACCGCAGCCGGGTCGAGAGAGCCGGCTCTCTAAATTGCCGGCCGGGCTGCTGGTATCGCTTCTGATCACGGCTATTTGTGCGGGCATTCCATTCGGAGTGGGCAAATACATTGAATTTAACTCGCCGGGGCCTTATGACAGCGGCGCGTTTGTGTACTCGTCTAAGCATTTGCTGGACGGTGCTCAATTGGGGGTTGATGAGAAAAGTTCGGCGCGTCCGAATACACTGCTGGCCAATGTGATTGGCGTTAAACTCTTCGGTTTTAATGATACGGGGCCAAAAATTGTCCAGATGCTGCTGCAATTGGCGGCGGGTGCTTTTCTGTTTTACACACTGCGAAAAGTCTTTGGGCTTCCGGCGTCGGTGATTGGCACGACCCTGGCGGCGGTTTATCTATCGGCGCCTATAATTGCCAAATTCGGCAATGTGAAAGAGCAGTTCATGATTCCGTTTATGATCGCGGCGGCGTGCTGTTATTGCCTGTACGGGCTGACGCAAAAACGCTTCTGGCTGGTAATTTGCGGATTTATGGCGCTGCAGCCGTATTTTTTCAAGCCGACGGGGATGTCAATTGTCGTTGCCATTGTTTTTTACATCGTGATCGGCAATGCGCTTTCGCGTCAGTGGAAAAACCTCATACTTGAGTCAGGGCTGTTTCTGGCCGGCTATGCGGGAGGGTTAGTGGTTCCCGGGATGCTGTTTGTCTGGCAGAAGCAGCCGGCGGCTATTTTTACAACATTTCCCGCGGTGGCCATTCAAACGGGAATTCTGCTGACGGTTGCTGCTTTTGCCCTGATATGGGGGCTTTCCCATTTGAAAAAGCACGGTCTGTCATTGAAACGATTTAAAATCTCCAAAGCTGTCTGGCTGAGCGGACTGGTGTTACTGATTCTGGTTTCGGCTTATTCAATCTTGATCGTCCGAAATGAATCGGGATTTCAAGACGGCGACATGGATTCTTATGTTCGCAGTATTCCGCTGGTTGCTTTTCCGGCTAAGGTCTGTGCGGCCATATCGGGGCAGTTTGATAAACTCTTAGCGGCGGCAGGCCTGGGCAGTGGGTATGTTTCCGGCAGCCGGGCTTCGATCGAGTTTTCGAAATATGCGCCGAAGATTATGCGGTACTATAAGGTGGTTGGAGTGCCGATTCTGCTGGCCTCGGTGACGATCTTAGCTGCCGTCATTATCTGGCTGGTGAAGCTACTGAAAAAAACCAAGCCGGATGCCATACAGTCCAAACTTGTCTGGCTACTGGCGATCTGGTGGATTCTGGATATGGCGTTTGTGTGGGTCAGTCCGCGGTCGTATGAACAATACTATCTGCCGCTGTGCGGTTCGGCAGCGGTACTGGCTGGCTTTATTGTCTGGTTGTGGTCAGAGAAATTGAAGGCCGCGGCGGTGAAAATCCCCTGGCTGATCGGTGGTGGGGTATGCGTGTTTGTGTTAGCCATGCTGAGCATGCCGATTTTTATCGGGCAGCGGTACAGTCCTGATACGGGGGCCGATTACACGCAGAACAACGGGACGCGACGACGCGGGTTTGGGCCGGCTTTGAAGGAACTGGACTATCGGAAACAGGGCAACTGGGTGGCCGCGGGTGATTATATCCGTTCCCACAGCACGGAAACGGATACGATGTATGTGTGGGGCTGGGTGCCGGGGATTTATGTTCAGGCGCAGCGGCTGGCGCCGGTGCCCAAGGCATATGACGGCGACATGCATGTTACGACGCCGAGGCAATTAGACAGAAAAATACAAGGGATCGTTCTCGAACTTGAACAGAATCCTCCAAAGTTTATTGTTGACAGCCGCAAACGGCACTTTCCCTTTGACCGGCCTCCTCTGGAGTTGTGGCCTATGGTTCCGGCGAAGGTATTCGGAAACAAAAAACCGCGACTACTAAGGAATAACCCGGCGGAAGTGAAAGCATTTGATAAATTCTGGAAAAACATTCTCGAAACTCAAGTCGAACCGGACGAGGCTAAACGCTATGAAGCCATGAAACCATTGCGGGATTTTGTCATGAACAACTACCGGGTTGTCAAACCCTTTGGATCCCATGTCCTCTTTGAAAAGAAGTGACTTTATCCCTCTTGTAAACGGTGACGATGACAACTAAAAAAGCGATTGAAAACTCGGCTTATGAGAAATCCTGGCAGAACGCGATCAAACGCGGAAGAGTCCAGTTTGGAAACCTTCAAATCAACCTCGACTTTCTGCAGCAGACCGGCCTGATCCGGGACGGTTTAGCGTGTCTTGAACTCGGCTGCGGTATCGGAAATATCGCCGCTTTTCTGCAAGAACAGGGTGTTTCAATGATCGCCAGTGATATTTCGCAAACCGCCATTGATCATGCTCAAAAAGCACACCCTGAAATCGACTTCCGGCAACATTCTGCTGAAAGCCTGCCTTATGAAGACCAGTGCTTTGATCTTGTGATGAGTTTTGATGTTCTGGAGCACCTTTCCGATGTGGAACAGCACTTGTGTGAAGTCCGGCGGGTCTTAAAACCCGGCGGGTCTTACCTGCTGCAGACGCCGAACAAACTCAGTAACTCTGTGTTTGAAACGCTCAAATGCCGGTCGATGGCCTGGAAAAAATATCACCCCTCGCTGCATTTTTACGGACAGCTTCGACGGCGATTCAGGCGAAACGGTTTTTCTTTCCAGTGCATCAAAATGAATACGATGAATGAATTTGCCATTCAAAAAATTAAACGGGTTGGTCTGCCGGGCGGTTTGTTTTCGTGGATTGATTTTCGGCATCTGCCCTATTGGCTTCAAACAAATTTTTATGTTTCAGCTCAAAGACAGATGGAACTCTAAAGTCACACATGAAGATACTGACGCTTAATTATGAATATCCACCGGTTGGCGGAGGCGGCGCCACTGTAACGGCACAGCTTTGTGAACACTTGGTGAAGTCAGGCCATTCGGTTGATGTTGTTACTATGCGATATAAAGATTTGCCGCATGAGGATATCCAAAACGGCGTCCGAATTTTTCGCGTTCCGTCGTGGCGTCGCCGAGCAGACCGCTGCACGACACCGGAAATGGCAACCTACCTAATCGGTGCCAGAAGAACGGCATTGCGTCTGGCAAAGCAAAACAAGTATGATATTATCCACGCACATTTTATTATTCCCACCAGCCCATTAGCAAAGTGGCTCCATAAAAAAACCGACATTCCGTATTTAGTCACTTGTCACGGCAGTGATGTACCAGGGCATAATCCACAACGTTTTGTCTTGATGCATAAGTTGATTACCCCACTTTGGAAACAATTGGCCCGTGAGGCAAAAGCCTTGGTTAGCCCCAGTGATTCTCTGAAGCAATTAATCCTTCATCACCAGCCACTCACTGACATCAAAGTCATCCCCAACGGCTTCGATGCCGCTTCCTTTGATACAACCGTTCAAAAAGAAAAAAAAATATTGCTGTGCAGCCGTATCTTTGAATTCAAAGGATTTCAATATGCCATCGATGCTATTAAACAACTTGAACTGGATTGGGAGGTTCACGTTGTCGGTGACGGGCCGTATCTGGAAACTTTGAAAACATTAGCAGTAGATTCTAAAACGCCTGTCACATTTCACGGCTGGCTTGACCGCGACGACAGAAGACTTAAAGAGCTCTACGAAACAAGTTCTATCTTTGTCTTTCCTTCTGAAATGGAAAATTTCCCGACTGTTTTATTAGAAGCCATGAGCGCCGGTTGTGCCGTGATAACCAGTAATGCAGGAGGGTGCCCTGAAGTCGTTGGAAACGCCGGTCTTCTTATTGAACCGAAAAACACTCAGGACATACAGAATAAACTTACACATCTCGTTAGCCAAAAAGAGCTTAGAGAAGAACTTTCAAGAAAGTCCGCACTTAAGGTTCAGCAATACACTTGGGCAGCGATCACACAACAATATCTACGCCTCTTCTCTGCACTCACCAAAAAGTAATTACAGCAACACATCAAGTTTTTTATATTTCCTACTTTTTTATTGACATTAAGCCGTTTTTTATAGATATTGTATTGTTTCAGGAGGACGTTCATCACTACTGACATTTTCCTGAATTGGAGTAGGAAGACGAAAAGACTAATTTTTGAGAGGAAGGAAAGATGAAAAGACACTGTATTGTAATCACACTCGTTCTCTGTCTGCTGGGTTCCGCAAATGCCGCTTTTACAGTCTTAGATGACGGTTACCAGATCGAAGACTATGCCCGGTATTCTTCAACCACATCATCAAACCGAATGGTGTTTGATGACAGCGGAAATTTGTATGTTAATCATTATGATGACGGCAAAATAATGAAGGTCAATGACGACGGCCAAGCCAGTACATTTGTTTCCGGATTAGGCTTGCTCTATGATATCACTTGGGGCGGCGGAACATCCTTCGGGAACTACCTTTATGCTTCACGAAGAACTTCAGACTTTTCAAATGACCGAATCATCAGAATCGACTTAAATGGTCAAAACTCTTATTTTGCTTCGATGGTGCCTCCACGCCATGCGCCAACAATCGTTAAAATTGATAGAACCGGCAATTATGGCGGCAATATGTTTACGAGTGCAACCAGCCAAGATCATCTCTACAGCATCACTCCCTCGGGCGGTGTTTCTATGTTTTCAAATTGGCCGGACCATGTATCAGGAGGAATTTACGGAGGTGACTTTGACACCACTGGAAACTACAAAAACCGACTTTATCTTGCTACGAATTCTTCGGATCCAAGTCATAGCGGCCTTTTCAAAATGAGTCCCAATGGATTCGCTACACGGTTCTGCGATGATTTACTTGCCGCTTGGGTTATAGGTTTTGATACAACCGGTACTTATTTTGACGGGAATATGTTTGTGCTCGGCAAAACTGATCTTGATGCAGACAGCAGTTTGTGGCGTGTTTATTCGGACGGTTCGTGCGAGGAGTTTATGACCGGCGTTCGTACGTTTACGTTTGGCAACGACGGTGCGATGTATGTTTCCCGTTACAATTGGAGCCGCGACGAAGTCACGATTGCCCGCGTGGTTCCGGAACCGGCTACGCTGCTGCTGATGGCCGCGGGGGCTTTGATTGCCAGGAAGAAACGGACATAATCTTTCCCGACACTTTTTCCGGACGATGACCAAGAGCGGCCTTTGGATTGGAGGCCGCTTTTTTTTGCGCAGTGTCCGGAGGATCGTCACTGCTGCGATGGCGGAAATACCGCCTTATTCCGCTGGATACCGGGTCCAGCCCGGTATGACAAATACGCGTGTTTTTTTCACAACAGGCGTTATTGCGTCCAGCAGAACAATAAAAAGTGGATGTTATATTCTTATTTCTTTGGCATTGACGGACGTTGCGCTTTGAGGCATAATTGCGGAATGGTTTTTGAACGTTTGTTGAATTTGATATTTCAGGAAAAAAGATACAATGAAGATTCTCGTGATTAATGCCGGCAGTTCGTCGATTAAATATCAGCTTTTTCAGATGCCGGGCTTTACGATTTTGGCTAAGGGGATGGTTGAGCGCATCGGCGAGGCGGATGCGAACCTGGTCCATAACTACAACGGCAACAAGCACGTTGCTCAGATCGAGGCGCCGGACCATGATGCGGGGATGGATGTGATCCTGGCGACACTGACAGATGCCGAAATCGGCGTTGTCGGTGATATCAGCGAAATTGGTGCGGTCGGGCATCGCGTGGTTCACGGCGGCGAGGAATTTACCGGTTCGGTCTTTGTGGATGAGCATGTGCTGGATTCGCTGGAGAAGTTTGCCGATTTGGCGCCGCTGCATAACCCGCCGAACCTGACGGGGATCCGTGCGGCTCAGCATTCACTGCCGGACGCGATTCAAGCGGCCTGTTTTGACACGGCATTCCATACGACGATTCCGGAGACGGCCTACCTGTACGGGTTGCCCTATGACATCTATGAGAAATATCGCGTTCGCCGCTACGGTTTTCACGGAACGAGTCATCGCTATGTTGCCCGACGGTGCGCGAAGCTGATGGGTGTCGATAAGACGCAAGCGAACATCATTACGTGTCACCTTGGTAACGGCGGTTCGATCACGGCGGTCAAGGAAGGCAACAGCGTTGATACGTCGATGGGACTGACGCCGCTGGAAGGATTGGTGATGGGCACCCGCTGCGGTGACATTGACCCGGCGATCCTGTTTTACTTAGCCGATAAGGGGTACAGTATGGACCAGCTCAACGACATGTGCAATAAGCAGTCGGGGCTGCTAGGGATCTCCGGGATTTCCAACGATATGCGCAATCTGGCCGAACTGGTTGAACAGGGCAACGAACGGGCGAAGCTGGCGGTGGATATTTTCTGTTATCGCATCAAGAAGTATATCGGCACTTATACGGCGGTACTGGGACGGCTGGACGCGGTGGTCTTTACCGGAGGTATCGGCGAAAACAACCCGAACCTGCGGGCAGCAGTCTGCGGTGAGCAAACCCAAATCGGCATCGAAATCGACACGGAGCGCAACGAAGCCAAAAGCAGCGACGAACGACTCATTAGCACTGACACCAGCCGGGTGAAGGTTTATGTCATTCCGACGGACGAAGAAGCGGCGATTGCGGGAGATACTTACGAATTGGCGAATGCCGATTCGTAAATTCCAAGCTCGAAATACGAGTTTCCAAACAAATCCAAAATATCAAAGTAGAATGACCAAAACGGGCAAACTGTTTTGGTCATTTTTTGTACTCAGGCAACGTTTAATTCTGGATACCGTATCAAGCCCGGTATGACACATGAGTATTACAACGCCTATTATTGACTCTTCGGCAGTGTCTCGGCAGCGCTTATTTTGCCTACACGAATCTCCGGGGACATAATTAAGCGACATTCTGAATCAGCCTTCGAAACTTCAATGGTAGCCCGATGCAAACTCTCCCTTGCCGCGGCAATCTTTACTTCCAAAATTTCATACTCCATACTGTCAGAAAGGGAAGCAGGCCTGTGTCCATGCAGAACCACTTCATGGATTTCAAGCTCCTCCTGCTGAATTGCGGTTTCACGAAGCTGTCGATTCAATTCATCAGTTTTAATCGAAAGTGCTTTTTGAATATCACTTTTCCTTTTTGCTAAATTGTCTTTTGTTTCATTTAGTAATGTCTTACTTTCTGCAATGCTGGGGATATTCCTCTTCAATTCTATTGCTTTCTTTCTCAACTCTTCAAAGGTCGTTTCTTGTTTGACCATTTGTTCTCTTAAGTGCCGAATGATCGGGTCTTTTTCTTCCATCACTTTCATTTCAATTTCCAGCTCATGCATCCGCATTGCAAAACTCTCGGCACGTTTTTTTAAAATAGACTGCTGGATATTAATTTCAATTATCTTTTGTTCATGTTCATAGATTCGCTGGCGGACGGATTCTTTGTCTAATGCTCCGCTTTCACCGGCAAGACTATTCTGAGCCTTCAGTAAGCCTTCCAGAAGCATTTCTATTTCATGCTTCTGTCGGCGGTAATGCTCCAATTTATATTCAAAAACTCTCTTACCATGCCCTGACTCTCTTCTGAGAGCCTCTTCCAATTTTTGAATATAGGTCTCCAAAAATTCCTTTGCGGCAGGTTTGTAACTGTCATCCAGAGAGACTGTCAGTTTCAGTTGAGCTACCTGTAAACCGCCAATCTCTCGTGGAGAGCTGGTGTCCGAAATTTCTAAGATGTCGTCCCAATTGGATTTCCCAATAGTTTCTTTCGCAATGTTTTCCGGCATCTGTTTTCCAATCATCAAATCGATAAGCGGCTGAATGTGGGGTTGTGCGCCCTGACCGTCAATCAGAATCGGCAAAACTTTCGGGTCAGTCGTGATGCGCAGTTCAACTTCGGCGTAGTGGGTGTTGGACAGTTCTTTTTCTGAGGTTTCTTCGGCCTGTGTGAATCCGGCTGTTACTATTAGGGCTAACAAGAAGATTACATTGTTTTTTGTTTTCATAGGTTTCCCTTTCTATATGGAGTTAGGCTGTTCGTTTTGTTCGAGTTGGCTGAGTTTTATTTTAGCTGTTTCAGCAGATGGTGTATCGGCGAAATACTGGATTACCTGCCGGTAATAGCCGGCGGCGGATTCCTTATTGTTGTATTTTTCGGTCATGCGCTGGGCCTGGTACATCAGGACAAAGGCGGCCTCGTCGACAGCGGCTTTGATTTTGTATTCCGGGTCGGAATAGCGGGCGACATTCTGCAATGCGGTTTCTTGCGAATCCAGCAATTGTTCCAGTTTAGCCAGTGTTGCTTCGGTTTGGCGGGTCAATTCCTGTACATCCTGCTGAAGACGGGCAATTTGTCGGTCTTTTTGCCATGATTGATATTTCTGTGCTGTGAAAAAGCATAATACCACAATGGCTGCCGCGGCGGCAAGATTGTACCTGCGTGTTTGTTTTCGGTGATTCAAACGCCGGCGGACGCCGACAATCACACTGTCAGCATCGACCTCGGGCAAATGCGACATCTGGTCCGCTTGCTTAAGTTGTTTTTTGAGATTTATTTCGTTCATGAGTCAATCTCCGATCCATCGGAAAGGTCCTGCTGTAAAAATGCACGGCCGCGATTTAAGCGAGTGTAAAACGTGTTTTCCGTAATATTTAAAATCTCCAAGATACGGCCGGCCGGAAGTTCTTCGAGATATTTTAAGACAATGACGTCTCGGTATTTAACCGGCAGCCGGCAAACCGCCCGGCGAAGCTGCGCGATTTGTTCGGTTCGCAGTGAAGCTGCAAGAGGCGTCTGGAGCGATATTTTTTCATTTGATTGCATCCTGATAATTTTTTGCCATATCATTCGCCGGTAATTTCGTGTCCGGCAATGTCTGACGGCAATCGCATACAGCCATGTTTTCAGGTTCGATTCAGCACGGAACTTTTTGCGATTCTGAAACGCCGCAACAAACACATCCTGTACAATATCATCGACTTCGCCATTCCAGGCCAACAGCCGGTTTACCAGTTGACGAATTTTTGGTAAATAGAGCCTGATGACTTCATCAAGTGCCGCAGTATCTCCCTGTTGGAAACGCTGTTCCAGTGATACGGACACATTATCTTGAGTTTGAAGAATCGGGTCAGCCATATTGTTTATTAGTTTAGACTGACGAGGCGTGAAAACATTACAGAAAATTGAGATTTTAAGCGTAAAAAATCAAAAATGTACTGATGCGTTTAAGCGAGGAATCGGCTTTTAACCGATACTGTTAAATAGATTCCTCGGCTGCGCTCGGAATGACAGTCATGGTGGCAATGACAGTAACGCTGCTATGAAGACAAATACAGTTCACTTAGAGGGGGCGTTGGAGGATGATGCCGCAGTTTCGCCATTGCTGGGCGAACTGGTCGCGTGAGATTCTGAGCAGACCGTCGGTGGGGTCGGCGAGCGTGACGGTTTGTTCATTAAATTCCATGATTGCCACGCAGTGATCGGTCAGCAGCGCATCTTCGAGAATGGTCAGGACGATGCTGCCGTCGGGGATTTGCTCCAACGTTCGCAGGTAACGAAAATCGCATTGCAGGCCCACATCAGTGTAGTTTGCTTTCAATGCCCGGCACAGATTCCACGGCGAAGTGCCGATGATCGGTGAGGTACGGGAAGCCACAGCCAGTTGCCCTTCGTCGGCGTCGAGGCCGAAATGATTCAGAGCAGTCACCGCGGCGGCCGGTCCGCAGGTAAACGGCTGGCTCTGGCGGCAAACGCCATCGGCATCAAATCGTGTTGGTATGGCTGACAGTTCGGACTGTGCGAGGGCCGGGCCCATAAACGGCAGTGTAATCATAACCGCCAGGAATACGGCCATGATGACGCAGGTGAAAAAACGCGAGAGCATGCTGTGGAGTTTGCCCAGCGGCGCTGTCAGGCCGAGGGTGACGGCAAATGACAGCAGGACAAATCGCAGACGGCCGGCGGAAATCGGACGCAACGGCGGCAGTAACTCCCACAGGGCGTGACAGCGTGCCAACAGGATAATCGCAACAATGCCAAACGCCGCGGCCATCGCACAGCCCCGCGAGGCGGACGAATGGCGGCCGGCCCAGCGGCCCGCCAGCAAGCCGCACACCGCGACTGCCAGGATTCCGATTGTCTCCAGCCAGAGACCCATAATTTCTCCCGTTTTGTTAAATCTGTAATATTTTGGCATGGATTGCAGAAAACATCCATATTCCACATCGCACCAGGGACGACACTTCCGGTCAATGCGAAACGAATGGATTCCCGCCTTCGCGGGAATGATACTACACAAAAAAAAACGGCAATCCATTTGAGCCGGGGCCGGTGTTTAAGAGAGGTTTCGTTCTTTTCATCAAGTCCCCCGCTCACCTTTTATCATAGCAGAGAACCGGCATTTTTCATAGTAACAAACAGGGGTCAAGGCGAGTTATTCTGGAGAATTTTGTCGAAAATGCAAAAATACGCAAAAAAGGGAACTCTTATCGGAATGTTCCGATAGAAATTCCCTTTTAGGTGCAATATTTTTTCCTGCTGGCTCCTGATGAGTCAAGGACGTTGAATATTCAGCAATCTAAGGCAACCATCATAAAAAATAATACAACTGCTGAAATTGACAGGATGGTCATCGTAACCGCAAGTGTTTTGGGTCGGTCAACTACAATACCGACTATGCCAAAAATAACCGCCAGCGGCATACACGCCAACATTAGCAATGCTACAAGCATCGCGATGGGATTGCCTCACCCCGGAAGAACAAGCGATAACACAAATAAACCGGCTGCGGACCCAAGTAAGGTCGCTGAAATTTTTCCAAATTGCATAATGGGCCTTTCAGATAAAGCGTCTCATTGTTGAGCCACAAATTGTCACCAATAATATTATCAAAAACGTGATGCGGATGATATGATTTTTTGAAATTTATATCCAGACGAACAGTTTTCTGACTCGTTGACTTTTAGTGATTGTGTGCGACAAGAGCAGGACTGCCATGCCGATGATTGCCGCGACATAGGCGTTTTGTTGGTTTGCGCCGAAGATAAACACGCTCCAGGCAAACAGTATCCACTGCACCACGTACATGACGGTAATCTGCCGGCTCCAAAAGCTCAGTAGGTTAAAAATTCTGTTATTTGCCTGAAATTTTCGGGCCATCCAATGACAGGTATTGAGCCACAAGAGGACAAACCCGATAATCAGACCATGAACTGCGGCGCCGCTGCGGCTGTAATCGCCCAAGGGAAACAAATCAAATGTCACTATCCCAAATAACAGGCAGCCGAGACCAATAAAATTGATTCGTCGTCGCATCTTTTTATGTTCGATGCCGTCCAGAAGATAAGGCTTTAAATACATTCCCAACAGCGGATAAACCACCCACGGAAAGAACGGAAACGCAATCCACTCATCCGTCCCCCACAGTATCGACGCCGGAAAATTGCCTTCGAGCCTGCCCCAGAGGAACGGGGACACCAATATTATTGTCATCATCATACAGGCGGGAACGATTTTTCGGGACATGGCATTTTTTATCAAAGCACCGGTGATGACCGAAAGACCGGCTAATTGCAGAATATCAACCGTTGTAAACATATTTAACAGCGTTTCTCTCACAATCGAAGCAGCGTCTTCATTGTTAGCAATGGCAATGAACAGGGGAAACCGGAGGATGTTCAGAAGATAGCCGAGGGCAATTAATCTAATGCCCCGGTAAATAATCTGCTTCACAGGGGCCTTTGATGCCATGACGAAAACGCCCATAATCACCATAAATACAGGCGCCGCCGGCGCGGTGCCAAGCAGGCAGAAAAGACCCGCCAGTATATTATCGCCTTCGCCGGCATCAACTTCATGGACCAGTATGCAGTGCTGGGCAAACATGAACAGAATCGCAAATCCCTTCGCGATATCCAGGTATAATATTCGTTTTTTTTCGTCCGTCGATTGCATATTTTTAGAAAATTTCCGTGTTTGTAATGTTATACGCAATCAGGTTGGAAATATTACACTTTTATAAAGCAAAATGATATCGGACACCCCGTTATTTTTTCTCAAACTGCTCGTAGCCGGCCTGCAACTCTTTTGGCCATGTGAAATGAGGCGCTGTTTTCGGATTGTATCCTTTGAGGTGTCGTCTTTGGCATCGATTGCGTTTGGCGGGCTTTTGATAGTGCCAATCGGTTTCACCATAGATATCCCGCACCAGTTTTGCCAGGTCCGGGTCATAGGCGATTAACTCAGCCTGTGTGTTGACATGATTGTGGTAATCGTCATTTTCCCGATTCGCATGGAACCACGATTGTGTGCCCATGGCGAAATATTCCAGTTTGTTGCTGCCGGCATAGGTGCCCTTCCATAAGCCCTTGTCAACAGCCTGCTGGTATATTTTTGTCAGTCGGGCATCAAACGTTTCATCCATCATATTCAGCCCCGTCAGGTGAATCGAATGGGCGAATTCGTGAATCAGGACATTTTCATTTGGATAGGGGTCTCCGGGGAAATCCAGCAGGTTTTCCTCGCCGCAACTCGTCGCAGGCAGTTCGGGAATGGCACCTAAGCCGCGTGCCCTTCTGTCCCAATATTTCGGCGGTGTCAGGCCACTGTGTTCCGGAATACTGGTTGTCAATTCTTCATGAGACATGACAACCACGCGTACTTTATTTTCCGCCATGACATCAATAACCTCGGGGATATTCGATGTCATTTGACCGATCAGGAAATGGGCTTCTTTTAAGGCGAAGTCATTGACCTTTTCTGAACTGACAATCGGCAGACCGCGGTACATGACACATTTTTGATAATGTGGTGAGAGATCGAACTTCTCAACTATATCACGTGTCGGTTCCGAAACCGAAATTTCCGTGTAAGGCTCACTGCAAAAGAAAGAGCTGCAGCCGGAGATTGTCACGGTCAGCAATATGACTACAATTACATTTTGAGTGACACTTCGGAACATTACGACTTCCTTTTATATATCCGGGTATTTCTCGTTAAACCGTTATTTCAGGTATCGGGTGTTGCCGACGCGGCGGGTGTGGCCGATTTTGTCCATGTAGTCGAGCAATGGCAGTGCGAATTTTCGCGTGGTGTCGACAAGGTATTTGAAGTCCACACTTTCGAGGCGGCCTGCACCTTCGCCGTTGACGTGGTCGGTAATGCAGCGTTTGGCTTCTTCGACGGCGTCGGTGTGAAAGATCATCTTGGCATCGACGCGGATGAGGCGCTGCTGTTCGGTGAGAATTTTGACGGTCGCATTGACTTCTTTGACGCTGCACCGCAGCAGGGACGACAAGTCATCAACCTTTGGAGGTTTAAACAGTTGATCTATAAAGAGAGCTTCAGTTTTTTCAAGCAGTGCTTGCTGGGCCGGGTCGAACTGTTCGCTGTGAGCCGGCAGTGCGATGCGGTCCTTGCGAGGGAGAACTTTTTTGCTGTCAAGCAGCAATGAAAAAACACCGTCGAAGATTTGCTTCTTTAAGCCGCTGTCATCGAGCAGTTGTTCTTTGGCAATGCCGGGACTTTGAGGGTTGGCCGTATGGAACTGCTCGACGAGCTTCAGCAGTGACTCGGATACTTGCTGTAATGTAGAGTTGTGGATATACCACTCGCCGGTCAACGCTGAAATCCGTTTTTCGGAAGTGAGATTTTCACAAATAGCTTTGACTTTTTCCGGCTGGAGCTTGACGCGAATGGAAATATCTTTGACTTTTGCGGCTTTGTCCGAGGCGTTTTCGATGGCATACTCGACAAAAGCGGCATTATCCCGGACTGCTTCGCTTCGGCGGCGAAGATCGTCCAGCAGGCCCTTTTGCGTGCGCTTGAGTCGGCGGCCGGACGCTTCGATAATCATGCCGCCGGCGATGGTCTGGACGGGGCTTAAGCCGCGAAGAATATAGCGATCGCGCGGGCCGGCAACGACCGGGTGATCAGTTCGTATCTGGACGAATGTTTCGTCGGTGGCAACCGCCACATCGGATTCGGTCAGGTAAACCGTCGCTGTTGTTTCGGTGGTGCCGGTGTGAAATTTCAGCTTGGCGCCGTTTTTGAGCGGAGTTGTCTCGCCGGGCAGCATTTTCAGCGTGCCGAGAAACCAGCGGGCCGGCTGGAAGTAACTGGCATCGGTCAGGACGTGGCCGCGATCAACGCCTTTGTAATCCAGCTGCGGCAGGTTCAGGGCGGCGCACTGGCCGGACTGGACGGGGTCGGCATCGTGGCCGTACACCTGAATGGCCTTGATACGGCTTTTGCCGCCGGTGGGCAGCAGGGTAAACTCGTCGCCGACTTTTGCAGCGCCGCTTGCGGGGATGCCGCTGATCACCGTGCCAAAGCCCTTGACGGAAAAAGTCCGCTCCACCGGCTGACGGAAAATGCCTTCGGTGCTGCGCGGCTGAATTGTGCCGATCATAGATTTCAGCGAAGTATAAAACCCATCAAAACCGGCGCCGGTAATGCTGGACATCGGGCAGATGGGAGCATCCTGCAGAAAGGTGCCCTGCAGGAAGGTTTTCAATTGGTCAACGACGGTTTCGACGCGTTCGGGGCTGACCAGGTCGATTTTGGTCAGGGCCACCATGCCGTGGCGAACACCCAGCAGAGTTAAAATATCCAGATGCTCGCGGGTCTGGGGCATGATACTGTCATCGGCGGCGACAACGAAGATGACACCGTCGATGCCGGTGGCGCCGGCGACCATGGTCTTGACGAAATTTTCATGGCCGGGAACATCGACGATACCGACTTCGAGATCACCGAGCTGGCACGGGGCAAATCCCAATTCGATACTCATGCCGCGTTCTTTTTCCTGGCGGAGCCTGTCGGTTTCACAGCCGGTCAGCAGTTTTATCAGGGCGGTTTTGCCGTGGTCGATGTGGCCAGCGGTGCCGAGGGTAATGTTGATTTGCGAGGCGTTTTTGTCAGTCATCTATGCACCTAAAATCTCAGTGAGGGCTTCAAGAATAATTTTGTCATCACCGGCCAGCAGCGTGCGCGGGTCGAAACAGACCTTTTCGTCCTGAATGCGGGCGAAAATCGGCACAGTATGGTGCCGCAGACGGTTTGACAGGGCAACACCGGTCATGGCCTGCGTGTCAATCGAGATCAGCTTGGTCGGCAGGTTCTGATCCGGGAAGGAACCGCTGCCGGCCTGGGCGAAACCGTCGATGATCTGCACTTCACAGGGAAGACCCGCCTTTCGCAGCTTGGCTGCCAGTGCCGAGGCCTGTTTGCGGATGGATTCGAGCGGACGGAGCATCATTTTCAGCGTCGGCACCTGCTCAAATGGTTTTTCGCCGTCGAGGAACAGTTTAAGCGTTGCTTCCAGCACCGCCAGTGTGAGTTTGTCGGTGCGGACGATGCGGGCGAACTGATTTTTGCGTACTTTTTTAATAATGTCGGCGTTGCCGAGGATAATCCCCGCCTGTGAAGCACCGATAAGTTTGTCACCGCTGGAGGTAATCACGTCGGCGCCATCGTTGACGGCCTCAAGGAGGGTCGGCTCTTTTTCAAAACCATACGGAGTAAAATCGATCAGCGAGCCGGCCCCAACGTCGTCAAACATGGTCAGGCCGTTGGCGTGGGCCAGGTCGGCAAGCTCTTTGAGGGGGACTTCGCTGGAGAAACCACGAATCTTGTAGTTGCTGGGATGGACCCGGAGAATCGCGGCGGTGTTTTCGGTAATCGCGTTTTCGTAATCGCGCAGGTGAGTCTTATTGGTGGCACCGACTTCGACAAGCTTGGCACCGCTAAAGGCCATCACATCGGGCAAGCGGAACGAGCCACCGATTTCGACGAGTTGGCCGCGGGAGACGATGACTTCTTTGCCGGCGGCGATGGTGTTGAGTACCAGCGCGGTTGCGGCAGCGTTGTTGTTGACGACGGTCGCAGCCTCGGCACCAGTCAGCAATTGCAGCATTCGTTCGATCTGCCCGTCGCGGGCATTGCGTTTGCCGTCTTCGACGCTGACCTGCAGGAGCGAATAGCCGGCCATTTCCTGCTGGAGCTGGGTCATAGCAGCGGCCGGCAGCACCGCCCTGCCGAGGCCGGTGTGCAGGACAATGCCCGCGGCGTTAACGACCTTGCGGTAGTACGGCCTGGTCAGGCTGTTAATTTGGGCTGTTATTTGCCCGGCAATGTGGGTGGCGATGTCGCCTTTTGGGGCCTTGCCATCGGAAAGGAAGTCAGCGCGAACCTGATCGATCACGTCACGCGCGATCTTGGTGATATATTCCGGCGCAATACCGGCTTTTTCGCTGTCCAGTTGCTTCAAAACCGCATCGACGGACGGAATCTGTCGCAGTAATGTCTGTTTGTCATCTGCCATAAATGCCCCTTTTCACTAAAAAGAACGTTATTTTGAGCAATTATTGTAGAATATTGCCCCCAAAAAGCAAGCACCAAGTCAATTCCGGCTAATTGTCGATGAAATCCCGCAAAAAAACTTGTAAAAATGTCAAAAACGTGTAACAATTTGCTGCAAGGCGCGTCTTAGAAGGTAGAAACTCAGGTAGTGGGGTAATTGTGACTAAAACAAGCAATCTCATGCTGTTTGCATTACACGCCGCGGTCACTTGCGGCGATGAGGCTTGGTCTGCCATCCCCTCTAACCAGGAAATCCCTATTTATAATACCGGCAAATTTATTTCCCTTACTACGATAGCATCCGGCAAGATGGAGTATGGGTGAGGCGAAGCCTGCCGGTGCTCGTGTCGAGTACCCAATGACTTCCTGGGCCGGTTCCGGATTGAGGTGGATACCGGCAGCGGGCCGTTTACGGTGTTGCAGGAAGACAGGTGGTATTTGACGGAGGATTTTGTAATGTAAATCCTTCTTACATATTGAACGTTTATCGGCGGGTTAAGAACCAGGATTCTTAGCCCGCTTTTTTTGTGCTTACAAAGAACCACAGATGGATACTAATAAAATGGATTCCCACCTTCGCGGGAATGACTAAAACTGCAAATAATGACAAAAACAAATTAGAAAGGAAAGGACCAGGAGAGCATGAAGAAAGTACTGACTTTGGTATGTTTGATGTTGCTGGCATCGGTTGCCATGGCGACAGACAAGGAGGCCAAGGAGGCTGTGGAAAAGCCTTTGTTGGCGAATTACGACACGGTTGATGAGCTGAATCCGTGGTGCGGCAAGTACTGCATCAGCTTTTTCACCAAGACCCGGTCGGCAAAGGTCGTGCCGGAAGGTAAACTGCTGCTGAGCTGGAAATTCCAGGATTACAGCGCGGATGAAAGATGGTCCAAAGCCACGCAAGACAAGCATCACGAACTCAACGGTGAATGGCGTGACTTCCAGAAGCATGTTTTTGTTGCCAAGTACGGCTGGGCCAAAGATCACCAGATCGCCATCGGTATTCCGTTTATTGACAACAACTTCAACTACGGCAGCGTCCGCAATAAGAGCTGCGGCCTTGGAAATGTCTTTATTTTTGAAAAATGGCGATTCTTAAAGGAAACGAACAATTTGCCGGCCATGTCGCTGGATTTGTGGTATTACCTGCCGACCGGCGATCCGGACAAGTTCCATGGCACCGATGATGACGCCTACAAGGCGACGATGTCGATTTCCAAGGCGTGGAAGGACTTTTCGCTGCACCTGAACCCCGGCTATACCTGGAACAAGCAAGACGGCAACAATGACACCGAGGAAATCAACGCGGCGATTCTGTTTACCGCAGACAAAAAATTCTGGCCGGCCGTGGAATACAACTATTACCGTAAGGAAGGTAAAGGCCATGCCCATGACATCGTACCGGGTGTGATATGGAAATACCGCAAAGGCGGTTCGATCAAAGTCGGTGTGCCGATCAACATTGATTCGACCTTTACCTATCGGGATCGTGTTGGATTGGTCCTGAAACTCAGCCAGTACTTCTAATTCGAAGGGAGAAACCAATGAAACGATTATTACTCCTATTACTGGCAGCAGCTTTGTTTATCGGCGGCTGCCGGAAAGCGCCTCCTCCGGAGCCGGAGCAGAACACACCGCCGGTTAAACCGGTTAAGCCAGTCACGTTGAAAGTCGGTCATGTCGGACACGACCATCACTTGGCGCTGTTTGTGGCCTGTGATAATGCCGACACGCTTACCGGCGGCGGCGTGACACTGAAAAAAGTCGAGGACAAAAAGTTCTATGAGTTATTTGACAATCAGCAGAAAATCGCCGATGTGGAAATCGTCAAGGTCGGCGGCGGTTCGAAAATGCCCGCTGCACTGGCTCAGGGCGTGATTGACATGGGCTTTGGCGGTGTCGCAGCAGTCGTTGCGTCCGCAGACAGCGGCGCCCCGGTGAAACTTATCAGCCCGCTGCACTCGAAGGGTGATATGTTTGTGGTTAAGCCGGATAGCCCAGTAAACACATGGAAAGACTTCGTGAAAGCCGCCAGGGCCGCCGAAAAACCGCTTCGCATCGGCTACAAAAGCCCGAAAGCGGTCGCCAAGCTGGTCTTTGAAGATGCTTTGCGACACGAAGGCATCACATTCAGCCAGGATCCGAGCAAAACCGATGTCAAAGTGCATCTGATTAACACCAAAGGCGGCGGCAAGCTGAATACCGCCCTTTCCGGTGACCTCGTTGACGGGTATGTTGGAAATAATCCGTTCCCGTCTATTGCGGTTGAGAAAAAAATGGGTAAAATCGTCTCTGATCTGGAAGATTTGCCGCCGGGGAATTTTTTGAATCATCCCTGCTGCTGCATCGCGGGTAATACAACCGTGATGGCGGAGAAGGCTGCTGCAATTGAGGCGATGATGGTGTTGTTCCTGCAGGCGACTGATATCATCAATGCTGACCTGGACAAAGCGGTTGCCGCGGCGACGCGATGGATCGGCACCAGTGAAACCGTTGAACGCATGAGTATTCCGACCAGCGGGTACAGTATGGTCCAGGACGACCAGTGGCAAGGTACCATGAATAAATGGATTGTCGCGATGAATGAACTGGGCACATTTACCGGAAAGCTCAAGGGCTTGGCGCCCACAAAGGCCTGTGAACTGGCCTATGACATGACGTATCTGAACCGGGCAAAGAACAGGCTTGGAAAAACAGACAAGTAAATTACGTTTTATTGAAATATCAAAAATCATCGGCTGGGTCATCGTTCCGGCGGCCCTGCTGGTGATTTGGCAAGTCGGGGCTGCGCGAGCAGGAAAGCCGTGGCTGCTGCCGACGCCTGTTCAGATTTTTTCACAGCTTGCACATCCAGCGCGAATCCACTTTGCTTCCGGCTCGCTAGCGAGCAATACTTTTATCAGCCTGCTGCGGGTGTTGATCGGCTTTGCCGTCGCGGCTCTTGGCGGCGTGATGCTGGGGGTTTTGATGGGGTCGCTGCGGCGATTGCGACACTGGATCGAACCAACCATCGAAATACTTCGGCCGCTCAGCGCGATTGCGTGGCTGCCGTTCGCAATTGCGGTCTTTAAGCTGAACTCGCTGCGGCATCTTCTGGGGATTGAACAGTACCAGCCTATTCTCGACCAGATTCAATTAGGGATGCTGTTTGTGATTTTCATTGGCGGCTTTTTTCCGATCCTGGTTAATACCATCGACGGGGTTTCGGGCATTCGGCAGCAGTATGTGCTGCTGGCGCGTTCACTCGGAGCCGGGCGACGACAGATCTTTTGGCATGTTTCATTGCCGGCGGCGATGCCGCATATTCTGACGGGCTTGCGATTGGGGCTGGCGCGATGCTGGATGGTGATCATCGCGGCGGAAATGATGGTCGGCGCTGACAGCGGCATTGGGTATCTGCTGATGTATGCGGCAGATAATTCGGCAATGGATGTGACGATTTCCTGTATGGTAATCATCGGTACGGTCGGCGGATTGATGAATTTAGGAATGCGGCGTTGTTTGCAGAAATATACGAGCTGGAAAGGTAAAGAGATTTAATTTCATGAGCCCCGGTCGTTTACAATCAAAATCAGCACAAGACAGCTTACTTTCGTTGAAAGAGGTTGGCAAAACCTTTGTGTCTGACGCGGGACGGCAGGTTCCGGTGCTTGAGAGTATCGATCTGGATATTCGAGCGGGTGAATTAACAACTGTAGTCGGAGCGACCGGTACGGGCAAGAGTACACTGCTGAATGTGATTGCGGGACTTTGTGATGCTGACAACGGGACGGTAACACCGGCATCAACATTGGATATTCAAAATGAATTAGCCTACGTGTTTCAGCACTATACGCTGCTGCCGTGGCGGAATGTTTTGAAGAATGTGGCTTTCGGGCTGCAACTGCGAAATATCCCGCAACCGCAGCGCATGCGCGAAGCGGCTGCCCTGATCGAACAGGTCGGCTTGGGCGGTTTTGAAAAAGCGTATCCGCATGAACTGTCCGGGGGAATGCGACAGCGTGCGGCGATTGCACAGGCATTAGCGACGAAGCCGAAGGTGCTTCTGATGGATGAGCCGTTCGGGTCACTGGATGACGGCACACGGGCGGAGTTGCAGAAAATGCTGATTGAACTGCATCGGCAAACGCATACAACAACTTTGTTTGTGACGCATAATATTGATGAGGCAATAATTTTGGCGGACCGCATTGTTGTGTTGGGCGGACGGCCCGCAGTGATTGAGGCAGGCATTGTGGTTGACCTGCCGCGTCCCAGACATCGCACGAGCAAAGAATTTACAGAACTCTACATGAAAATCCGAAATATGATAACCCCCTGCGAGGTAAAACAGTGAAGATCAATACCGAACGACGAAAACGCGTGATGAGCCGCTCGATCAAGCTGGGCCACTGTGTGTGCGACCCGAAGAAGCCCTGCCCGTGTGATTTGTTTAAAGAGAAAAATATCTGCCTGTGCGCGGGCGAGCGGATGGAATCGCCGACCGGCGAGGTGAAATTGACCCAACTGATTGAAAAGGCAGGCTGTGCGTCCAAGATTGACCAGGCGTTTTTGAAAGAGGTACTGGGCGATTTAGCCATGCCGGAAGACGCAAACGTGATGGTGGGTGTGCCCGCCGGTGACGACGCGGGTATTTATGACATCGGACGCGATGAGTGCCTGGTGCAGACGGTTGATGTGTTCACGCCGACGGTCGATGATCCTTATACATTCGGGCAAATCGCCGCGGCCAATTCGGTCAGTGACGTTTATGCGATGGGCGGAAAACCCCTGACGGCATTGTCGGTGATCGGCTTTCCCGTGCGGAAAATCCCGGACAAGGCACTATCGGAAATCCTTCGCGGCGGGATTGACAAGATGAAAGAGGCAGGTGTGTCGATTATCGGCGGCCACAGTATTAATGACGCCGAGATCAAGGCGGGGTTTGCCGTGACCGGTGTGATGGATAAGGACAAGATTAAAACTAATTCGGCGGCCCAGATCGGCGATGTGCTGATTTTGACCAAGCCGCTGGGGACGGGGATTATCTCGTTTGCTTCGCAAATCGGCAAGGCCTCGCAGGCGAGTATGGAAGCGTCCGCCAAATCGATGACCACACTGAATAAGGCGGCGGCGGAATTGATGACCGAGTATGGTGCTCACGCAGCCACCGATGTGACGGGATTCAGCCTGATGGGGCATTTGTCAGAGATGGCGGCCCGAAGCGGCGTGGATGTGGAAATCCAGTGGGACAGTCTGCCGTGGCTGGAAGGCGTTTTGGAATGTGCAGCGGCGTCAATTCTGCCGGGGGCGATTGAACGGAATAAGGAATCCTGCGGCCATGCGGTTGTCGCAGGCGAGAATGTCAGCGAAACGATGGTGGATATCTGCTATGATCCGCAGACTTCAGGCGGGCTGCTGATTGCCATCGAGGCCGAAAAATTAGCTGAATTGCTGGAAAAACTGAAAGAAAGCGGGCTTTTGGACGCAGCCTGCATCGGCAAAGTCACCTCAACCGGCTCCGGGAAGATTACCGTTACCACCGACGGAAGCCGGCCAATGCCGGAGGCGGTAAACCTGCCGACCACGACCAAAAAACAGGCCAAAACAGAGGAAAAGCCAGCCGAAGGCCTGGACGCCTATACCAAACGGGCAATTCGGATCGCCCTGGCCTCGGCGCAGCAATCCGAAGAACTGCTGAAAACAGAGATTGAAAAGGCCCGGCAAATGGGCTATAATCAAAGCGAAATAGACGAGGTCATTGAAATAGCTAAAACTATTCACTAACGACTATCGACTACCTACTATGCGGAGGTGACAGGTAACTGGTGTTGCTCCTGGTCTTCAAAACCAGTGTTGGGCGTGAGAAGCGTCCTGGGTGGGTTCGATTCCCATTCGCCTCCGCCATTTTTTGAGTATTTATCTTGAACTTGGGGGTATTATCATTTTTATTTGCATTCCCTCAATAGAATAGGTATATAGTATTATATGAATACAAGACTGATCACTGCGACTGTTGTTTTGGGGCTGGGCATTGCCATGCTGCTGTATGGATTCGGTTTGCATGTGACGCCCGTTTACAGCAAAGACAACGACAAGGGATTGGCAACCGCCGAATCGGCTCTGATTAAAGAGGTCAGCATTGGCGGCGTTGAACGCAAACCGGACGGAACACTTCACAAGACCTACACGGGGGCGCCACCTAAAGCCTGCCCGACGTGAGGCAGCTAACAGGGAGACTATGGCGTCCATGGTCAAAAAAAGCAAATTTCAGCAGTTTATCCTCAAATTATTACCGCACCGGCTCTGGGTTCAGGTGGCGTTTCTAATCGTCTGGCTCGACCCGCTGGCAATGCGAATGCACAATATGTGCTCGCCTGTTTTTCACTGTTACGCGTGTCCGCTGGCGACGTTTGCGTGCCCGATCGGTGTGATCGCCCAGTTTTCGGCCCTGCATATGATTCCGTTTATTGCCATTGGCCTTTTGCTGGTGGTGGCGGGGACATTTGGAACGATTATCTGCGGCTGGGTGTGTCCGTTCGGACTGCTGCAGGACTTGGCGGCGAAGGTGCCGACGCCGCGGGTGAAAATCCCGCGCGTGCTGGGGTATATGCGGTATGTGGTGCTGTTCGGGGCGGTGATTTTAGTGCCGTACTTCTTCGGGGAAAGACATGCTCTGTTTATCTGTAAAATCTGTCCGGCGGGCGGATTGGAAAAGGCGGTACCGGATATGGTGACTGCCGCAGCTCAGGGCAATGAGATTGTCTGGCCGAATGCGATTAAGCTTTCAATCATCGGCGCTTTCCTGGTGGCGATTTTTGTTACGATTCGGCCGTGGTGCCGGGTGCTGTGTCCGCTGGGTGTGATTTTCGGATTTTTCAACAAGTTCTCACTGTTTTCGATGAAACTGTCCGACCACGACTGTACGAAATGCGGGCGATGCCGAACCTTGTGTGAATACGGCGTCGAGCCGGATAAAACCCCGAACGGCGACAACTGCCTGCGATGTCTGGAATGCACCAAGTGCGGCCCGGGGGCACTGCAGGCGGGGACGGCTTTTGATAAAACCACTGAAGACTCCAAAGACGCCAAGTCGCAAGATTAACCACGAAGTACACGAAGGGCACGAAGTTTTTTTACTGAATAATCTGTGACTATTTGTGTTTATCTGTGGAAAAAGTTTTTCTGCGCCTTCAGTATCCTCGGCGGTTAATCATTATTCCATTGTTGACTCTGTATGAATTTGGGGCGTTTCAACTGTCTGCGTTGCCTGAGTTTTCAAACCGAAAACGGCTTCGAAGCGTTTTCGCCAGAAGGCATTTTTGAACAGCAGAATTTCAAACGGCAGCAGACCGACAATGAGAATCCCCGCATATATCGGTGCCGCGATAAAGATACCAGTCAGCATCATCAGTAACGATGTATTATAGATCACCGCCTGAATTACAGCTACAACGATGAAGAGTCCGAATGTTGACACTAAAACCCATAATGCCGCCCACAGTGAAAACCTCACCGGCCCAAACTTTTTACGGCATAGAAATCCTGCCAGCGTAAAAGAAATGAGCAATACGGCGACAGTCAGGCCGATAAAAATCGCAACCATTGCGGTTTCTTCTTCCATGCCAAAACTCGCCAACGAAGCGATCAAAACTAATCCAAACACGCCCATCGCCAGCAGCCATGTTGCAAACCGGTTGCGATTGCCGATACGTTCGGCCAGCAGCCAGTTCAGAACGAAACCAATCAACAGGCAATCAATCAACATACCAAACAACACTGCCGCTTCCGAAGGCATGCCCGCTAATGACATGACTGCGGCAATAGCTGTCCATAAACCTTTAAGGGCAGCCAGCGGCAGCAGCATCCACAATGCCTGCCGACAGCGGTTTTCTTTGAAAAGCACCATCGCTCCGATCAGCAGCAGCCACGGCAGTGCACCGGCTACATTATAGAGCGGGTTCCAGTAATAATTGATTGCGGTGCCTTCTTTTGGGCCTAAATCGCCGATGTCACCGGAAGCAACGATTTTCAAGTCACCAAACGCATGTAACGGTACTCGCCACGAGTACGAACACATGCCGCCTCAACCATACTCGAACTGGCCGGAAGCCAGCTTCATATCGCCTTTATAAATCGTCACAGTCGGATTGTTATCACCGCCATAGCCGGTCATTGCACGAATATCATATGTTTCGCCTCCGGCGCCGACCAGCTCATAACTGAATTCCAGCACTTTGCCGGTGCGTTCGATTTTGACCTGATGATTCAGCGGAGCGCCGACTTTGAGCACATTTTCAGCATCCGCAATCACAGAAACATTGATATTGTGAAGATTTTGAGGAGTGACCGGAGGCCGCTGGTCACCTGGTTTTAAGGCAAGCTGCTTACAACGAAACTCACCTGCCGGGATTGACAACACCTCGTCAGACAGTTTCGGCAACACCAGTATCTGAACACCGGCAATCGTTTCGCCTTCAGGATTTTTCAGCCTGACGTTGCCGTCCAATACCAGTTGACAAATGCCCTTACCATCCAGTTTCAATTTCTCCAGCGGCACATCCTTTTCCGTCAATGTACACCACAACCGCGGCTTGTTGTCATCGCCCGGCTTGAATTCAAATTCAATCCCGTAGCAGCGGTCATGCAGGAAAAGCGTTTCCAGCATCCGCTGAGAATCAATCCTGTTGGTCGCAGTGCCGGTCACCGGCCAGACAGAGAGAGAATCGCCCGGCCCAACCTTGCCGCGTAATGAGTCAACAACACGAAAACTCCACTTTTTGCCGTTAAGTTCGACGGCTCCCTCATAATTGGAGTGAATAGTGAAGTTGACATTCTTCCAGCTTGAATAGCTGGTCAAATCCGCAGAGAGTTTATAGTGATGCTCACCAGCATCGGTTGTCATCGTGAACCGGAAGTTGGAGAAGTTCTGGTTGATGTAGTCGCCGCTGCGGCCCCCTTCTCCAGTCAGCACACCTTCCGGGTCATTTGTCAGGTTGCCGTCACGGTTCAGGTCCACATATAGCTTGCCCTTGGATTTATCCCACAGAAATCCGACATCCGCCGTTTCATCATTCGACAGGTCACCACAGTGCAGCACACCCCGATGCACGTCACGGTTATCGGTATCAGGCTCTTTTTCAAACGGTTCGGTCCGATCCATGGCAGCATGAAGATTTCTGTGAGCCCCTTCGGTCTGCCAGGTTAGTTCGAAGGTATGCTCATCACCGAGTGCGGCGGGTAATGATCCACACACAATAATCAGTAAACAAAAAAACAACTGCCGGAAACGCATATAACAATCCTTTCAAAGGCTTTAAATTTTTTGCGGTTTGAGTTTATCGTTAATTCAGGTATTCTTCAAGCGATTTATCGGTAATTCCTTCGGCGATGACTTTGTGGTCGGTATTGGTTAAAATCAGCCATGGCAGGCCCCGTACATTCCAGCGAAACCGGACTTCGGGCCATTGTTCTTTGATCTGGCCGGTTGTGAAATTGATATTGTGTTTTTTCAGCCATTCGGCGGACGCAGTATGGTCGGTTCCGGCATGAATCAACACAAGCATCACTTCTTTGCCATCGAGCAAGGTAGATTTGCCGATTAAATTCTGAATTATCGTGCGTGAAGGCCGCTGATTGTAGTCCCAAAAACACAACAGCAACGACTTGCCTTGAAGGGTTTGCGGGTCAACATCCAATATGATTGATTCCCACCCCGGCAGCGGCTCGAACATGAGCGGTTTGGCGGCGGTGATATCCGGTTCCGGATGTTGCGGCCTGGAAATGGTAATCATCTCGGCCTTTTCTTTTTCGCGAGACAAAATCTTCAGGGGGAAGACAGCCACTTCGTTGTTGAAGTCAGGACAGTAAACTCTGCCCTTTGCGTGCTTGTTGACAATCTGGTCCGGGGAAAAGACCGCTTTGACATAGCCTTCCTTGTCCACCTGACAATGGCCGCAAGCTGATAATGTTACGATGACCCGCATGCGCGATCCCTCGTCGTCAGATTTCAACACAGCCGGGCTGCCGTCTTGAAACAGCACCCGCCCGTAGTAGTATTCCGGCTCCGGCAGTCT
Organism: Sedimentisphaerales bacterium; assembly: GCA_028282905.1. Taxonomy (GTDB): domain Bacteria; phylum Planctomycetota; class Phycisphaerae; order Sedimentisphaerales; family Anaerohalosphaeraceae; genus 4572-13. Next base: position 12,400 of record JANQGW010000022.1, on the reverse strand, counting down.
CAGCGGTGTTGCCTTGTCGGCAGTATCCTCAAGACTGCTCAAGAGTACTTTTGTATCGGATGGTTTGGCAGTCGTTGCGCGGTTTCCGGGTGTCGCGGTGATATACCAGCTACCCTGTTGTAAATGCTGCTGCTCACTTTCAGAAAGCTCAAAGACAAATCCACCCTGCTGGTCGGCCAGTCCCAGATAGATTGAAACGGGATCGGTCCCATCCGCCCGCTTCTGCCATAATGTCATCCGTGTAACCAGTCCGCAAGCGGTGTCGGTTGAAGGCTGATTGTCGGCGACAACAAACTTTCCATAGAAGGCTTTTCGTGCCGGCTTGGAAGAAGGGTAATGAGAAAACGCCGGCAGATCTGAATGAACGATCATGCCTTCGGGAATAACCAGCATTCCTTCCAGATTGTCACCATCGGCCAGATGAATTTTCAGTCGGGGCTGAACAGGGTTATCATGTTCCGTATGCCGCCGAGAAATTGAGAGGTTGACGTTGAAAGGGATTTTCTTTTTTGTAACCTCCCAGGCTTTACCGGGTTTGCGGTCGATCCAGACTTCGTGATCGAGACAGTGAATCCGGTTGAATAATGAAAGTAATTCATTGATCTGCCGGAGGTTCGCTTTGTAATAAATGTCAAAATTATGATGGTCAAAACCGTCCATGTGGGTTGAATATACACGGGCCGGATGCAGTTCCATCGCCTCGATGCCGCCGGGCCAATTAAGGCTTCTATGCACTTTGTCTTTGGTAATCGGCCCGGTGTACGATGGGCCAAATATAACAAGCCCCCACACCATTGGGCTGGTGAACAACAGAAAAGCAATTCCGGCTTTTGGTGAATACTTCATCGTGTTTCCATGCTCCCTATATGCTCAACTGCACTAATTCAGTTTGGCTTCAAGCTCGCCCACGGAAACCCCCTCGGCGATGACTTTATGGTCGGCATCAGTCAGAATCAGCCAGGGCAGGCCCTGGATACCGAGGTTGTCTTTCATCTCGTCGGGGTTTTCGGTGATGATGCCGCAGGGGAAGGCAATGTTATTGTCTTTGAACCAGTCGTTGAGTTTTTCTTTTTCGACCGGTATAGTCTGCAGGAGCAGAACAGTGACGGACTTTTCCTTGAGCAGACCAGCTTTGGCCGTCAACTGCTTGATGAAATGACGGCTAGGACGCTGATTCATATCCCAGGCAAAGACCAGCACTTTGCCGGCATCAGCGGGAATCTTAACACCGCAAGCAGTCAAATCCGGCAGCTGTTTCCCGATAAGAGAGACAGCTTTTTTCGGCACAAACCGGCTATTGACGTTTTGATTGGACAGGATAATTTTGACATCTTCGGCGCCGCCCTCGGTGCGGACATGACCGGACAGGTAATCATTTCCGCTACGATAACTGGCGCTAATATTAATTTCGCCGACACAAATATTTTCCAGTACAAACTTCCCATCCTTATCCGTCTTGGCATTCAGGTCCGGCTGATTCTCACCATAGGTGTGCAACTGCACATTAGCCAGACCCTTGCCGTCAATATCGACGACCTGACCGGTCACTTTCTGGTCAGCGATCGGCAGGATGATGTCTTCCAAAGTCCGCTCATACTCTTTTCCCGGTTCAAGTTCTTTTTTTCCAGGCCCGTAGCCTTTGGCGTCAGACACGCGGATTGAATACTTCTGCGTGAGCGCCAATGTCGTTAAGGTGTACTCACCGCTGGCATCGGTCTGAACACCCTGGCCCATGCTGCTGCTGAAACCATCGCCGTCAAACCATGTCCTGACTTTCGCCCCGACAATGGGTTCGCTATCCGGATTGACAACTCTGCCTTTGACCGTTACGCCATTGTCAAGTTTAACCGTTGTTTCCCTGGCACCCACGTCAATCGAGACAACACCGGCCAGATTCTTTTCTTTGTGTACTGCCAAAAGGTAAAAATTGCCATCGTGCCAACTGGACTGTCCCGGATCCCACGGTACAGCTAAGCGACCTTCTGCATCCGAGGTTATGCTTTCATTTCGCCTGCCTCCTCCCGGATAAATGCGGATTGAAGCGCCTTCGACCGGCTTGCCGGTGGTATCGGTAAGCAATGCCTTCAGTTTTGGCATCTCGGGCAGTTCGATGGTCTTTTTCGCAATTTTACCGTTTTCGACAACGACGGTTCCGGCATCACTGACACTGCTGTAGCCCGGCCGGTAAGCACTGAGTTGATAGGTACCGGGGGCAAGCTGTTTACTGCCGAGACCTTTCTCGTCTGTGGTAAAATGAAAATACTGCTGAGACTCATCGGAGCGGATACTAATATTGACTCCGGCGACCGGGTCTTTGCTTTTGTCTTCGACGGCAGTGACTTCCAGTGTGCCGCCCTTGGACAGTTCAATTTTGACTTCTGCGTCTGTTCCTTCGACGACAGAAACCGTTACCGGTTCGGCCAGCCAATTGTCATCGACGGCCTGAACGATAAATTCGCCCGGCGTCAGATCGGCAATCTTAAACGATCCGTCCTCGGCAGATGTGATCGGTGAACGAAATAAGTTGACCGGTATTTCGTTGTCACGAATAATAATATCAATTCCTCCTACGGGTTTTTGATTGTCTTGCGTCACGACCGAACCGATCAGTTTGCACGCATCAGCCATGGTCAGCGTAATGTCCGATTGGCCGGCTTTGTAAGTCAAACCCGATTCCGGATTGGTGGAGATATCAAAGGTATCGGTTGTTCCTTTGCCTTTGCACTTGACCAGAAATTCGGCAGTCGCATCGGCGGGCAGATTGGCAAATTCAAAATTGCCGTCCTTATCTGTCGTTGTCACGAATGCTTCGACCGGATCGATGCCGATCATGAACTGCTGGTCGCTGCCGGGGATTGCCAGGATCGCCAGCCGGACTTCGGCATTAGCAACCGGGGTTTCGTCCGTCGCCAGTATTCGGCCGCTGATCTTGGCCGGTGGTGTTAATTTGATCGTCCATACCGCAGCCGGCTCCATGGTCGCTGTGGCCCAGCCACAGGACAGCCCTTCCTTTTCGACCAGGCAGCAATACATGGCATAGCCGTTAACCGCTGGTATATCTTCCGCAAAGGCAAATTTACCGGAAGCGTCCGATTGTGTTTCCGCCATCAATTTAACCTGGTAGCTCATTGAAGTTTGATTCACGGTCACCATATAGAGTTTGACCGAGGCGTTTTCAATGATTTTATCATCTGTGCCTGTCACTGTTCCCGTAAAGTTTGTTTTGGCTGTCTCGGCTATAACCATTGCTGATGCCAACACAAACCATAAGCCCACAACTGCAATCCACTTTCTGCGCATCATGCTATCCCTCACTTTCCCTCATTGGAATTTGTGATATTCGTTTGTTATTTCTTTGACTTAGCAGCTGCCGCAACCGCAATCACGAGAACAATCGCGATGATTATTATGACCGGAAGTATGTTGGTCTTTTGAGGTTCTTCGTTCGGCGTCTGCTGTTGCTCAGCGGCAACTTCTTTGAGCGACTGGCCTTCTTCGACCAGATCGGCATTGACCAATTGAATCGTCTCACCGGTGGCAATATTCACCGTTTTGTTGCGGCGCACTTGATCAATTTGCGTGGGACTCAAGGCGAAATCGAAAATTCGCACATCATCGATCAGCCCCTTGAAGTAACGGCCCTCGGCCGGATCCCGGCCCAGATAAAGCGGGCCGTCAAAAGGCTCAACCGGATGCGAAAGAAGATTCTCTGAGGATTGCAAATCCGCATCTTCAAGAGCAAAGTACAGCATTCCCTTGTGCGGTTGGACGGTCAGCGCGGTAAACATCCAGACACCATCAAACGGTACACGGAAGCCACTGTCCCAGCCCCACGTTTTATCCGAATCAGCCCAGTGGTAACGCAGGCGGTCTCCGAGCAGATTAATGCCGGCGACGGTATTATCTGCGCGGCAGAACACAATGCCGGGGATTTGCGCGGTCTGCGGGTCCGGTTTGATCCATGCACAAATTGTGATTGCATCGGTATTCAGATTCATGGCCGGGATTTGAACCGTATCATTTTGGCCGTCAAAGGCCAGTGCTTTGCCAAAGTGGCCATCTTTCCAAGTCGGCTCGCCCACCAGTGTACCGTTGCGGCCAGCGGCGGCATCGTCAGCGCTGCCATCCAACGGCCAGTGACCGACCAGTGAGCCTCTGGTAGTAAACGACCAGACAGGCCCGGCGGTAACTTTTCCGGCGGCGGTGACTTCGTCAATCCGCCATGTGTAGGTTTTGTTGGCAGCCAGCCCGGAAACCGTCACCTGCGGCAAACCCTTGACACGTCCAAGCCGTGTGAGCGACTGTTCGGTTTCACCCACATAGACATCATGCGCAATCGCGTCTTTGCCCGGCTTCCAGGACAGGATAAAGGTATCACTGCATGAAGCCGTTGAGGCGTTTTGCGGCTGCGGCTCGCAGGCCGCCGGGCCAATCGGCTCATAAAACTGTACTGCACTGAGTCCAATCTGTTTGGAATCGGTGTCAAAGGGAGTTAGATTTTTAAATCGAATTTTCTGTGCCGTCACCGGCTTTTTGAATGTCAGAATCGTCGGCTCATCGTAATCGTCCGAGCCTTCCGCTTCCTGCAGGGCCGCCTTTTTCAAGACAGATTGCCAGCCGTCTTTTTCGGTCCATATGGAAACATCCATCGCGGCAATCCCCTGATCAGTATAGCCGGGTTTATTATAGTTCCAGATCGCCACCGACTCAACCGGCTGGGCCGCCGGCAATGTAAAGACAAAGCCGCCGGTCAGTTGCTCACGGTTCATAATATACATGCTGTCATCGGACGTGGAATGCTCCAGCAGACAGTCATCGTCACGATTCGACAAACCTTCATTCAGGACACGGCTTGCGGAATACGCGTATTCTCCAAATTCTGCGCCAACACCGGTAATCTGTGAACCAACGACAGGCGCTTCGCGTTTTTCAGATTTGATCGTATAATTTTGCTTACGAATTTCAAACGGTCCGTCCATGACAACGGTTGCGTAAAACGGACGCTGCATGTTTTTAGGCTCCGGCCACCGGAGCGAACAAGTGCCGCCTCAGCCATACTCCAATGTAAAGGTGCGATCATAGGTTCCGTTTTTGTTTTTCACATGGACTTTGGGCGCCGGGATGCGACGGCCCGCCTTAGTCAGTGAAATCCGCTCGCCGGATTTACCGACGAGTGACTGGTTAAAGGAGTACACCCCGTTTCTGACCCGTGCTTCCAGTTTCGAAAAGACCGGCTCGCCGACATCTAAATCAAAGGGAGTCTCTTTTTGTACGTCAAAATCCTTTTCCTTGCGGAATCCGGTACCAGACAACTGCCACTTGGCACCTTTGTCATCGGCTCGTTCAATGTTCCAGGACATCACACGATACCGCCCTTCCGGCAGGGATACTTTGCCGTCTTTGACGGTTCGCTCGAACATACCGTTTAGCCCACCGGCGGTCAGTGTGGTAATGGACTTCGGCATCGTCAAGGTTCCGTACGCCACATCGGAGGCATCCGTTAATTCGACAAAAGCTCCGTCCCGTGCAATGTTGAGTCGGTAGAGCTTATCGTTCAGTTCAAGATAGTTGCCGACATAGCCCTGGTGGGATCGTTCTTCGGGACCCGTCAGAATACGGTCACTGTTAAAATCAGCGGATTTGTCGTCAAAGGCACCGTTACAATTGTAATCGACCAGTACGCAGCGTGTTTCTTTTCCGGCGAGCGTCACCTTGCCCTCATACCAGCAGCCGGTGTAGGCGTACATATAGGTGCTTCGCTCGTCATAGCTGCGAAAACTGATATTCAGGTGATAGGTGATGGGGCCGTCTTCGCTGTCGAATGTCATCGGAACCTGGTTAAACTCGACTTCATATTGACTGGATTGGCGACCTTTGATTTTTGTTTCATCGTCAAGCCGGCCGTCTCCATCGGAGTCTAAATACAGCGTGTCGCACAGTCCGTATTTATGCTGTTTGTCCAGCATGATCCAGCGAAAGCCCGCGGAGTCCATCGGGGTTCTCCACTGGAAAAACACCGGATCGTCCTGTTTGGTTTCGGGAATTTTTTCGCTGCCGAGCTTTTCACTGTGCGGCCGCATATATTGCGAACTGCCGCCCACAATCTCGCGCGCACGTTCGGAGGTGCGATACTGAAGCCACTGAACCTCCGCCAATAGAAATGAACCCAGCAGTAAAAAGATAGCTACCGGTACAACTTTTCCTTTTTTCATTCCATAATCCTTCCATATAATAAGAACGTGATTGAAACATCTCCAGCATCAATTGTTCATAATGATGGCATTTTCAATGTTCCTCGTTTATTTACGGCCCATCAGGAAACCTTCTGTTCATTTTCGCAAGCTGTTTATTTTATAAAGTTACAATGACTCCAACACAGCTCGGCAAGTCTCCTTTGCGGCATTATAACATTAGACGCAACAAATCCAAAAACGTTTCATTCTTTTTTTGGAAAATTGCTTTCCCGCCTTTGTGGAAATGACAGAAATGCACATTCAATTAATAGTGCTACAACGCAGTATTCATACTTGGCCGGTGGGAATATATACGTTTTCGTGCCAATGTGGGGATCGCGTAGAACAGCGAGTCATTGAAATTGTTTCATTATTATAGATACTTGCGGCTTTTGCCCGGGCGAAGCATGTGGACCGAGCAGGCCAGACAGGGGTCAAATGAATGCACGACGCGCAGGACTTCGATGGGATGATCGGTATCAGCGACGGGTGTACCGATGAGTCCCTGTTCCAGCGGGCCGGGCTGATCGAGGCTGTCTTTGGGCGACATGTTCCAAGCGGTGGGCGTAACAACCTGATAGCGGGAGATGTTGTTCTGGTGAATCTGCACCCAGTGGCCCAATGCGCCTCGGGGCGCTTCACAGAGACCGATGCCGGAAATGGAACCTGAAATCGTATTGGGCTGATAGGCCGACTGGTCCACGTCCAGCTCATCCAGCCAACCGAGCATGGCGTCAACTAGTTTTTCAGTTTCCAAGGCGCGGGCCATCAGCCGGTCCATAACGGACACACCGCCGGTATAATCACCATTGATTTTCATGCGGGCCAGCGGACCGGCTTCATGCACAACACTTTGGTAGCGAGGCGCTTTGATCCATGAATAGGCGTCGGCTTTTCCGGGCTGTACTTCGGTCAGGCCGTTGGCGGGATTGAGGCCTTCGCAGTTGGGTGAGTACCAGCTATATTTTACATCTTCGTTAATTGCCGTTGTATCAACCGTTTCCAGAAGGCCGTCTGTGATGCGCCCTGCCGAGAACAGTTTTGCCGGCTGTGGGGTATCGTCCAATTCAAATACGCCGTAGGCAATCTGATTGTCACAGCCACCGCCGATTTGGTAATAGTTCGGAAACGCATCGGCAAGCGCCTGCACATCGGGAATAAAGACATCTTTTGTAAAGGTCTGGATCTCAGTCAGCAGCAGCCGGAAGGTGTGGATCTTGCCCATATCCGGTACTTCGGAACAGCCGCCGGGGACGATGCTGGGGCTGCAGGGAATTTTGCCGCCGAAGACCGCGGCCATTTGGTGGGCTTTTCGGCGGATATCCAGTGCGCGGGTGTAATGCGACACAAGTTCGTCAGCCAGCGTGCCGGTCAGCATGTCGGGCGTTGTGTATTTGGGGTTCCACGGTGCGGTATCTAAAATACCGTTGGTATTGATGTAATCCAGTGCCGCCAAGTGATAAAAGTGCATGACATGGGACTGGATGAAATTGGAACCGAGAATCAGGTTTCGCAGCAAACGACCGTTTTTCGGCGGAGTGATGCCCGCGGCCTGCTCAAGGGCCAGACAACTGGCAACGGCATGTGAAATCGGACACACACCGCAAATCCGCTGCGTGATATCCGGCGCATCGAGTGGGTCACGACCCTGAAGCAGAAGCTCGAATCCGCGGAACATCGTGCCGGAGCTTTTGGCGTCCACCACCTGCTGCGTGCCGTCAACCGTATCGACGATCACCTCGACTTTGAGGTGGCCTTCGATTCTGCTCATCGGGTCGATTGTTATTGTCTTTGCCATATCACGCTTTCAAATGAGGGCTGTCTCGCTGTTCGATTCGTTTTTACCATGAAGGTTTATGGAACGGTGTCATCCCGTCCGGGAAATTCGGCTGGGTACAACCCAGGCACGGCACGCGTGCGCCGATACACCAGTTCACGCCCTGCTGACCGGAATCCATACTGTTCCATTTTCGCTCGCTGCAATCGGCATGCGTCCACGGACCTTTACAGCCGACATGCAGCAGGCAACCCAACTCGCCGGGATTGTGAACATATTTACTTGTCACGTGCGGGCAGGCCGAGTGAATCGGATACGCAGGGTAAAACTGCAAGGGTCTGTTATGGTCATCCAAAGGCGGTGCCTGGCCCTGGGTAATCAGGTGAACCAGCGTTCCAATGATCCAGTCGGGATGGACGGGACAGCCGGGGACGTTGATGACGGGTTTGGATTTGCCCAGATGGGCCAGCGCATCGGTGACGCTGAGCGCATTAGTCGGGACGCCGGCACTGGCAGACATACCGCCGAACGAAGCACAGGTTCCCACGGCTATGATTTGCGAGGCATGTTCGCTGAAAAGATCCAGTGCGTCAATCATGTTCATCGAGCCTGCAAAATGACAAAAGACACCGTCGGCGCCGATAGGAATGGCGCCTTCGACAACCAGAATATATTTGCGCTGGGCCAGTTTGGCAAAGTCACTCATGTTCACTTTGCCATCACCATTTAAATCGAAATTTAAGTTCTCGCCTTCGGCAAGCCATTCGTCAGCCATGCCCTGCAGCTCGGACGCGGTGGGTCGAACGAGTTCAGCAGCCGAAACCGCAAAATCGCCCGCACTGGCCATGATCATGGTATGATAGTCGAGGCTGATCGTATTCATCAGGACATCATCAATCGTGCCGTACTCGATGCTGTTGAGCAGTGAAACGGAACAGCCGCTGCAACTTTGTCCCTGCAGCCATATCACGGGCGGATCGCCGGTGCCGGCAATCGCCTGGCTGATCTCAAGAATGCCAGCGGCTTTAAGGCCCATTGCCCCGGCCGCGAGCGTCACGCCCTTGAGAAATTCCCTGCGCGATAATTTCATAGTCCCTTTCCTCGACAAAACATCTCTATTTAAAAATCAATAGAGATTGACTCTCAGCAAATAACGATTGACGTTAAAAGACAATACACACACGTCCCCGTACGAACTCATACGCCCAAAGGCTTACCTTGTTCTTAACAATATCTCGGATGACCAAAATGAATAGACCTATTCTGCCCCCGACCAACCAATCGGCCATTTCATTCATCAACCACCATGTTAATAGTGCCTATTTTCGCAGAAATGCGGTCTTGATGCTTCATCAAACTTGCAGGTTTATGATTTTTCCGGATATTCGACAGTTATACCGGTGAACCGCTCCCACTGAAAAAAACTTATGTCTTTTAAATAAAACAACTTATAATGATAGTAATCGTGCATGTTTTCCGTCTCAAAAGTTCGACATCGCCTCGGCCAGCAACATTTTTTTCAGCAATCTTGCCGAATAAAAACGGCAGTGTACATCACTTTGATAACGTATACTGCCGATGAATCGCAAACCCCTGAAAATCCCGTTAATACAGTCACAATCAGGCATCGAATTTGTTTTGTTATTGCGGCAGGCCTTGGTTGGCCATGGCGTTAACATCTACTGAATCGCCGTCCACCGGGCGGACGATGAAGCTGTATTCGTATTCGCCCGGGACGAGCGTGTATTCTTCGTGGGTTTTGGCGCCCCAACTGTTATCGCCGCCGACGCCCATCTGCTTATAATCGACGTTGATGGTCACGAAGTCGCGCCGCTCAAGCTCGTTGATATGCAGGGCGTTTTCCAGTTGGTCCATGGTATAGGGCCATGCGCTGACTGACAGCAGATCGATGCCGGTAAACAGCAGTCCCCTGCCATTTTCGTCCTGCCAGCAGACCCAGCGGACATCGGTGCGGTTGGCGTTTTCCGTCGGGAAGACATAGTTATGAATTAGTTCTTCGACTGCGCCGCTGTAGCGACCGACGGCCTGGCCGGTTTTTCGGTCCCAGTAGCTTTCCAGCGGGCCGCGGCCGTACCAACTCATGGTGTTGTACTGGCCCTTGAGTGCGCCCTGCATACCGAAGCGGGGCATTTCCGCGACGTGCGGGCCGTCACAGACAATCTTATTTTTCACGACCACTTCGCCCGAACCGAAAACAGTATAATCGGTCTGAAGCGTTGAATAATCAATCGGCAATTGCGACATAAACGTCACCTGATATTTTGTCTGGCTGTCATTCGGCTGGACTTTGACCGATCGAATCTTTCGATGAATACCGGCTTTGCGCCAACTGCGAAGTCGCCAGGGAAGCTTGTTGCCGTAGTCGTTACCCACAGGTGCCCGCCAGAAGTTGGGCTGCATCGGGCGACTGAGCATATCGGCGTCTTGGTAGGTGTACTGCAGGAGACTGCCGGTTTTCGATAGAACCACGGTAAAATTGTCACCGGAAATCATAATTTCATCGGTCTCATCGATTTTCAGCGGCGACAGTGTCTTTATATCAATCGCTTTTTCCTTTGCGGGGATATCCCACAGTTTAAACTGGTCCCACGCGACGACGTGCCCTTTTTTCGCCCAGAGGGTGTCTTCTTTGAGGCAGACGCTGAGCTTGATGTGGTATTCGGCGGGCGGCAGATTATCAAATTGCCTAATAAAACGGAAATCCGCCTCGCGACCGGCTTCAAGTTCTACTAAAGGAAGGTTTCCTTCAAAGGCAGCCTCACCGTCGGAGGTGATTTCCCATCGCAGGTCGAACGTGTTGAGATTGGTAAAGACAAATTTGTTCTTGATGCGATATTTCAGCGGCTCAATCTGCTGGAACTTGACATTCTGATAGACCTTTTTCACTTCTGATAGTCCCGGATGCGGCGTCCGGTCCGGCAACACCAGCCCATTACAATGATAATGATAATCATTGGGATAATCGCCATAATCTCCACCATAGGCCCAGTACATATTCCCGGACGCGTCATATTCTCGCAGGCCCTGGTCAACCCAGTCCCAAATACAGCCGCCCTGCAGCGCGGGGTATTTTTCGATCAAATCCCAGTAGTCCTGCAGGTTGCCGGTACTGTTGCCCATGCCGTGGGCGTACTCGCACATAATCAGCGGTCGGTCCGGGTCATTTTCGCCGTACTCGATCAACGTCTTGAATTCCGAGTACATCGGGGCGACGATATCGGTGTATTTATTGCGGCCGGAGCCTTCGTACCAGATCGGCCGGGCGGGGTCGTTCTTCTTAACCCAGTTATACGTCGCGACAAAGTTCGGGCCAAAGCCGCATTCGTTGCCCAGCGACCAGATGGTAATGCTCGGGTGGTTTTTGTCCCGCTCGAACATCCGCTGAACGCGGTCCAGGTGGGCCTGTCGCCAGGGACGTTTCATGCTGAGGCTGGTTTCCTTGTGATGGCACAGGCCGTGCGATTCGAGGTTAGCCTCATCGACGACGTAAAGGCCGTATTCATCACACAAGTCATACCACAGCGTCTGGTCGGGATAGTGCGCGGTACGAACGGTATTGATGTTGTACTGCTTCATCATTTTGATGTCTTTGATCATCGACTCGGTGGTGATATGGTGGCCGGTGTCGGGGTCATGCTCGTGGCGGTTGACGCCCTTGATATAGACATAGCGGCCGTTAATTTTGAAGCGTTTGTCCTTGATCTCGATTTTGCGGAAGCCGTAGCGACATGAAAGCACTTCTTTCGCCTTTCCCTGCGGGTCGGTCAGTGTCAGACGCACCCAGTACAGGTTTGGCGTTTCGGTGGTCCATTTTTTCGGGTTGGTAATGGTCAGCGTTTCGGTGACGGTACTTGTACAGCGGCCGGGTTTGACGGTCAGGTCGGCGATGTTTGTTTGGGCCACCAACGAGCCATTTTTCTCAAGCAGTTCGACTTCCAGGCCCAGACCTTCGGCTTTTGCATCCGAAAGATTCTCAAGGTCCGCCTCGACATGAAACGTTGCGTCGCGATAGTCCGCATCGAGGTCGGATTTGACATAAAAATCGCGGATATGCACCGGCTCGGTCGAATATAAAAAGACTTCGCGGTAAATGCCGCTCATTCGCCAGAAGTCCTGGTCTTCCAGGTATGAGCCGTCGCACCAGCGATAGACCTCGACGGCCAGCAGGTTATCGCCTTTTTTCAGGTACGGCGTGAGGTTGAATTCGGCGGGCGTACGGCTGCCCTGGCTGTAGCCAACCTTTTGGCCGTTAACCCACAGGTAAAATGCCGACTCAACGCCGGCAAAGTGAATAAACACCTGCCGGCCATCCCAGTTATTCGGAACGGTAAACATCCGGCGGTATGAGCCAACCGGGTTATAATCATGT
>JANQGW010000144.1 GCA_028282905.1 Sedimentisphaerales bacterium | reverse complement strand
GAGGTCGGTGCTCATGTAGATGATCCGGCAGGTGTCAGCGAAGACGTTGGCGACGGTTTGGGTGCCGTTGACGTTGATGTCGGCGGCCCAATGGGGGCGGTCCTCGCAGACGTCCAGGTCGCAGACGCCGGCGCAGTGAATGACGCAGGTTGGGTTGAATTTCTCGCGGATTTCCAGCAGTCCGGCTTTGTCGGTGATGCACAGGGGGACGACGTTGTCGCCGGTTGGCTTTTTGGTCTGCGGCGGGCGGACGCCCATGAGTTGATCGACGGCGCAGACTTTTTCCAGCGCTGTCCAGATGGGCCAGCCGTGGATCGAGGTGATGCCGGTCATTAGTATTCGCTGCTGCGGGTAATTCATGTCTAAAAAGACTCCAGATTTCGTTTTGTTGCAGGGAGTTCAACTATTTTACTGATGATTTGGCATCTTTCAAGGACTCATTTTGCAGCAGGAGGCTATGAGAAAGTAATTAAACCACCGAAGACGCTGAAGACACTGAATTTATAGACAGGATTAACGGGATTAACACGGATTTTGGGCACTGGGCGGGGGAAATCGCCGCGGGCTTTTGTTGTAAGGGTGTTTATGGACTGACACGGACTGATACGGACGTATCGGATTAACGAGGGAGGATGTGGTGATTTCTGTTGGGCATTTTCTTTGATTTTTTTTGGGTTTTTGTTAGGATTTGGCGGATGCGAACGGATGACTTACATTATGAATTGCCGGCGGAGTTGATCGCCCAGACACCGGCTCAGCGGCGGAAGCTGTCGCGGATGCTGGTGATGGACCGGGCAGCCAATACGCTGACGGACCGGGTGTTTAGTGACTTGACCGAGTTCCTGAAGGCCGGGGATTGTCTGGTTTTGAACAATACCAAGGTGCTTCCGGCACGGTTTTATGCTCAGAAAACGACCGGTGGGCGGCTGGAAGGGCTGTTTTTGCTGGCTGAGGACGCCGGGCGGTGGCAGGTGCTGCTGAAGAATGCCCGCAAGATCAACTCCGGCGATACGATTGTGCTGCTGAGCCGCGATGGTGAGCCGTTTTGTCGGGCACAGGCGGTTAAGAGCGAGGGATTAGGGCAGTGGATGCTGATGCCTGAAGCGGAGGGTGACCCGCAGGAAGTGCTGGAGCGGATCGGGTTTGCGCCGCTGCCGCCGTATATCAAACGCGGCGACGGCGACGCGCATCCTGAGGAGGACTTAGACCGGTATCAGACGGTGTATGCCGAGCAGGCAGGTGCGGTGGCGGCGCCGACGGCGGGGCTGCATTTTGATACGGCGATGCTGGAGCGGATTCAGCAGATGGGGGTGAAAATCGCATATGTAACGCTGCATGTGGGGATTGGGACGTTTCGGCCGGTTCAGACGGAGACGCTGGATGAGCACCCAATGCATGAGGAGCGGTATGAGATTGGGGAGCAGGCGGCGGCGATTTTGAATGAGACAGCTCAGTCGGGCGGGCAGGTTGTTGCGGTGGGGACGACGTCGGTGCGGACGCTGGAGTCCGTGGCGAAGAACCGGACGATTCATGCGGCCCGGGGCAAGACGCGGCTGTTTATCCAGCCGGGGTATGAGTTCCAGATGGTTGATGCGATGATCACGAATTTTCACCTGCCTAAATCGACGCTGCTGGCACTGGTGGGGGCATTTGCGGGGATGGAGCATACGATGCAGGCCTATCGGCACGCGATTGAGCAGCGGTATCGGTTTTATTCGTATGGGGATGCGATGCTGATCCTTTAGTTCAAACTGGCCTCTGGCCAGTTTGAAAGATTAAAAATCAAAATCTAAAATGCAAAATTATGGAATCCCGGCTTCGCCGGGATGACATTGGATAATTGATTATTGAATAATGACTATTGATTAATAATCAATGCATGAACTCCAAAATATCTGGAACAGTCCTGTCGAAATCTGTTATCATTTTTTGCGGTGCTTTGTTATAATGGTTGAAACAGCGTACTTTTGTTCCTGAATGGGTAAGGGCGGTTCGATGGCACAAGACGCGGACAAACGGGGGCAGAGTAAGGCTTCATCTCATCTGGCCGGTGCGCCGATTGACCAGATTGTCGCGGCGGACATTCGTGTTTTTCGCAGCCGGCTGATCAACAGTGCCCTCATTTACTTTGCGGTGGTGATTCCCCTGACGCTGGTGTTTTCTGTGCTTGGGTTGAAGCATTTTGGCTGGAGCTTCGCTTATCTTGTCCATGGCGCGATGGCTGCGGCAGCGATTGGGGCGGCGGTTTTGCGACACCGTCTTGGGTATTCTGTCCGTGCGGCGCTGGTGCTGGTGCCGTTGCTGCTGATCGGTTTGGTGGGGCTTGGCGTCTTTGGCATGGCGGGAGGGGCATATCTGGCGCTGGCGGTCTTTGCGCTGATGGCGGCGATTGCTTTCGGTGTATGGGCGGGATTGATTGCCTGCGTGATTGATATGCTGGTGATTGCGGTGATCGGTCTGGCGGTCAGCAAGGGGTGGTTCAGCTATTCGCTTGAGTTGGATGAGTCTGCGATGTCGATTGCGGCGTGGGGGTTTATTGTGATGGTGTTTTTCCTGCTGGTCGGCCCGGTGGTGGTCGCGCTGGGGTTGGTGTACCGGTATTTTACGACACTGCTGTGTAACTTACGTGAAAGTGAACAGCGGCTTCGGTCCGAGCGGGTCTTTATTGATACGATCGTTCAGAGTCTGCCCGGTCTTTTCTATGTTTTTGAGAAGGGCAGTGTTGAGTTTGTTCGTCGTGAAGGGGATTGGTCGGAGGCGACCGGTTACTCGGAGAAGGAATTAAAGTCGATGACCGCACTGGACTTTTTTGAAGAAGGGCCGGATCGGCAATTGTGTCTGGACCGAATGCAGGAGGTTTACGAGCAAGGCTCATCGTCTATGGAAAACAGCCTTGTGAAGAAATCGGGCGAGCAAATTCCCTACTACTTTACCGGCAAGAGTTTTGTCGTTGAGGGTAAAACATACCTTGTGGGAGTGGGGCTGGATATGTCCGAACGCAAGCACATTGAAGAGCAGTTGCGGGCGAGCCGGGATTCGCTGAAGCGGGAGATCGAGCTGTTTGAGAATTTTTTCCAGACGATGCCGGATCATATGTATATCAAGGATCTTGAGAGCCGGTTTGTTCGGCTGAACCGGGGGATGGTGGAGTTATTGAAAAAGCAGGATGAGAGTGAACTCATTGGTAAAACCGACTTTGACATTTTTACCGATGAGCATGCGCGGCCGGCGTATGAGGATGAGCAGGAGATCATGCGCACGGGAATTCCGAAGATCGGGTACGAGGAGAAGGAGACCTGGCCGGACGGGCATGTCAGTTGGTGTTTGTCCACTAAGATGCCGCTGCGGGATCATCTGGGCAACATTACCGGTTTGATCGGGGTATCGTATAATATTACCGGTCGCAAGCAGATCGAGGCGGAGCGTGAGAAGCTTGTGAAGACGCTGGAATTCAAGAATCGACAACTGCAGGATATCGTTTACAGTGTCTCGCACGATCTGCGGTCGCCGCTGGTGAATATTGAGGGGTTCAGTGTGGAGTTGGGAGCTGACTGCAAGCGATTGCAGGAATTGATCGATATTCATAACGCCGGCAATGATAAGAGCGAACAGATTGCCCTTTATATCGGCGAGGTGATTCCGCAGTCGCTGGAGTTTATTACGCAGAGTACCAAAAAGATGGTTGATTTGCTGGACGGGCTTTTGCAGGTATCACGGATCGGGACGTTTGAGATGGAGCCGCAGATGCTGGATATGGATAAGCTGATGGGAGAGCTGCTGACGACAACGGGATATCAGATCAACGCGTGCGGTGCGGCGGTGACGGCTGAGCCGCTTGTTGATTGTTTTGCGGATCGGCACTTAGTGGACCGCGTGTTTACGAATTTGATCAGCAATGCGATAAAATATCTTGATCCGAATCGAGCGGGACAGATTCATATTTCCGGTCGTGTCAAAAACGGCATGAGTATTTATTGCGTGTCGGATAATGGAATCGGTATTGACACAGCGCATCGGGAGAAAGTCTTTGAGATATTCCAGCGTGTGAATCCGAATGATGCGGTCGGTGGTGAGGGACTGGGGCTGACGATTGTGAGCCGGATTCTGGACCGGCTGGACGGGCGTGTCTGGGTGGAATCGGAGGTGGGGGTGGGAAGTCGATTTTTTGTTGCGCTGCCGGCGGGAAGAATTTGATTCGGAACTCAAGAATACAGGAACTCAAGGACTTAAGAATATAGGAATACAGGTATGTAGGTATACAGGGGGCAAAAAAGGGGATTTTGGGGAAAAAGTTTAAAGTTTTTTGCAAAATGGGATTTTTTCTGTTACGCTTTTCGACAACGAGCGTCTGTATAACCGGCAGGGTGGACTGCGCATCCTTTTGCTCTGATGTTATTCAACTCATAAGGAGACAATACGATGGGACTGTTAGATAAAATTCGCGGCGAATTTGTCGATATTATTGAATGGACCGATCCGTCCAACGATACGATGGTGTATCGGTTTCAGCGGCATGACAACGAAATCAAGATGGGCGCCCGGTTGACGGTGCGTGAAGGGCAGGCGGCTGTTTTTGTCAATAAGGGCCAGATTGCCGATGTCTTTTCGCCCGGGATGTACACGCTCGAGACGGACAACATGCCAATTCTTTCGACGATCATGGGGTGGAAGCATGGTTTTCACAGTCCGTTCAAGGCGGAGGTTTACTTTGTCAGCACGCGTCGGTTTACCGATCTGAAATGGGGCACTAAGCATCCGGTGACGCTGCGCGATCCGGAATTCGGACCGGTGCGGCTGCGAGCGTTTGGTACTTATACGATCAAGGTTCAGGATTCCGGTGCGTTTATTCGTGAGATCGTCGGTACGGATGGGCACTTTACGACGGATGAGGTGACCGATCAGCTGCGGAACATGATCGTGTCACGGTTTGCCGATATCATCGGTGAGAGCAAGATACCGGTGCTGGACCTCGCGGCTAATTATGACGAGCTGGGTGAGTTTGTTTCGACAAAGATCGGGCCGGAGTTTGGCAATTACGGTTTGGAAGTGACCAAGATGCTGGTTGAGAATATTTCTCTGCCTGAAGCGGTTGAGGAGGCACTGGATAAGCGTTCGAGTATGGGAATTATTGGCGACTTGCACAAATATACCCAGTTCCAGACGGCTAATGCGATGGAAGAAGCCGCCAAGAATCCCGGCGGGATGGCTGCAGGTGGCATGGGCATGGGCATGGGTTTTGCGATGGCTAACCAGATGGGCCAGTCGATGCAGCCGGCCGGACAACCTCAGCCGCCGCAAGCGGCTCAAACACCGCCTCCGATCCCGGCGGCAAAAGCCTGGCACCTGGCCATTGGCGGCCAGCAGTACGGGCCGTTTCAGGTGGAGGCATTGCAGCCGTATATTCAGAATGGACAGTTGACCGCTGAGACGCTGGTCTGGAGCCAGGGGATGGCTCAGTGGGCACCGGCGGGACAGGTTACTGAATTAGCGTCATTGTTTGGCAGTACTCCGCCGCCGCTGCCGCCGCAGGCGTGATGTTGAAACAGGTGGATAACCGTTTAAAAGATTAAGAGTCAAAGCGTAAAAAGTAAAAATGAGGAATCCCGGCTGCGCCGGGATGACTTTTAAAATAGATTCCTCGGCTGCGCTCGGAATGACAGGATGCTTGGCTCGGAGTGACAATAATAGCGTTCGGGATGACAAGTAGTGGTTCTCAATGTGGGTTCTTTTGAATTGGTGGTTGATGGATATGTAATCTAACTGGATGGGAGATTTGAGTGTTATGACTGAGCCGGTACAATCACAGGTTGAAGACAAGCAGGTGCAGATGTTTAAGTGTCAAAGCTGCGGTGCAAAGATGCAGTTTGTGCCGGGGTCGGCTGTGCAGCAGTGCCCGTATTGCAGTCATGAGAATGCGATTCCGCAGTCGGAGGAGGATATTCATGAGCTGGATTTTCATGCCTACCTGGCGACACAGGGCACTGAAGACCTGGCCGAGACACTTACGATCAAATGCAATCACTGTGCGGCGGAATTTTCGACTGAGGCGAATGTGACATCGCAGGAGTGTCCATTTTGCGGGTCGGAGATTGTCGCGACGGCGGTTTCGACCAAGCATATCAAACCGAAATCCCTGCTGCCGTTTTATATTACACGAAAACAGGGGCGGGGGCTTTTCAGTAAATGGCTGAGCGGCCTGTGGTTTGCGCCGAGTGATTTGAAGCGGATGGCGGAAAATGATGCGAAACTGGCGGGGATGTATGTGCCGTACTGGACGTATGATACGGATACAACGACATTTTATCGTGGGCAACGCGGCGAGCATTACTGGGATACGGAGCATTATACGACTCGTGAAAACGGCAAAACCGTTCGTAAGACCCGGCGGGTGAGGAAGACTCGCTGGTACCCGGCCAGCGGGACGGTGTGGGGCTCTTTTGATGATGTGCTGGTATTGGCGAGTGAATCGTTGCCGCGGAAATACACCGAGAAACTTGAGCCGTGGGATTTGCAGAATCTGGTGCCGCATGCGGATGAGTATTTGAGCGGGTTTCGGACCGAGAGTTATCAGATCAACCTGGAGAATGGATTTGAGCATGCCAGAGGGTTGATGGATGCGCCGATTCGGCGGTTGGTTCGTCGGGATATTGGTGGTGACGAGCAGCGGATTTCCTCGATGCGGACGCAGTATGACAATATTACGTTTAAACATTTGCTGCTGCCGGTCTGGATCAGTGCGTACCGGTATAAAAACAAAGTTTATCGGTTTTTGATTAACGGACGTACGGGTGAGGTACAGGGTGAGCGGCCGTGGAGCTTTGTAAAGATTCTGCTGGCGGTTGTGGCTGGCTTGGCTGTTGTTGGTGGAGTTGTGCTGGTGATTGCCGCGTCGCAGTAGAGGGGGAAGAATATAAGTATACAGGTATACAAGTATATAAGTATGTAGGGATTTGGGCTTTTTTGGGGGATTTTGAGGGATTTGAATTGAAATCTAATGCTTTCCTAACGTAAACTTAACAAACCGTCCGCACAATAAGGTTGTTTCTGTATCGAAAATTGAGACTCTGTTAAGGATGTGATGATGGCGCAGACCAAAATATTGATTGTTGAGGACGAAGAGGATGTGCTTGAACTGATTCGGTATAACCTTGAGAAGAATGGGTATTTGACCGAGGCGGCGATGGACGGACGCGTTGCATTAGAGAAGGTTCGGTCGGTTTCGCCGGATTTGATTCTGCTGGATTTGATGCTGCCGGAGGTGGATGGGCTGGAGGTTTGCCGGAGCGTCAAAAAAGAGCCGAAAACCGCGGGCATTCCGGTGGTGATGTTGACGGCGAAAGGGACGGAGGCTGATATTGTGGCGGGGCTGGAGATGGGGGCCGATGACTATGTGACCAAGCCGTTTAGTCCGCGTGTGTTGATGGCACGTGTTAAGGCGGTGCTGCGCCGCAAGGACAGTGAGACGGATACAGATACTCGGGTGATTCGGGTTCATAATGTTGAAATTGACCCCGGCCGACATCGTGTGCTGATTGGCGGCGAAGCGGTGAAACTGACTTCCACGGAATTTAACCTGTTGAAATTTTTAGCGTCGCGTCCGGGTTGGGTGTTTACCCGGTACCAGATTGTGGATGCGGTGCATGGGGCCGATTATCCCGTGACGGACCGGTCGGTGGATGTGCAGGTGGTGGGACTGCGGAAGAAACTCGGCGAAGCGGGGAAGTATATTGAAACGGTCCGCGGGGTTGGGTATCGTTTTCAGGAAACAATATAATTATCAATTTTGAATTTTGAATGATGAATTAAGGAATCGCCCTTTGGGCGATGCTGTTTAAATAGATTCCTCGGCTGCGCTCGGAATGACGTGAGTGAGGTATTTTAGTGACGGTTGGGATTTTCTAAACAGGCAAGGACATCGCGTATGAAAAGACGGTTATTGTGGCAGATTTTTCCGGCGTTTCTGGTGATTACAGCGCTCGGTTTGCTTTTGATTTCACTGAATGTTTCGGGGCTGCTGAGGGCGTTTTATTACGAGGAAAAGCAGATTCAACTGGAAAAGCTTGCGAATATGGCGTTGCCAACGTTGTCGGGGCCGGTTCAAGAGCGGCAGCTTTCGGCTATTCAGCAATATTGTGATCAGATGGGCGGCGTTTCTCAGACACGTTATACGGTGATCGGTCTGAATGGGGATGTGTTGGGGGATTCGGATGAATCGCCGGAGGAGATGGAGACGCATATTGACCGGCCGGAGTTTAAGACGGCGCTGAAAAATCAGGTGGGGATGTCGGTTAGGCCCAGTGATACGCTGGGGCAGGAAATGATGTATGTGGCCATTCCTATTAAGAATGCCGACAATACCATTGTTGCCGTTTTGCGGACGTCGGTGGCGACGACGGAACTGCAGATGACGCTGAAATCTGTTTACGGCGATATTATTCGCTACGGGTTTGTTATTGCTATTGTGCTGGCGGTTCTGAGTCTTCTGTTCAGTTGGAAGATCAGCCGGCCGCTGAATCTGCTGCGGCAGGGGGCCGAGCGGTTTGCTTCCGGTGATTTGAGCCATCGATTGGCAGTTCCGGATTCGCGTGAAGTGGGGGCGCTGGCCGATTCGATGAATAAGATGGCGGGGCAGCTGGATGATCGTATTAAGACGATTGTTGCGCAGAAAAATGAGCAGCAGGCGGTTCTGTCGAGCATGATCGAAGGGGTGATTGCCGTCAGTATTGACGGGACGGTGCTGAGTATGAATAACGCGGCGGCTGAAATGGTCTCGGCAGATGTCCGTCAGGCGGTGGGACGTACGGTTGAGGAGGTTGTGCATAATACCGAGTTGCAGCAGTTTGTCCGGCAGGCTCTTAAAAGCACAGACCCGGTGGAGGCAGCGATTATTCTGCATGAAAACGGCCAAAATGAACAGCATATTCAGGCATACGGGACGACGCTACTTTCCGATAGCGGTAAAGTGGGTGTGCTGGTTGTGATGAATGATGTGACGCATATTCGACGGCTGGAGCGGGTTCGACGGGATTTTGTGGCAAATGTGTCACATGAGCTGAAGACGCCGGTGACGTCGATCAAAGGATTTATCGAAACACTGCTGGACGGGGCGATGAATAAGCCCGAGGATAGTCGGCGGTTTTTGGAGATTATTGCCCGGCAGACGGATCGGCTGAATTTGATTATTGACGATTTGCTGACGTTGTCGCGGGTGGAACAGCAAAGCGAACGGGCCGAACTGACGATGGAGCCGGCAAAGCTGAAGACTGTTCTGTCGGCCGCGGTCAGTCTGTGTGAGATCAAGGCAACCGGCAAAAATATACAGATTAAGATTGACTGCGGTGAGGCGATTGAGGCGAATGTGAATGCTTCGCTGCTGGAGCAGGCGATCGTGAATTTGGTGGATAACGCCATCAAGTATAGCGATGCTGACAGTACGGTTCGGATCGAGGTTGTGCAGGATGAGGCTGAGACGCAGATCCGTGTGCAGGATCAGGGTTGCGGGATTGGGGCCGAGCATTTGCCGCGGTTGTTTGAGCGGTTTTACCGTGTAGATAAGGCTCGCAGCCGCAGTCTTGGAGGAACGGGGCTTGGTTTGGCGATTGTTAATCACATTGCCCAGACACATAAGGGGACAGTTTCGGTTGAAAGTCAGCCGGGGCGGGGCAGTACGTTTACGATTCGTTTGCCGCGATAGTTTTTTTGCCATCAGCCTTCGTCAAGACTTCGGCTTGACAGGCAGATTTAACACTAATTTTGCACGAATTTATTTTTGCCACCTACCTTCGCTTTCAAGCTGCGGTCCGGCAGGCAAAGGGCACAAAGTAAGGCTGTTTTAAGTCCACAGATTTCACAGATTACACGGATTTTGGAGCACGGGGGCGGGAAATCGCCGCGGGCTTTTGCCCGCTTGGCTGTTCTCCATCGGATGGTGTGCTCGAAACTTCGTTTCTGTGCTACCAACCGATTCCGAACAGTTCGGCTTCGCCAAAGCGATTTCAGGGGGCATCTGCAATAATTACATGCTCATACGATTATTGCAGCTCAAACTCCGGCAAGCGGGTTGGGGGCTGAAGGATTTGGAGGATTCATTCCGTAAGTTGTTTTCTTTTGGGGAATTAACGACTCTTTAACGGTGCTCTAATTGTTCGCTAACATTCCGGGAGTAGTAATTATGGCGTGATAACATGGATGCCGCTCGAAATCGGTTTGGGCGCAGTGGAAACATCTTACTTATGGAGGTCTTAGAATGATTAAGAGAGTGTTATTGGGTATGGTCGTTGTCGGTTTTATGGCGGCTTTGGGCGGCACGGCTTATGCTGATGAGATTGGCGAATTGCGTAAGCTGATGGAGCAGCAGTATGAGCAGATGCGTCAGATGCAGAACCGTTTGATCGCGTTGGAAAAGAACCAGACGCAGCAGAGCCAGACGATTGCGAAGATTGAGGAAAAGGGTTTTGCGATGCCGGAGACGCTGGCGTGGCTGGAAAAGGTGAAAT
>JANQGW010000138.1 GCA_028282905.1 Sedimentisphaerales bacterium | reverse complement strand
GGGGCCGCTGCTGGCGATTTTGCTGGTGGTGTACCTGGGGGCCGGCGATTGGTTCCCGGCGTTGGAGCGGTCGGTGGTGATGCTGCCGGCGATTTCAGTGTATTTGGTTTTGCAGGCGATTTCCAAGGTATGTTTGGGGATGGTATTGCTGGCGTCTTCGGGGCGAAACCCGACGCGGGTTCTGATTACGCTGTTTGTGGTGCTGATCTGTGCGGGGGCGGGGCTGCTGATGCTGCCGCGGTCACATAACATGGAGCGGATGAGTGTGACGGATGCGTTTTTTACCGCGACCAGTGCGACGTGTGTGACGGGGTTGATCGTGGTCGATACCGGCAGTGATTTTTCGCAGATGGGGCAGACGATTATATTGATTTTGATTCAGCTTGGCGGGTTGGGCATCGTGATTTTCGGGGCGGTCCTGGCGCTGCTGCTGGGGCAGGCATTGACGGTGCGTGAGTCGGTGGCGATGCAGGATTTGGTCAACGCCCAGACGCTGCGCAATATCAGCCTGATGATCGGATTTATTTTCCTGACGACGCTGCTGGTCGAGGCGATTGGCGCGGTGGGGCTTTTGCCGATGTGGGATAATGTCGAAGGGGTCAGTGCCAGTCCGGATCAGCGATGGTTTTACAGCATCTTTCATTCGATCAGTGCGTTTTGTAATGCGGGCTTCAGTCTGTTTGAAAAGAGCCTGATTGATTATCACGGTTCATTTGGTGTTTACGGGGTGATCTGCCCGCTGATTATTCTTGGCGGTTTGGGATTTGGTGTGTTGTATAACCTGACGCATGTGGCGGGGGACCGGATCGTGCGGTTTATTCGTGTTAAGCGTGATCCGGATGCGAGTTTGCGATTAGGGGTGCCGCGGCGGCTGACATTGCAGACGAAGATCGTACTGTGCATGAGTTTGATCTTGATCGTTGCGGGGACTGTGCTGTTGATGGTGTTTGAGCATTGCTCGCCGGAAGCGGAGCATGACAGCCGGTTTTTGACGGCGCTGTTTCAGTCGATCACAGCGCGGACGGCGGGGTTTAATACGATTGATGTCGCGGCGTTGTCGGACGGCAGTAAGCTGGTGATGATTATGCTGATGTTTGTTGGCGGGTCTCCTGGCTCGACGGCGGGCGGGATCAAGACGGTGACGCTGGCACTGATTGTGATGGTACTGTACGCGACGCTTCGCAAACGCCGGGAGGTGGAGATGTTCAACCGGTCGGTGCGGCTGGTAGTGGTTGGGCGTGCGATGACGGTGATGATGCTGTTTATGGTGCTGCTGGCGGTGATGACTTTTTTATTAGTGCTGACCGAGCGGGCGAACTGCGGCGAGGGAGGCTGGGAACTGATGGACCTGGCGTTCGAGGCGGCTTCGGCGCTGGGGACGGTCGGGCTTTCAACCGGGGTGACGCCGACTTTGACAACAGCGGGGAAATGGATTATTATTGTGACGATGCTGATCGGTCGGCTGGGCCCGCTGACACTGCTGGCGGGCCTGACGTTTAACCTGAAGCCGGCCAGTTATGATTATCCGACTGAGCCGCTGATGGTAGGGTAAAAGAATTGATTAATGATTATTGATGATTGATTATTATGGACGGCCCTTTGGGCCGGGCTTTATTATTGCTGGATTCCCGCCTTCGCGGGAATGACAATTATTCACGGGGAAGACAGGCTATTTATGTAAATGGCATGAAGGGATATTTGATATGAAGCGTTTTGCGGTGATTGGGTTGGGGCGGTTTGGTAAGAAGCTGGCGATTGCGCTGGCGATGAGCGGGGCCGAGGTGATTGCGATTGACAAGGATCGCATGATTATCGAAGACCTGCGTGACCAGGTGACGCTGGCGGTGCGGCTGGACAGTACCGACGAAGATGCGCTTAAGGCTCAGGGGGTCGATAAGGTCGATGTGGCGATTATCGGCATGGGCGAACGTGGCCGGGCGTTTGAGTCGGCGATTTTAACCGTCGTGGCGCTGAAGGCCATGGGTGTGCCGCTGATTTATGCGCGGACGGCGGATTTGACGGCCGGGCAGGTGTTCAGCGCGGTTGGGGCGACCGATGTGATCTATCCCGAGGTTGAAACTGCTCAGCGATGGGCGTATAAGCTGATCGCGCCGCATATTGAAGAGAAGATTGATTTTGCACCGGGTTACAGCCTGGCACGGGTCAAGGCGCCTGCCAGCTTTAACGAAAAGACGGTGATGGATTTGCAGCTGCGGCAGAAATATAACGTCAACCTTGTGGCGATCAAACGCGACGAAAACAATATCAAGGAAAAGGAAGACGGGATTGTCAATGTGCCGATGCCGGGGACGATTATCTATTACGGCGATATCCTGATGGTGGCGGGCTCGGATTTAGACTTAGCCAAACTACCGCAAGATTAGTAGATTAATTATGAACTTTGAATAAGTGCAGTTCAGTATACGGAGGGGATATAATTTATGTCGAAGGTAGAATGGTTTCGAAGAGAGACTTGGAATGAAAAAGATCAGCAAGAATTTTTTGAAAGATTAAATAGAAGCCGAAGCAAATTCCACAAAGCTCAGTATTTGCGTATACAAGCATGTCATTTAGAAGATAAATACCCTGAAGTTGCTAATCATTTACTTGATAAATTATTAGATGAGTTCCCGGAGAAAACCCAATTAGCTTCTACCTATCTACAAAAAGCCATGCTGATGGTACGGTTTATGCGTAACAAGGAAGCGATTGAATATTTTCGAAAAGCAATTCAGCAAGAGAGAGATTTTCCAAATGTTAAAACAGCGGCTTATCTTGAATATGGAAAATTTGTGGTTTCGAGAAATTTAGAGGCATATTTTAAAGAAATAGAGAATCTCATAAAAGAGTTCGGTGGTGATGAATTTTTTGCTGTTCAGTCCTATGAGACGTTTGGGATACAGGCAGCTATTTTCAATCAAAAAGGCCGATTTGAAATTGCAAGAGAATATGCTGAAAAAGCTTTGGAGTATGCTGATCTAAAACATAGTGGTCTCTCTTATCATCCTGATGTCGGTCTTGTTGATAAAGACAAAGATGTTGATTTCAATAAGTTGCTCAATAGAATAGTAAAAAATGAAGTTTGATTTTGAGAGGTGTGTTATGCGTCTGGCTTTCATTGGATTCATCGTATTGACGGCAAGTTTGCCTTTACTGGCGGCCGATTGGCCTCAGTTTCGGGGGGCTTTTTTGAATGGAGTTTCGGATGAAACGGATTTGCCGGACCGGCTGGATCCGAATACGTTAGTTTGGAAAACGCCGCTGCCGGGGGTGGGGGAATCGACGCCGGCGATCTGCGGCGGGCGGATTTACCTGACCGGCAGCGAAAAGGGTGATAACGCCCTGTTTGCGATGTGTATTCATGCGGCTGATGGAAAACCTCTTTGGAAGAAAAATGTCTCCCAGTATGTTAAGCCGGTTCGCGGCACCGCGGTGGCGTCGCCGTCGCCGGCGGCGGATGCGACGGGGGTGGTGTTTCTGTTCTCTAATGGCTATCTCGTTAAATTTGGCCCGGACGGCAAGCAGCTTTGGTCGCATGACCTGGCGAAGATGTACGGGCCGATGGCGCATTTGTGGAACTATTCCAACAGTCCGGTGCTGTATAAAGGACGGCTTTATGTTGTCGTAATGCGGATGACGGGGCTGCCGAAGGGGTCTGATTATACCGGTTCGATGGCGGCGTACCTGGCGTGTTTTGATCCGGCCGACGGGAAACCGCTTTTCCATGTGGAGCGGCCGACCGATGCGGTATTTGAATCACATGACTCTTATACGACGCCGATTATTGCTGCGGTTGATGGTGTCGAGCAGATGATTCTGCATGGAGCCGATTATTTGACCGGCCATGACCTGACGACGGGCAAAGAAATGTGGCGGTATCATTTTTCGAAGGAGAAGCGGAGAATGGATCGGATTATCCCGACGCCGGTAACCGACGGTGTGCGGGTGTACTGCACATATCCGCGGGGTGATTCGGTGTTTGCGGCGGAACTGTCAAAGTTAGCTAAAGGCGATACCAATGTGTCGCCGGTGGCGTGGGAGTATGAAAAAACGTCGCCTGATGTGCCCAGCCCGGTCGTGGTGGATGGGTATTTGTATTTGGTGGCTGAGAGAAAGAAGACGCTGACGTGTTTAGAGGCGGCTACCGGCCGGGAGCAGTGGGTTGGACAGCTGGATAAGGGCGATAAATATCACGCGTCGATTACCGCGGCTGACGGCAAGCTGTATCTGGTTAACCGCAAAGGGACGGTGAGTGTGGTGGCGGCCGATCCGAAGGAATTTCGGGTGCTTAGTACTTACGCGTTTGATGAAAAGCCGACGGACAGCAGTATTGCGATTGCGAATGGAAAACTGTATCTGCGGACGGGTGAGCATTTGTATTGTTTTTCGAAGAAGTGATTTTGCCACAGAGGACACAGAGGTTTTAGAGAAATGATTATTGATTAATGACTAATGATTATTTTTTTTGGATTGTCGTCTTTATGGGGATGACAGGGTGGTCTCTGGGCGGGTACTGAAAGACGGATGGGAATGAAGATGTCTTTTTTCGATGAAACAGAATATGTTGGCGACTGCTTTGAGAAGATCGAGTTTTTGAAAGGCGAAGTTCGCTCGAAGGAATTTGTGGAGTGCTGTTTTGTTGAGTGTGATTTTTCGGAGACTGTGTTTCGCGGGTGCCGGTTTAAGGAGTGCACGTTTCAAAAGTGCAATCTCAGCCTCATGAAAGTGGTTGACAGTTTGTTTGCCGGGGTGGTTTTTGAAGATTGCAAATTGATCGGTGTTGATTGGACGCAGGCTTTGCTGCCGGCGGTTCTGTTGTCGGCTCCGTTAACATTTTTGAGATGTGATATTAGTTTGTCGGTGTTTCTTGGCATGGAATTGAAGGAGATCGTCATCGAGGATTGCCGGGCGCATGATGTTGATTTTCGGGAGGCAGACCTGAGCAAGGGGCGATTGACGCGAACGGATTTTGCCAAGAGCCAGTTTTTTGAGACCGATCTAAGCGAGACCGATCTGTCTCACGCGAAAAATTATGCGATCGATATTTATCAAAACAGGATAACCAAAGCGAAATTTTCACTGCCCGAAGCGATGTCGCTGCTGGAGTCAATGGATATCGAGTTGACATGAACGGGCGATATTGCTGCTGTAAGATAAGCAGTCATCCTTTGTTAATAATTTTAGCCGAGCTTTTGTGACTACTGCCAGTTCTGAATAGAAAAAATGGATTCCCGCTTTGGCGGGAATGACAAGTGTGAATTGAAATTGCTATTTTGTGTGACTGTGGTGTTAATTCAATTTATAATGGACCATATTTTGCTTCTGTGGGTAATTATTGGTTTCTTTGTGTACCTTTGAGGTGAGCTTGGCTATACTACGGTTTGGTATTATTGAACTTCTGTGATGGAAAAATGAGTCTTATGGAAAATGAAAAAATATATGTATCGGATTTGGATGGGACTTTGTTGGGGGCGGGCGGAGTTTTGTCGGATTACAGCCGGGGTAAATTGATCGAACTGCTGGAGGCGGGGGTTCATTTTACGGTGGCGAGCGCCCGAGCGTGGGATGAGATTCGGCTGGTCTTAGGGGATTTGCCGCTGCGGCTGCCGGTGATCGCGGTTAACGGGGCGTATCTGACGGAATATGCGACGGGTGAACACCGGGTGATCAATAATATGCCTTCGGAGCTTTCGGCGGCGGTGTATCAGCGGATTTTAGAGCATGACCTGCTGCCGTTTGTGGTCGGTCATGACGGCACGACGGACCGGCTGTACTGGGAGCGGCTGATCAATGCGGAGATGCAGTGGTATCATGATATTTTAACGCTGGAAAAGATCAAGCGGCTGACGCATATTGACCGGCTGGAAGGGGCCGTGGCGGGCAAGGTGATCGCTTACGCGGTGATGGGGCCGAAGGAGAACGTCCATGCGCTGTCGCATTGTCTGGCGGATGAATATGATGGCTTGCTGGAGAATTTCCTGTTTGAAAATCCGTATTCGCCGGGGCACTGGTGGTTAACGATCCATGACCAGCGGGCGTGCAAGTCCAAGGGGATTCGGACGCTGGTGGAGATGACGGGGCATACGATTGAGAACCTGACGGTGTTTGGCGATCATATTAATGATATCAAGATGCTGCAGATGGCGGGCAAGGGCGTGACGATGGAAAATGCCGAACCGGAGGTGAAGGCGGTGGCCGATGAGGTGATCGGCAGCAATGAGGACGATGCGGTGGTGAAGTATATCGAAAGTGAAATTCTAAATTCCAAACACTAAAATCCAAACAAGTTCCAAGTTTAAAATGGCCAATTTTCAAAATGTAATTAGGAATCGCCTTCGGCGATGGGTGTTTAAATAGATTTCTCGTCCCGGATCGGAGTCCGGGATGACATTACTTCGCTCGGAATGACAGAGTGGTGGACGGGATTGTTATTAAAAGCGGGCGGGACGCCCGCGTTCCCGTACGGTTGGAATGTTGAGGGCTGGTTGCTGTTATTGCGGGTGAAATGGTTTTTGAAAATTTGGTTTGAAGGTTTGAGTTTTTGGGGCGATGTTGATATTCTATAAGCAACGAGGTTCGGCGGGGCGGTCGAATCGGGGCAATATGTGTTATTGGGAAGGCCCGGTTAACATTTTGCAGAAAGGGTTATTATGGCGTTTACGGTACAACTGGAGCAGCGGAGTTCATCGGCGGTCACACTTGTTCTGTCTGGGAAAATTGACACGGCAGCGGCGGAAAAACTGGATGTGGAAATCAATCGTGCGTTAACCGGTCCTGTTCGTACGGCGGTGTTTGACATGGAAGGCGTTGACTTTATTGCCAGTGCCGGTGTCGGCGTGCTGATTAAGGCCAAGACGCGGCTGACGCGGAAGGGCGGCGACGTGGCGATGATTAACCTGCAGCCGCAGATTAAGAAAGTCTTCGAGATTATCCAGATGCTGCCGGCACTGAATGTGTTTGAAAGTGTTCGGGAGCTGGATGAGTACCTGACGCGGATTCAGGATCGGATTGTTGAAGACGGCGATTTTACCGATGTTGGTTAGGCAGTTGGTGGCTGGCCGGTTTTGAAAAAGGGGAGATGTGCGTATGGCTCGAACGGTTTCTATCCGCCGCAGCTTGACATTGAATATGATTGCCGTGATCGCATTTTTGAGCGGGGCGATTATGGTGACGATGGCTGTCGGTTCGCGGCTGGCGATTAAGAAACTTTCACAGAAGGTGATCGATCAGACCATCGCGCAGACGAGGGAGAAACTTGGCAGTTTTTTTGATCCCGTTGAAAACGAATTGCTGCGTGTCAAAGCGCTGGGGCAAAAGGAGCAGATCGGTCCGGATGACTTTGAGCAGTTGAGGGGACGGCTGGCGGCCATCATACGGCATTATCCGCAGGTGACTTCCCTGATGATTGCCGATGAATCGGGGCGGGAGTTGATGACGCTGTATTCCGGCGGGCGATGGCTGATTCGGCAGTCTGGGCTGAAAGACGATGGGCGGGCGAAATTCACCGAGTGGGCGGATACCGATGAGTCTGCGGTGAGCGTGACGTGGAAAGAGTTTGACTACGATCCCCGCGAGCGGCCGTGGTATAAAGGGGCGGCGGCAAAGTGGAACGGGTGTGCGGACCCTGAAAGTCCGGACAATGCCGAGATGCTGATTTACTGGACCGACCCATACCGATTTATGACTACCCAGGAATACGGTATTACTGTTTCGACGCAGTTTGTCAGGCCGGATGGTTCCAAATGTGTGATCGGGTTTGATATTTTACTGAAGGACATACAAACATTCACTGAGGACTTGAAAGTTCTTAGCTATGAGCAAGCGGTGATCCTGACAACCGATGTTCCCGATAATCGTCGCATTGTCGGATTTTCGACCACGGAACACTATGGTGATTTGCGGCCTGATGAAGATTTCATGCTCAAACCTCCCGGAGACCTGAAGGATCCTTTGGTAAAGAAGGCGATTGAAGTGATTGTAAATCAAAAGACCATGGAGCAGGGCGACTCGTTTCGGTTTTTCAGCCTGGGTAAGGCATGGTGGGTTTCGGAGGGGCGTTTCAACCTGACGTCCGATCAGGGATTTCTGATGGCGGTGATTGTGCCGGAGTCTGACATGCTGGAGGATATTCGGCGAAGCCAATTGTGGGTTTTGGGGATTGTGATTGTGGTTCTGGTGCTGGGAGTCAGGCGTCCGCTGGTGCTGGCGAATCGGTACAGTGGGCCGATTGAGTTGCTGGTGGCTGAAAGCAACCGGATGAGTACCGGTGACCTTGAGGCGGGTGAGCCGATTGTTTCGCCCGTGCGGGAGGTGACGGCGTTGGCTGAGGCGCATGAGAAAATGCGTCAGGGGCTGAAAACCCTGTTGAAGCTGGAGGGGGATATTCAGATTGCCCGGGAGATTCAGCAGAAAACGCTGCCGGAGTGTGTGCCGCAATTGGCGGGATTTGATATTGACGGGTGGAATGCGCCGGCTGAAGAGACCGGCGGGGATACGTATGATGTTGTCGGGTATGAGGTTGACGATGCAACGGGGGCGGTGACGATTTGCAATGACTCGGCCCGGAAGGCGATTGGTCTGCTGGCGGATGCGACCGGACATGGGTTGGGGCCGGCGCTGTCGGTGACACAGCTTCGGGCGATGCTGCGGATGGCGGTACGCATGCGGCCCGATATCTCGGTGATTGCCGAGCATATGAATGAGCAGTTGTGTGCGGACTTGCCGGAAGGGCGATTTATTACGGCGTGGCTGGGGGAAATCGATACGGTGGATGGTTGTCTTCGCTATTTCAGTGCCGGGCAGGCGCCGCTACTGTATTATGCTGCTGGTGAAGATACGGTTGAGGTGCTGGACGCGGACACTTTTCCGCTGGGGATTTTTGAGCCGCTGGGAGCCAGTGAGGTTAAGCGGATTGATATGTTGGCGGGGGATATTTTCGCGGTGATCTCGGATGGTATTTACGAGGCGGTTGACGCCGGCGATGAACAGTTTGGAACCGGTCGCGTGGTTGATATTATCAAACAGAACCGGGACGCATCGGCGAAAGCGATTTCGGAGGCGATTCGTGCGGCGGTTGACCAGTACACGCAGAGCGGGCCGGCGGATGATGACCGGACGATTATTATCATTAAGCGGACGGCTTAGGGATAAGGGAGACGATTATGAAATTTTATTACAGTGATGTTGATGATGATATTTTGATTGTGAATGCTGATGGCGGGCTGAATTCTGAGAATGCCGATCAGTTTGTTAATGAGTTGGGAGCGTTGATCGAGGGCGGGCAAACTAAGATTGTGGTTGATTGTTCGCGGCTGGATTATATCTCCAGCTATGGGCTGGGAGTGCTGGTGCGGCTTCACAGCAAACTGGCTAAACGCGGCGGTAATGTCAAGCTGGCCTGTGTCAAGGGGGTAATTCAAAAGGTTTTGACGTTGACGCGGCTGAACAGCCTGTTTGAGATTTATCCGGATGTCAGCCGGGCGTGTTTGATGTTTCGGCCGAAAGAGGATGGATAATTTTGAATGTTGAATTATTAATTGTGAATTGAGGAATCGCCTTCGGCGATGCTTTTTCAATGCTGGATGCCGGACAAGAGCGGCGTGATAATTGTTGCTTGGAATGACAGAGTGATTTGGGGGGTGTCAAGATAATGCGGGCGAGACGCCCGCGTTTTCAGTTATTGCCAGCGGTTGGTTTTGATTCGGTCGGTTTTCAGGTTTTCTTTGCCGATGCCGACGGGGTGTTCGGCGGGGTGGCCGACGGCGATGATCGATTCGACGCGGATATTTTCCGGGATATTTAAACGGTTTCGGATGTAGTCTTCGCTGGTGACGGTGTCGCTGTAGATTCGTTTGCGAATCTGTATCCAGCAGCTTGCCAGGTCCAGTGACTGGGCGGTCAGCTGGGCCAGGATGGAGGCGATGGAGCAGTCTTCGACCCAGACGTCGCTTTTGGTTTCGTCGGCACAGATGACGATGCCCAGCGGCGCGTTTTTCAGGAAGGCGGAACCGTGCGGTTTGCTTTGGGACAATTTTTCGAGCAGATCCTTGTCATCGACGAAGATGAAATGCCACGGGTCGAAGCTGCGGCTGGACGGGGATCGCAGGACGGCCTCTTTGAGCAGATCGAGCTTTTCAGGGGCGATGGGTTTGTCCTGGAATTTTCGTACGCTGCGGCGTTGTCTGAGTATTTCGATCATGGTTTGGTTTCCTTAAATTTGTGTTGGCAATAACCATTGTATTTTGTACCATGAATGTCTGTGGTGGTCAATGGTGGTTAATTGATTATTGAATAGTGATTAATTATGGAATCGCCTGACGGCGATGGCTGTTTAAATAGATTCCTCGGCTTTGCTTGGAATGACGGAGTGCCGGGTGAGATGGTTAAAAAAGCGGGCGAGACGCCCGCGTTCCCATACACTCGGAATGACTGTTTTTTAGCTTGGAATGACAAGTTGGCGGTCGGGATGATTTGTGTGGTTTTGGAGTTGTTATGAAACGGGTTCGGACTTCGACTAAGGCGATTGTGATTGAAAACGGGCGTTTGCTGGCGGTTCGCAACCGGGACTGTGAGGGCGACTGGTATATGCTGCCCGGCGGCGGTCAGCATCATAATGAGTCGCTGCATGAGGCACTAACTCGCGAATTTGATGAGGAGGTCGGCGGGGAGATTGCGATTGGGCCGCTGCGGTTTGTGCGGGACTATATCTCCAATAACCACGAGTTTGCCGATGAAGACGGGAATCTGCACCAGGTGGAGTTTTATTTTGAGTGTGAGCTTTTAACGGAAGTAGATGAGACGTGCGGGCATACGCCGGATATGCATCAGCACGGCGTTCAGTGGCTGAAGATCGAGAAGCTGGAGCAGTATCGCCTCTACCCAAAGCATTTTCAGCAGTTGTTCAAAAATCTCAACTGGCGAGAGATAGAGATTTATTTGGGTGATATTAATTAATAGGGAATTCTAATGTTTAGAATGAGAATAGGACAATATACTATTTCTATGCAAAGCAATGGTTTGCCATCTTTATTTGAAGAGTATTCTAAGTCTGCATGTATCGTTGAGCATGTTAAGTCATCAGATTCTTTTTGCGCTCCTTATTTTCTGTCTGTACAAAAAAATAACCAACAACCACTTATAGTTATCACTCAAATATCTAACCTTGTCTCTTATGCTTGCTTTCATCCTGGCATTATATTAGTTCCAGAGACTAATATCCTGTTTTTTGGGGCTGGTGAGTGTTTACTTGCTTATGACTTAACGGAACCAAAGCGTATTTGGGAAGATACGGCTGATACAGGCCTTTGGGGATGGGATCGGTATGGAGATATTGTTATCATGTCAGCGGAGCTTGAATGTGCGGCTTGGGATATAAAGGGTAAAAAGCTTTGGACGACTTTTGTCGAACCCCCATGGAGTTATTCTTTCTCTGGTGATACTTTGTGGCTTGATGTTATGGGAAAGAAAACCTCATTTCCACTGAAAGAAGGCCCGATCAAATAGGCGATCTGTGAAGGATATTTACTTAGAGAATATTAATTCAAGCAGAGGGATTGAAATATAAAATGGAAAAGGACTATATATTAGCACACAAGTTTAGTATCAATCATCGTAAGGAGTTGCTTGCAAGTGATCTTTGCGGATGTTTTTATTGTCTGAAAATGTTTCCCCCGGATGAAATCGGAGAATGGATTGATGACAGCAATACTGCCTTGTGTCCTTATTGCGGTATAGATTCCGTGATTGGTTCTCTGTCCGGTTTTAAGATTGATACAGATTTTTTGAGGAAAATGAAAAGACATTGGTTTTAGGAGAAGGATAGAACGAGATTATGTTGTACGGTGTTGGCGGAGGTTTTCGAGGAGGTTTTGCATGTCTTCGGGTAGGGGGGCCTCGAATTTCATGCGTTCTTTGGAGACGGGGTGTGTGATCTCGAGTTTCCAGGCGTGCAGGGCGCATCGGGCCAGCAGCGGGTCTTCCGGGGCGGATTCTCGATTTTCAATTTGCCAGGGGTAGACGATTTTTCCGCCGTACATGTCGTCGGCGACGATGGGGTGTTTGATCCAGGACAGGTGGACGCGAATCTGGTGGGTGCGTCCGGTTTTGAGGTCCAGTTCGATCAGCGAGTAGCCGCGGAAGCGTTCGAGGACGTGGTAGATCGTGACCGAGGGTTTGCCGTCGGGTCGGACGGCGTACTTTTCGCGTTTGTTCGGGTGGACGCCCAACGGCTGGTCGATGACGTCGGCGTCGAGCTGCGGGGCGCCATGGGCCAGGGCGATATAGGTTTTCTTGACGGTCCGGTTGGCGAACTGGGCCGAGAGGCCAAACTGGGCGTCGTCGGTCTTGGCCACGACGAGGCAGCCGGTGGTGTTGCGGTCGAGGCGGTGGACGATGCCGGGGCGGATGTCGTCGGGACAGTGGGACAGCTGATTCTGGAAGTGATAGACCAGCCCGTTGACGAGTGTGCCGTGTTTGTAGCCGCGGGCGGGGTGGACGATCAGGTTGGGCTGTTTGTTGATGACGACCAGGTCGTCGTCTTCGTAAATGACGTTGACGGGGATGTCTTCGGGGATCAGCTCGCGTTTTTCCCGCGGGGGCAGGATCAGTCGGATCTCATCGCCGGCCTTTAGCTGGTGGCTGGGTTTGGCCGAGTGGTCGTTGACGTGGACGCCCTGTTCGCGGATGAGCCGCTGCATGTGAGTGCGGCTGAACTGGCTGAAGCGGCCGACGAGGTATTTGTCCAGCCGGGAGAATTTCAGGTTATTGCCGACACGAAAGCGCAGTTCCTCGCCGACAAGCTCATCGACTTCGTCGTCGGTGAGATTGCGGTCCAGGTCGATGATGTCCTGAGCAGTGGGCGCAGATTCTTCGGCCGCATCCTTACGCGGGGGGATTGGATTTGCTGAATCAGACATACTTAGCGCTTAGTTGTTTTCCGCCGGGGCTTCGGGCTGAGTGCTTTCGACGGGTTTGGCTTTATCTTCAATCGTGACCTGACCGGATTCGATGGCCTTTTGCAGTTCATCGGTTATCGGGGCTGCGGGTTCTTCGGGGGCCTTGACGAAGGTGAAGGTTTCGGAGTTTTCTTCAAGTGCGTCGATACGAATCTGAGCCTGTTTGGGCAGGGCGGTCGCGGCGAACGTTTCATCGTCTACGATGGCCTGATAGAGCGTTTTGGCCTGCTCGGTCTGGCCGCGTTCTTCGGCGCAGAGGGCCAGTCCCAGTTGGGCCATGGCTTTCAGAGTTGGGGTTTTTGCCTTTGCCGCGGCATTGTTATAGGCGATTTCTGCTTTTTGGACCTGGTCTGCAACTTTATCGGCACCGATAATCTCTTTTTTCAGGTGCAGTTCGATCCGGTAGGCCTGACCGGCTTTGATGTAGGCCATGGCGGCGGCGTCGCCGTCGAGTTTGGCGGCTTCGTCGGAGAGGTTCTGGGCGTTGACGAGAATCGCGTCTAAAGCGGCGGAGGTGTCTTCTTCGGCATTCTGGAAGGTGTTGCCGATACTTTGGTTGAGCTGGCTGATGCCGTCAGAGACCTGGCTTTGCTCTGCCATCTCTTTTTGACGGGCCATCTTAGAGAACATCGGTGCGGTGATCAGCGCGATAATAATCAGTGTCAAGCCCAAGATGATATTGGAGTTCTTTTTATAAAATTCCGGTAAATGTGTCAGGAAATCCGCCAGATCGTTGCTTTTCAGTTCATGACGATGTTCAGAATCCATTTTTGTCCTCTCTATTGTTTATTCTGTGATTACAGTGTTTCATAAATATTCAATATCTATCGTCCAGTGTTGGGGCCGGGTTAACCGGGGCCCATATTCTGGATTCTTTACCTGCGTGACAATGCCCTGCAGGTTCCTGTCATTCTGCGGGGTGAAACATTGTAAAACACGCTTCAGACGGGCAGAATAAAAGGCGCATTATAGAAAAAATGTCTTTGACATGCAATGATTGTTTGAGGATACTTTAGATTTCTGCTCCGGCGGGGGGCGTGAGTGCCGTCCGGGAAGTTACTTTTCAGTGTTATTTGGGCTTTCCGCCGAGTCGCATTTTGTAAAATTGTCGAAAACAGGAACATAATCATGAAAAAACGCTGTATATCAGTTCTTTTACCCTCAATTCTGGCTTTTTCTGCCCTTTTTGCCCCATTTTCGGGTGCCGCGACGGATTCGAGCCAATATATTTCGATTGATGAGATTCGCCCGGATATGGAGGCGTATTGTCTGTCGGTGTTTTCGGGGATGGAGATTGAGCGGTTTCCGCTGAAGCTATTAAGTGTGGTTCGCGGGGTTGAGCCGGGGCAGGATATGATCCTGGTGATCGGGACCGATGAGCGATTCCAGCACGCCGGGACGGTTCACGGATGCAGCGGTTCGCCGGTGTTTATTGACGGTCGGCTGGCGGGGGCATTGGCCGCCGGTTGGGACGGGTCTTTGGATTCTTTGTACCTGGTA